>CAWDIY010000033.1:0-62215 GCA_963802455.1 uncultured Alphaproteobacteria bacterium | reverse complement strand
GCCGTTTTCATCCAGCGCGACGCGCGCCTCGATCGCATCGCTCAGCGACAGGAGCCGCTTGACCGGCGCGCCGAGAATGGCGTCGCCGCCGAGCTGCCTTGCGAGAAGCGCGCGGATGGCGGTGGAATAGCCATGGCCGGCGGCGGCGCGCAGCGCGTTGATCTCCTCGGCCACCGCAACGCCCTGCGCGCCGCGCAGCGAGTCCGGCGCGGCTGCGCCGACGGCGAGAGCGGGCAGGATGCCTTCAGGCTTCACCGCGTTCATCCAGCGCCCAAGCCAGCCGCCTGCTGAAGCGCCGGATCCGGGGGCGGCGCGCTCCATCCGGTCCTCGGCGTCAAAATGGCTGCGCGTGGCGTCTTTCAGGCCCGCGGCATGGACGACGGCGAGCTCGCCCGCATCATAGAGTTCGGACAGGCCTTTGGCGCGGTGATGAAAGCGGAAATCGGCGTCTGCATTGGCGCTCTTGAGCACGAAGCCGGCATTTTCTCCCTCGCGGGCGACGCGAAGATCCGAGGGGCGGGCGGCGGCATAGTCTTTGTCGCCGGAGGGGGAGATGAGCGAGAGCCCGTCGGCGCCACCGCGCAGGAAGATGACTACCAGAATGGGATTTTCCATGAAATGCCTCAGCGGAACAGGAATTGCGGGGAAAGCGCGGCGGCGGCGGCGACGCCGCGCAGCAGATGCAGGCGCTCGCCTGGATCGTCGGGCAGGGCAGCGCCCGCATCGCCCGCCAATTGCGCTGCGATGAGCTCAACCGCATCGTCTTGGGGAGCGCTGCCGTGAAGACGCGCCGCCCAGAAACGGACGCCGTCGGCGGTGGATTTCACTTCCGGCGGAGTTGCGGAGGCAAGATCAAGTATGGCCACCCCATTCCAGTCCTCCAGCGCGTTCAGCGCCATGCTGATAAAGCCGGAGACAAGATTTGTGTTGGCCCAATGCTCCGTCGTGTCTGGATGGCCGGTCGGCGGCCGGCATTCATGCTGGTTCCAGCCTGCCTGTGACAGTGTCCAGATGTAGTCGAGCGGGGGCGCGGCGACCTCGGCGCCTACTGCGCGGTAGAACGAGGCCATGAACTCAAAGGGACGTTTCAGCTTGCGCGGCTCCGCGTCCGCGAACTCTTTCGACAGGACGATGGCGCGGATGATTTTGGCGATCTGGTCATCGGCCTTGACATGGTCGAGCCAAGTCTGGGCGGCGACGTTCACAAGCTCTGCCGAAGGATTTTCAATGCCAAGCCGGCGGCAGATTTTTTCGCAGACGAATTTAGCTGTGGCGGGATGCGATGCGAGCAGGTCGAGCAGCGCCTCGCCGTCCTGCATCGGCCCGGCATTGGCGCGGAACTCCACGCCCAGAATGCGCTTCTGATAGGGATCATGCCAGCGGTCGATATAATGAAACTCGCCATTGGCGGGCGCAAAATCGCCGTTCCCCAGTTCGCGGCCGTCGCCAAACGACCATCCGGTGAGGGCGCGGGCGGCTTCGTAAACGTCCTGGTCGATATAGCCGTGCGCCAAGCCCTCCTTCGCGCCGGGAACGTCGGACCAGTTTGTGGTTTTGTCATTGAAATAGTTCTCCGCGCCGAGCGTGTGCAGCTCAAACAGCTCGCGCACGAAATTTTCGTTGGCGGGGCTGGCGCGGGAGGCTTCGTTGTTGAGGTAAAACAGCATGGAAGGAGATTTCGCCATCCCCGCCAGCAGCGCGCGGAAATTGCCGAAAGCGTTTTCGCGCATCATTTTGTCATAGAGCGCGAAATAGGCGGCTGTGTGCTCGTCGCGCATGGAATTGACGTTGAAATGGTCGTGCCAGAACTGCGTCATGACCTCGCGCAGCTGGGCATCGGCGTGCACGGCGCGGATGAGCGAGGCGGCTTGCACCTCGCGGGCCGGGCGGATGCGCTCTTCATATCCCATGCCGCTGTTGGCGAAGTCGAGCAGAGGCAGAAGGCTCTCGCTGGACGCGTCGAGATATTGATATGGGATGACCTCCTTGCGGGCCTTCCAGGAATATTTGCCCTCGCTGCCCGCTTCGTATTCGATCAGCAGCCGGGCGGCGGAAAGGCGTTGTTTCAAATCGTCATCCGATGCTGGCTTGGCAAGCTCGCGCTCAAGCCAGACTTCGAAGCCAAGTTCATTGATCTGCGCAGAGGACGCCTGCGTTGCCCCGAAGGTGAGGCGGTTAAGCGCTTTGAGGTTTGGCGATCGGGCGCTTGCGGAAGCGGCAAAAGAAATGGAGGAGAAGTTCGCCAGAAACAAAGCGAGCGAAGCGGCGTTGAAGTCCCGTCGGCTGAGCGTCATTTGCGATTCTCCCGTGAAGGAGATAGTGCAAGCCGCGAGTTTGGCCAGAATGCGGCGCGGCATCTGACACTTTATGTCAATGATTCATCGGAGCATCGGCCAGAGGCTGAGCGCCAGAAGCGCCCCCATTGTGATGTTGAACCATTTCAGTCTGACCGGGACGGAGAGCCATTCGCGCAGCGCGCTGCCAAAGCCGGCCCAGCAGGAGACACTCGGCACATTAACGATGGCGAAGACTGTGGCGATGACCAACACGGAGGAGCCGTAACTCTCCGGAGCGGGATAGGCGGTCATCGCGCCCAGCGCCATGACCCATGCCTTCGGGTTCACCCATTGAAATGCCGCCGCCTCCAGGAATGTCATCGGCCGCGCGCCCGCTGTTCCGCCGCTGATCGATCGGCTCACGGCAATGTTCCACGCAATATAGAGCAGATAGAGGCCGCCGGCGAATTTGAGGATCGTGAAAAGCACCGGAAAGGTTTTCAACAAGGCGCCCAGTCCGAAGCCGACGCCGATAAGCAGCGAGAAGAAACCAGCTCCGATGCCGAACATATGCGGGATCGTGCGCTTAAAACCGAAGTTCACGCCGGATGCGAACAGCATCATGTTGTTGGGGCCGGGTGTGACCGAGGTGACGAAAGCAAAGGTGACGAGGGCGAGGAAGGCGGCGGGCGTCATGCTTCACATCCCTGCCGCGCCCCGGTTCATCGCCGCCACGCCCGTCCGGCACACTTCCACGAGGCCGAGCGGGGCCATGACCTGAATGAACTGGTCGATCTTGTGCGGTTCGCCGCGCACTTCGAAGATGAAGTGGCCGGTCTCGGCATCGAGCACCTGCGCGTCAAAGGCTTCCGAAAGGCGCAGCGCTTCGACGCGGGCGTCGCCGGTTCCCGCAACCTTGACCATGGCAAGCTCGCGCTCGACCGGCTTGTCGAGGCCCATCTCCTTCGCCGCTACGGTCAAGTCCGTGACGTGATGGACCGGCACGATGCGCTCCAGCTGATGCTTGATCTGTTCGAGAATGTGCGGCGTGCCGCGCGTGACGATGGTGATGCGCGACAGATGTCTGGCGTGCTCGGTTTCCGAAACGGTGAGCGAGTTGATATTGTAGCCGCGCCCGGAGAACAGCCCGATGACGCGGGCGAGCACGCCCGGCTCGTTGTCGACGAGGACGGAGAGCGTGTGGTTTTCGGGCAGCTCCTTTTCCTTGGTGATGAAATAGGCGGAACCGGAGGGCTGTTTGGCGGCGTTCATTCAAATGTCCTGATCTTGATAAGTCGGTCTGAGTATTCAGCTATAGCCATCATCACACCAGCCCCTTGCCGCTTGCATCAATCGCATTGGCCACCGCCTCGTCCGTCGCCTCGTCCGGCAGCAGCATTTCATTGTGCGCCTTGCCGGACGGGATCATCGGGAAGCAGTTGGCGAGCGCGGCGACGCGGCAGTCGAAGATGACGGGGGCCTTTACATTGATCATCTCGTCAATCGCGTCGTCCAAGTCCGCCGGCTTGTCGCAGCGGATGCCGTGGCCGCCATAGGCTTTCGCCAGCATGACGAAATCCGGCATGGCCTCAGTGTAGGAATTGGACAGGCGGTTGCCGTGCAGCAGCTGCTGCCATTGGCGGACCATGCCCATATATTGGTTGTTGAGGATGAAGACCTTGACCGGCGCGTTGTGCTGCACGGCGCAGGACATTTCCTGGATGCACATCTGGATCGAGGCGTCGCCGGCGATGTCGATGACGAGGCTGTCCGGGTGAGCCACCTGAACGCCGATCGCGGCGGGCAGGCCGTAGCCCATTGTGCCGAGGCCGCCGGAGGTCATCCAGCGGTTCGGCTGTTCGAAATGATAGAACTGCGCCGCCCACATCTGGTGCTGGCCGACTTCGGTGGTGATGTAGGTGTCGAGGTGTTTGGTCTTCTCGTAGAGCCGCTGGATCGCATATTGCGGCATGATGACATCGCGGTTCGGCGCATAGGCCAGCGAATTGCGCGCCCGCCAGCGCTCAATCTGCGCCCACCAATCCTTCAGAGCGGCCTTGTCGATGCTTTTCTTCGACGCTTTGATTTCTTCAATCAAAACAGCCAGAACCTTGGCGACATCGCCGATGACCGGCACATCGACATGCACGACCTTGTTGATCGACGAGGGATCAATGTCGATGTGGATTTTCTTCGAATGCGGCGAGAAGGCGTTGAGGCGGCCGGTGATGCGGTCGTCGAAACGCGCGCCGATGTTCACCATGACATCGCAGTCATGCATGACCATGTTGGCCTCGTACGTGCCGTGCATGCCGAGCATGCCGATCCAGTTTTCGCCGGAGGCCGGATAGGCGCCGAGGCCCATCAGGGTGGACGTGATCGGCACGCCGGTCAAAGCAACCAGCTCGCGCAGCAGCTTCGAGGCTTCAGGGCCCGAATTAATGACGCCGCCGCCGGAATAGATGACGGGTTTTTTGGCCGAGAGTAGGAGGCTTGCCGCAGCCTTGATCCTTTCGAGGTCGCCTTCCATCCTCGGATGATAGCTCTTGCGCTCAATAGCGGCGGGCGGCGTGTATATGCCTTTGGCGAATTGCACGTCCTTTGGAATATCAACAACGACAGGACCGGGGCGTCCTGTCGTGGCGATGTGGAAGGCTTCGTGCAGGACGCGCGACAGGTCATTGACATCGCGGACCAGCCAATTGTGCTTGGTGCAGGGCCGTGTGATGCCGATTGTGTCGCATTCCTGGAACGCGTCGGAGCCGATCAGGAGCGTCGGGACCTGGCCGGTGAGGCAGACCAAGGGAATAGAATCCATCAGCGCGTCCTGCAGCGGCGTCACGGCGTTGGTCGCGCCGGGGCCGGATGTGACCAGCATGACGCCGACCTTGCCGGTGGAGCGGGCATAGCCCTCGGCCATATGTCCGGCGCCCTGCTCGTGGCGCACAAGAATGTGCTCGACCTGATCCTGCTGATAGAGCTCATCGTAAATCGGCAGCACAGCGCCGCCGGGATAGCCGAAAATGTGCTGGATGCCGTGGTCGATGAGCGCCTGCACGACCATCTCCGCCCCGGTCATTTCGCGCGCGCCGCTGGGGCGTTTCGGCGCTGTCTGGTCTTTTGGCTTGGTCTTTGTCGCGGTGTTCATCGTGCATTTTCCGTCTTGAGCGGCGCTTTGGCCGAATTTTCTGGGGCTTGATAGGGGCTTGCGGGAATTTGGGCAATAAAAAAGGCCCCGTCAGGAGCCTTGGCGTTCGCGCATGGGAGGATTTCGCCTGACGGTCACACCGTCTTGCCCATACGCGATCCCACCACGAGAAGAATGTTCTGTTTCATATATGAAGGGTAGGGTGAGGAAGGCTGCGGTGTCAAGTGACTTATAATGGTCGCAGAAGTCGCCCTTGCTTAAACGGTGCGGACCTTGAAAGATGTGCCGCATTCAACTGAAAGTCCCCGACCCCATGTCCGTCCGCATCGCCACATTCAACGTCGAAAACCTGATGAACCGGTTCGATTTCACCGGCTACCGCAACGATCTGACCAAGGACCGCAGCCTTGGCCTTTTCAACATCAAGGACGAGATGCAGTACCGCGAGATGGAGACGGCGCGGGTGATGGCGATCACCGACGACACGCGCCAGCTGACGGCGCTCGCCATCGCCGACACCAGGGCGGACATTCTATGCCTGCAGGAAGTGGACAATTTGGCGGCGCTGAACGCCTTCGAGTTCGGCTATCTGTTCCGCATGGTCGGCGACGGCTACCGGCAGAAATATCTGATCGAGGGCAATGACACGCGCGGCATCGATGTCGCCATCATCATGAAGGAAGTGACGCGGGACGGGCAGCCGATCGAGTTTGTCGGCATCAGAAGCCATGCCGCGCTGACTTTCGCCGACCTTCATCTGCACAATCCGGCGCTGGAGGCGCTCAACATCCAGGCCAATGAGCGCATCTTCCGGCGCGACCTGCTGGAGCTGGATCTGTTGATCGGCGGCAGGCCGCTGACGCTGTTCACCTCGCATTTCAAATCCAAGGGCGGCAAGCGCGTCGGGCCGGATGGCGCTAGCGACACATTGCCGGTCCGGGTGGCGGAAGCGAAGGCGGCGCGGCATATTATTGAGGAGAAGTTCGGCAAGGACGGCGCGGCCGCCGCGACTGGCTTCTCTGCGGCGATCTCAATGATTTCACTGAGAAGCTCGTCATCACCGAAGAAAGTGATGAAAATTATCAGTTCACCACGATGCCGGAGCCAGAGAACGCCGTCAGCATTCTCCTCGAAGGCGGCTTCTGCGAAAACCTCGTCGGTCGGCGCGCGGCGGACAACCGCTGGACCAACTACCACACAAAAGGCCCGCAGGAGCGGCAGCTGACGCAGGTTGACTATTTGCTGGCGTCACCTTCGCTGGCCCGGAAGAACGCGGAGGCCAAGCCGGACATTATCCGCAAGGGCCAGCCGTACAGGACGATTTTTCCGGCGGGGCAGGAAGTGGCGCGCTATCCGAGAGTGGGCTGGGACCGGCCGAAGGCGAGCGATCATTGCCCGGTGGCGATGACGTTTGGGCTGGGGTGAGGCGCAGTGGAGATTTTCAATCAATTGCCAGAAGGTGTGGTGTCTTCTTGCCGTGAGATTGATGTCCGGCTTGTGTCCAGAAAGCACCCCTTCGAAGCCAGTTTCTGGAAGGAAATAGCTGATAACTGGAAGATCGAACTGGCCGGAAATCCCCGCTTGTTCAACGGGCGTGTGACGCTCGCGTCGGCGGCGTCACTGCAGGGCGGCGTTCTGCGGGGAGAGACCCACGAAATTGACTTCTCGACATTTTTGTATTGGCGAAAGACGCGGCAAGCCGAAGGCTGCTGCCACATATTCGCTTTTGCTGTGCCGGTGACAAAGGACGGCGCGCTTGCAGCTGTCAAAATGAACAGTTCCACCGCCAATCCGGGACGCGTCTACTTCGCGGCAGGATCGTTTGAAAAATGTGATTTCATTGATGGACAAATGAACTTCGCCGCCAACACGCATCGTGAGGCGCTCGAAGAGACTGGGCTGTCATTCGACAATGTGCCGCATGACGCTGAGTTCGGCCTCATTCGCATCGGCGCGGCGATTTTGATTTTCCGGCGCTACTTTTTGGATGATGATGCAGAAGTTGTCGCCCGATTCATACGCGGGCACGCCTCGGCCGAGGCGGAGCCTGAAATCGAGGGGCCAGTCATTATCCGGAAAGGTGACATGCCAAATGGGGCACTCCGGCACATGCCCGTGCTGCTTGACTGGCACTTTTCTGGGGGATTTGGCGCTTAGACGTAGCTTGGATTGGTGGTGCGGAATCCAAGGGGCCACTGATCATTGGACGGTTAGTTCGAGCTATGGCTACTTCCTCAACACCACTTTCGTGAACGCTGGAAAATCGCCCATCAGATTGCCCGACCCGTCATATTGCTTGCCGACGCCGATGCTGACCTGCGCACCCGGCGGCCAATGTATTGCTTGGGCATTTCCGTCTGTTCATTCCAGGCGGCGCAGCCTTTTGCCGCGCAGAGCGCGGTGACTTCCCTGCCGCTGCTGGTTTTGATGGTGAGGTAGCAATTGTCGCCGCATTCGTAGCTGACAATTCTGCCTGCCGCCTTCCTTTCGGCCGCCGCCGCAGGCAGCGCACAGACGATGGCTGCGGCGACAATGCACCACTTTAACGCATTAAACATGTCTTTCCCCACTTCATGAAGGCTCAAGGCGTCGCCGCGCCGTATCTCAATCTGTCCAGATGCCCTTTCGGCCCAATCCGGTGCACAACATAAAGACGGTCAAACTGTGACTCCGGAATATCCGCAACAGCAACACCGATGCTGCCGGTCAGACGGGCTGCGATCAACTTCACAGTGTTCGAATGCGCGACGACCAGCACTCTGCGGCCTTCAAAACTGGACAATATCAGATCGGCCACAGCAACAGGATCGCTGTATTCCTGAAGCGCGACGCCTGATTCCAGCGCCGCCGGCTCGCCCGTCTGCCTTGAACGCAGAAACTGCGTGACGAACACCGCTTTCACTTTGTCCTGCCGCAGCATGTAGGCCAAAGTCTGCGCCCGCGCGAGGCCGGCGGGCGAGAGCTGCGGGTCCGCGCCGCCGCCGCCGTCTTTGTCGGCGTGGCGGACGATGTAGACGGTGGTCATTTTGGGTATCAGCGCCACAACCGGGGGAATTGTCATGCTGGCTCTCCTGAGACTGGTGCTTGCGCGGGAGGACTCTTCAACGCTCATATTTTACACGCCGAAGGGGGCGGCGCAAATGCCTCACTCGTGCCTCAGCGCATCAATCGGATCGAGCCGCGCCCCGCGCAGCGCCGGGAAGAACCCGAACACCATGCCGATCAGCGCCGAAAACGCCACGGCGAAGGCGATGACGGAGGGGCTTGGATCAAACGGGATCGACATTGTGCTTGAGGCGAGCAAAGCGAGGCCCAACCCCAGCGCTATCCCGAGCAGGCCGCCGATCAGCGACAGCACCGTCGCTTCGACGAGGAACTGCGTGAGGATGTCGCGCTCCTGCGCGCCAATGGCGAGGCGGATGCCGATTTCCCTTGTGCGCTCGGTGACGGAGACCAGCATGATGTTCATAATGCCGATGCCGCCGACGAGGAGACTGATGGCGGCGACGGCGCCGAGCATGCCGGTCATGGCGGCGGTGGTGGAGGCCATGGCGGAGGCGACCTGCGTCAGATCGCGGACGGAGAAATCGTCCTCCTTGCCCGGCGCGATGCGGCGCGTGTCGCGCAATATGTCTTCGACGAGCACCTGCATGTCGGCGGTGGATTCGCCTTCCTTGGCGGCCACGTAAATGGTTTCAATGTCATTGTTGCCGGACACGCGGCGCTGGAAACCGGCGAGCGGCATGAGCACGACATTGTCCTGATCCTGGCCGAACTGCGAAAAGCCCTTGGTCTCCAGAAGGCCGATGACGTTGCAGTTCATCCGCCCGATGCGGATGGAAGTTGAAAGCGGATCGCCTGATCCGAAAAACTGTCTGCGCACCGTTTCGCCGATCAGGCAGACGCCCGCGCCGCCGCGCACTTCGGAGTCGCTGAACTCGCGGCCAAGCGTGACGCCGAGGTCGCGGGCGCGGAAATAGCCGGTGTCGGTGCCGGTGATCTGGGCGGTGAGGCTCTCCGTGCCGTAGACCACTTTGACGCTTTTCTGCGCCCCGGCGGAAATGGCTTTGGCGTCCGGAATTTCACGAACCAGCGCCGCCAGATCCTTGTCGCTGAAGCTCCTGGAATTAATCTGCTGCTGTCCCGGACCCGCTGGCGCGCCCGGGCGCACCACCAGGAGGTTGCTGCCGAGCTTGGCGATGTCGGCTTTGACTTTGGCCGTCGTGCCCGCGCCGATGGTCAGCATGGCGATGACGGCGGCGACGCCGATGACAATGCCGAGCAGCGTCAAAATGGAGCGCAGCGCGTTGCGGCGCACGGAGCGCAGCGCGAGACGGATGGTTTCAAGCAGCATGGCGCGCCCCCAGCATCACGTCGGACTCAATATTTCCGTCGCGGAAATGGATGTTGCGCGCGGCGAAGGCGGCGACTTCCGCCTCATGCGTGACGAGCGCGATGGTCAGGCCCTGCTCGATGTTAAGATCGGTGAGCAGTTCCATGATTTCATGGGTGCGGGCGGTGTCGAGATTGCCGGTGGGCTCGTCTGCGACGAGCAGCGTCGGGTTGGTGACGATGGCGCGGGCTATGGCGACGCGCTGCTGCTGGCCGCCGGAAAGCTCGGAGGGCGTATGGGTTTCGCGGTCCGTTAGCCCGACCTTTTCAAGCGCCTCCATGCCCAGCTCGCGCCGCTGGCGGGCGGGAATGCCGCGGTAGACCAGCGGCAGTTCGACATTTTCCAAAGCGCGTGGTGCGGGGCAGGAGATTATAGCCCTGAAAGACGAAGCCGATATAGAGATTGCGCAAGCAGCGCGCGGCGGCCCCGGTCGAGCGCACCGGCGTCAGCGCCGAGAAAATCGTATCGGCCTGAGGTCGGCGTGTCGAGACAGCCGATAATATTCATGGCGGTGGATTTTCCGGAGCCGGACGGACCCATGATGGCGACGAACTCGCCCTGATGGATCGTCAAATTGACACCCGCCAAGCGCATTCACCTCAGCCTCGCCATGACCGTATGTCTTCCACACTTTTTCAAACCGGATTAGTGGCGCGGACATTAGTTGGCGGCCTTGGATTCGGCGGTGACGATTTCGTCGCCCGCCTGCAGCCCGGACAAGATTTCGGTCTTCTCACCATCCGTTGATCCGGTCTTGACGCTGACCTTTTCCGGCGCGCCGTTGCGAAGCACATAAACCGGGCGCGAGCCGTCTTTGGCCACTTCCGCCGTCTTTCGCTCATTGCGCGGAAAGCGCGGCATGAACAGGCTGGTGATGCTGAACGGCCGCGCGTTCGCCTTGGCGCTGGACGCAGGCTGGTAGCGGAAGGCGGCGTTTGGGATGGTCAGCGCGCCCTTGGCCTCGCGGGTGACGATTTCGACATTGGCCGTCATGCCCGGGCGCAGCAGCAGGTCTTTATTGTCCACCGAGAGCTTGGCCTCGTAGGTGACAACATTGTCGGTGGTCACCGACGCATAGGCGATGTCGCTTATCACAGCGGAGAATTTACTGTCAGGATAGGCGTCCACGGTGAAGGACGCGGTCTGGCCTTTGGCGACCGAGCCGATGTCAGCCTCGTCGATGGCCGCCTCAAGCTGCATGTCCTCAAGGTTCTGCGCGATCACAAACAGGATTGGCGCGGAGAGCGATGCGGCGACCGTCTGACCGGTGTCCACAGAACGCGTGAGGATGATGCCGTCAATCGGCGCGTAGATGGTGGCTTTGGCCAGCGCCGCCTGCTGCAGTTTCAGCTCGGCCTCGGCGATGGCGACGTCGGCGTTGGCGCTGGTGATGGCGTTTTCGGCGCGCTGGCTGGCGGCGCTGGCGGTCTCGTTGTCCTGCACCGTCGCCATGCCGCGCGCTTTCAGCTTGCCGGAGCGGGAAAGCGCCTGCTGCTTTTCGACGGAGGTCGTCTGCGCATCCTTGACGCGGGCTTTGGCGGCGAGCAGCGAAGCCTCGGCGCGTTCGACCTGCGCGCTGAGCGTCGCGGTATCAAGCTCAGCCAGCACATCGCCCTTTTTGACGCGCTGATTCTCAGCGAAATTGACCGCGCGCACCACGCCGGACTGCTCGCTGGAAACGTCAACCTTGGTGACGGGCTGCAATGTGCCGGTGGCGGAGACTTCAACGACAAGATCGGCGAGCGCGGCGGGCGCGGAGGTGTAAGTGACCTTCACGACGCTGTTGGCCGACCAAAAGCTGTAGCCGTACGCCGCCCCGGCAAAAACAAGCGCCAGCGCCGCCCATTTCAGCCAGCGGCCCCGGCGCGGCTTGGCGCGGCCGTCCTTGTCCAGCGACAAAGCCGCAGCGATATCCGGCGCGCTGACGGCAGGCTGAGGCTTGGGAGGGGTGACCCGCTGGTCCATCACGGAATCCACTTGGTTACTGCGCGAAGTTTCATTGGTAAATCGTCCTCATTTGCGCAAAGTTCAAATTAATTATTTGCAATGCGGACGATCAGGACATGCAAGGCAGACATTACGCCGTTTATGACGTCTTCACCAGCGAGCGGCTGGTGGGCAATCAGCTGGCCGTCGTCTTCGACTGCGATGGCCTAGACACGGCGCGGATGCAGGCGATCGCGCGGGAATTCAACCTTTCGGAGACTGTGTTCATCCTGCCGCCGGCAAATCCCGCGCATCAGGCGCAGGTCCGGATATTCCTGCCCGTGCGCGAACTGCCATTCGCCGGTCACCCGACGGTCGGCGCGGCGGTGGCTTTGGCGGAAATGCGGCTCGGGAAAGGCAGCCATGCCTTCGTTCTTGAAGAGAAGGTCGGCGACATTTCCTGCCGCGCCGAGCTGGGCAATGGGCCGGGCAGGGCGGAGTTTGACCTTCCGCGCCTGCCGCAGCCCGTTGGAATGGAACTGGCTCCGGAAGAATTGGCGGCGGCGCTGGGCGTTGATGCGGGCGAGATCGGATTTGACGCGCATGTTATTTCAGCTTGGTCCGCCGGCGTTCCCTATGTCACTGTGCCGGTGAAGCACATCGGGGCCGTGCGCCGTTCAGCGGTCAACGCCGAAAAATGGCTTCGCCTGATCAAGCTTCCCGGCGATATCCCCGCAGCGCCTTACATCTACTGCCGGGGCGGCGATTTCCCCGGCAGCCATTTCCACACCCGCATGTTCGCGCCCTGGGACGGGATCGCCGAGGACCCAGCGACCGGTTCGGCGGCGGCTGCGCTTTCGGGCTCTTTGATGGATTTCGAGAAGCCAGCGCCCGGCAAAACTTCCTATGTGATCGAACAAGGTGTCGAATTGGGGCGGCCTTCCTTCATCGAACTGACTTTGACGGTGTTCGCAGGCGCGCTGGAACGCGTTTCCATCGGCGGGCAGGCGGTTAAGGTTGCCGAGGGCAGATTGTTTGTGTGAGCGCTGGACATCACCGGGTCACATGGCTATACACCCGACGCCGCGCTGACCCTCGCGGCCTCGGGTGCGTAGCTCAGTTGGTAGAGCAGCTGACTCTTAATCAGCGGGTCACAGGTTCGATCCCTGTCGCACCCACCAAACTTCCCCGGTTCAATGCGCTGGAAGTGTTCCCCATATGAAAATCGCCATCGTGACCATTTCCGACCGCGCGTCCAAAGGCGAGTACGAGGACCGGAGCGGTCCCGCGATTGAAGCATGGCTGAAGCCCGTCATTTCCTCGCCTTGGCAGCCGGTGTTCCGGGTGATCCCGGATGGCATGGAAAGCGTGCGCGACGTGCTTATTGATCTTTGTGACAACGAGCAGGTTGATCTCATCCTCACCACTGGCGGCACCGGCCCGTCGCCGCGCGACCTGACGCCGGAGGCGATGCAGCAGGTCGTGGAAAAAGAATTGCCGGGTTTTGGCGAATTGATGCGGCGGGTGAGCCTTGAGACCGTGCCCACAGCCATCCTCTCACGCCAGACTGCGGGGACACGGGGCAGGACGCTGATCATCAATGTTCCGGGTAAGCCGGATTCAATTAAAGTGTGTCTGGACGCGGTGTTTCCGGCGGTGCCTTATTGTCTGGATTTGATCGGGGCGGGGAGGGTGGAGACGGATGAGAGGGTGCTGAAGGCGTTCAGGCCAAAATCCTGAGCCCGTAAGCCCGCAATTTCCATCATTTCACTGCCGCGCAGCCGCCAACATCCCGCTCATTTGGCTTTCCCGCCTTAAGCGCGGACAGCTGCGGAATATTTGGGTCTGGCCCACCAATGCCCGACTCGAAGGTCTTGCGGTCAAGCTTGATCTGGCGTCCGTTTGACAGGATGGACACCAGACCGCTGCCGCCGACGTAGGCCATGGTCGCCTTCATTCTGCAGAAATATTTCTTCTCGCCGTTTGAAACGGTCCAGCCCTGCGCGCCTGCGGCATTCTTCGACAGCTTGCCGGTCCTGTATCCCTGTTTGACAAGGCTGGGATAAGATTCCGCCAGCGATTGCGAAACCGGCAGGCAGATTGCCGCGAGGGCGGTCAGCAAGACAAACTTTCCAATTCGTTTCACAGGGGTCTCCCCGGCCAATATTCGAAAGCTAGACAATTCAACCATCGGGGGCAATGGCTAAATGTCTTGGCGCTTCAACTCGTTGATTGCCCGTGCTAACGCCCGCAAATGGACATCCGCCAGCTCTCCTATCTCGCCGCGCTCGCCCGCGAGAGGCACTTCACCCGGGCCGCGGAGGCCTGCGGGGTGACGCAGCCGACTCTGTCGGGGCGCATTCAGCAGCTTGAGCAGGAGCTGGGCGTGCCGATTGTCATCCGCGGCAACCGCTATCTCGGGCTCACCGCAGAAGGCGGGCGGGTGCTGAAATGGGCGCAGACGATTCTTGGAAAATGTGGACGGGCTGCGCTCGGACTTGGCCCATGCCGCCGATCAGCCGCTGGGGCGGCTGACATTCGGGGCCATTCCCTCGGCGCTGCCGACGCTGGCGCCGCTGACGGATGCGATGCGGCAGAAAATTTCCGAAGCTGACGTTTACTGTTCTCTCGCTTAGCTCGGAGGAAATCCGCCGCTCGCTGGAGGATTTCTCCATTGATGTCGGCGTCACCTATCTCGACAATGAGCCGATTGACCTTGCCGTGTCGAAGCCGCTGTATCTGGAGCGCTACTGTCTGTTTGTGCGCGACGACCATCCGCTGGCGGGGCGGGAGAGCGTGGAATGGGCCGAGGCAGCGCGCCATCCCGTCTCGCTCCTAACGCCCAACATGCAGAACCGGCGCATCATCGACAGCGCATTCCGCAAAGCTGGCGCGCAGGTCGAACCGGAGTTGGAGAGCAATTCCATCGTCAATCTTTACACGCACGTGCAGATGGCGGGGCTTGCGACGGTGCTGCCGGAGATATTTCTCGGCGTGATGGGCGAAGCGGCGCGGATAAGGGCCATTCCGCTGGTGTCGCCTGTTGTGGAACATTCGGTCGGGCTGGTGGCGCACGACCGCGACCCATTGCCGACAGTGGTCAAGGCGATGCTGGACCTTGCCGACAGCTATCAGCTGCCGGACGCGCTGACGCGCAGGGCTGACATCTCAGTTTGAGTTTCTGCCCCGCGCAATCCCCACCCGTCGTGAGCGGAAACAAGTTGAGAGACACCCGGCGGCTGCTCGAAACTTGCCACGGCACATGCGCCGCGCGAATCCGGAGTATGGAGACGCTGAACCCATCTAGTCTAAGCATTGCCCCTGATCTGATCCAGACGAAGCTGAAGAAACCTGCATTCGGCGGGTTGACGGGCGAGTTCAAGCGCACGCTCATAGCAGGCGCGCGCCGCCTCGCTCTGGCCAAGCCTGCGATGCAGGTCAGCCCGCGCCGAATATGCCAGATGATACTCGTCAAGCCCGCCATGCCCCAGCACAATTTCAATGGCCGCGAGCCCCGTTGCGGGTCCGTCGCGCATTCCGATCGCAACCGCGCGGTTCAGCGCGGCTACGGGCGAAAAGTCAATGCGCAGCAGAATATCATACAGCGCCACAATTGTTCCCCAGTCTGTCACGTCGAACCTGGGGGACTCGGCATGGATAACAGCGATTGCGGCCTGCAGGGCGTACGACCCCGGGGGACCTGCCGCAAACACCGGTTTAATCAAACCCTTGGCCTCTGCAATGACATCAATATCCCAAAGCGAGCGGTTCTGATCTTCAAGCAGGACGATGTCACCTGCCGCGTTGGTGCGGGTTGCGCGGCGTGCGTAGTGCGTGAGCATCAAGGCAAGCAACCCTCGGACTTCAGGCGCAGCCATCAGCCCTGCGACCAGTCTGCCAAGCCGGATAGCCTCGGCCATAAGGTTTGCCCGAATAATGTTAGGGGCCTGGGTTGCTGCGTAGCCTTCGTTGAAGATGAGATAGATCACGCGCATCACGCTTTCGAGCCGACCGGGCAACTGAAAAGAATCAGGCACTTCGTAAGGAAGAGCGTCTTCCCTGATCTTCGCTTTGGCCCGGACGATGCGCTGCGCAATGGTCGGCGCACCTGTCAGGTAAGCACGCGCAATCTCTTCTGTGGTCAGCCCGCCGACTTCGCGCAAGGTCAGTGCAATGCGAGCGTCTGGCGCAAGCGCCGGGTGGCAACAGCAGAAGATCAGCCGCAGCTCATCATCCTCAATACCCTCATGCATGCTGGTCTCCGCGGCTTCTTGCGCCAACAGCGCAAGATCCGGTGTGATGCTTGCCAGACGGGTGTGCCGCCGCCAGCGGTCGATGGTCTTGAAGCGGCCGGTCGACACCAACCATGCTGCGGGATTAGCAGGAGTTCCATCTCGGGGCCATTGTTCCGCCGCAGCCACAAAGGCATCGTGAAGCGCTTCCTCCGCCGCGTCGAAATCACCTAATAGGCGGATCAGCGTTGCCCGCACACGCCGACCTTCCGTGCGATAAACAGCATCGAGAGTGTCGCGCGTACTGGTCCCCGTCATGTCATGGGGCGTGGTTTGCTGAAGTCGATTGCCGGGCGCACCTCGATATGGCCGAGCTGCGCTTGCGGAATGGCCGCCGCGATCCGCAGAGCCTCATTCAGGTCGCGTGCTTCTATCACAACCAACCCCCCCAGCATTTCCTTGGTTTCCATGAAAGGGCCATCGGTCGTTGACATCTTGCCATCCCGCACTTGAATCGTGATCGCCTCTTGCGGCATGTTGAGCGGATAAGCCGCAATCCATTGTCCTTTGGCCTTCATTTCGGCTTCGGCTGGGCCAATCGCCGCAAGAACGGCATTGGACTCTGGGCTATTGTTGAAAACGACCTGTGGATCGAAATACACCATACAATGGTATTGCATTACCGGTTCCTCGCTTTGTCTA
Source organism: uncultured Alphaproteobacteria bacterium (assembly GCA_963802455.1). Classification (GTDB taxonomy): domain Bacteria; phylum Pseudomonadota; class Alphaproteobacteria; order Rhizobiales; family Rhizobiaceae; genus JANOYJ01. Next base: position 45,538 of record CAWDIY010000033.1, on the reverse strand, counting down.
CATTAACATCACTTGTCGTCCGCAGCGGTCGAAATTCGACACTCGCCTCAAAAAAATTTTGGATTGCCGAATGCGCGAACGAGAAGCGCTATGGCACCCGATACGGAATAGTCTACGTCGATCAAACCCGTCGAGATCGGGGCAAGATTGAGAAACAAGTCCGCACTGACCGCAACATGGAAATTCAAACCAAGACACTGGCCAGACTGGCTTTCGTCATTATAGTTTCTGTCTATAATGACATAGAAACTAACGATTTGAATTGTTCTAATCTGGACGTCTAATGGCGTGTGCCCCTCGTCGAAGGCGCATGCTTGGGAGTGCGCATGACACATCAATCGGCTGCAAACACCAGCGTTGACGCTAAGGCTGTCTGCGCGCGGCACGGGTTCCGCCCCGACGCGCTGCTCGAAATTCTGCATGATGTGCAGCATGAGGCCGGGTTTGTGCCGCAGGCCGCGCTGCCGGTGATCGCCGAGGCGCTCAACCTTTCCCGCGCCGATGTGCATGGCGTGATGAGCTTTTATCATGACTTCAAGAGCCAGAGGCAGGGCAGGGTGGTCGTCACCGTCTGCCGCGCCGAGGCCTGCCAGTCGATGGGCGCGTTTCATATGATCGAGCGGTTTTTGGACAAAGCGCGGCCTGAAGATCGGCGAGACGTCGGCGGATGGCGCGCTGACGGTTGAGGCGACCTACTGCCTTGGCAATTGCGCGCTTGCGCCTGCGGCGATGATCAATGGCAAAACTGTATGGCACGGATGAGCGCTGAGAAAGCTTGAAACCCGGGTCGCCGAGGCCGCGCTATGAGCATTGTCATCTGGGTTCCCAAAGACTCCGCCGCCGTTTCCATCGGCGCGAACGACGTGGCGCAAGCGATTGAAAACGAGTCGAAAAAGCGCGGTCTTGATGTTGTGGTCAAACGCAACGGCTCGCGCGGCATGTTTTTTCTGGAGCCTCTTGTTGAAGTTGAGACGGCCAAGGGGCGGGTGGCCTATGGGCCGGTTGATGTTTCGGATGTGGCTTCGCTTTTTGAAGGGGCTTTTGAAAAGGGGGGCGATCACCGTCTCGGCCTTGGGCTCACCGAAGAAATTCCCTACCTGAAGAACCAGGAGCGCCTGACCTTCGCCCGCGCCGGTCTCGCCGATCCGCTTGACCTTGACGCCTATATTTCCAATGGCGGCTTTGAAGGGCTTGAAGAAGGCGATTTCGCTTGAGCTCCTCGCGCTGTCGTTGCTGAAGTTCTGGAGTCCGGCCTACGCGGACGCGGCGGCGCGGGGTTCCCGGCGGGCATCAAATGGAAGACGGTGCTCGAAGCGCAGGCTGACCAGAAATATGTCGCCTGCAATGCCGATGAGGGCGACAGCGGCACGTTCGCCGACCGCATGGTGATGGAGGGCGATCCGTTCTGCCTGATCGAGGGCATGGCGATTGCCGGTTTGGCATCCGGGCGCGACCGAGGGCTATGTCTATATCCGCTCCGAATATCCCGACGCGATCAAGGTGATGGGCGCGGCGGTGGTGCTGGCGCGGCGCGCGGGCTGGCTCGGCGCAAATGTCGGCGGCTCGGGCAAGGCGTTCGACATTCATATCAGGCGCGGCGCGGGGGCTTATATCTGCGGCGAAGAATCCTCGATGCTGGAAAGCCTTGAAGGCAAGCGCGGACTGGTGCGCGCCAAGCCGCCGATCCCGGCGCTGAAGGGCCTGTTCGGCAAGCCGACGGTGGTCAACAATGTGCTGACGCTGGCCTCTGTGCCGATCATCCTCGCCAAGGGCGCGGCGTTTTACAAGAATTTCGGCATGGGCCGCTCGCGCGGCACGCTGGCGTTTCAGCTGGCCGGGAATATCAAGCACGGCGGGCTGGTGGAGAAGGCGTTTGGCGTCACCATCCGCGACCTGATCGAGACATTCGGCGGCGGCACGCTGAGCGGCAAGCCGTTCCGCGCCGCGCAGATCGGCGGGCCGCTCGGCGCTTATGTCAGCGCGGACATGCTGGACCTGCCGATGGATTACGAGGCGCTGGCGGCGGCGAATGCCATGGTCGGGCATGGCGGCATTGTCGTGTTCGACGACAGCGTCGACATGGCCGAAATGGCGCGCTTCGCGTTTGAATTCTGTGCTATAGAATCCTGCGGAAAGTGCACGCCGTGCCGTGTCGGCGCGGTGCGCGGCAAGGAGACGATGGACAAGATTTTGGCCGGCGACAATGTTGCCTCAAACGTGGCGCTGGTCGAGGATTTGTGCGAGCTGATGACCGACGGCTCGCTCTGCGCCATGGGCGGGCTGACGCCGATGCCGGTCATGTCGGCATTGAGATTGTTTCCGCAGGATTTCGACCGCGCGCCGCAATTGGCAGCGGAATAGGAGCGACAATTATGGGCTTCCAAAGACAAATCGACTACGGCACTCCGCTCCGTGAATCCGAAAATCTGGTGACGCTCGAGATCGACGGCGCGCTGGTCACGGTGCCGGAAGGCACGTCGATCATGCGGGCGGCAAGCATGATTGACCGGCCCATTCCCAAGCTCTGCTCGACCGACAGTATCGAGCCGTTCGGCTCCTGCCGCCTCTGCCTCGTCGAAATCGACGGCGTCAAAGGCACGCCCGCCTCCTGCACGACGCCGGTGCGCGCCGACATGGTCGTCCACACCGAAACGGCGCGGCTGGAGAAGCTGCGGCGCGGGGTGATGGAGCTGTATATTTCCGACCATCCGCTGGATTGCCTCACCTGCTCGACCAATGGCGATTGTGAATTGCAAGATCAGGCGGGCGTGGTCGGCCTGCGCGATGTGCGCTTCGGCTTCAAGGGCGAGAACCATTTCGACTGGGAATCGAAGGTCGAGGTCGACACCTCCAATCCTTACTTTCAGTACGACCCCTCCAAATGCATCGTCTGCTCCCGCTGCGTGCGCGCCTGCGCCGAAACGCAGGGCACATTCGCGCTGACAATCGAGGGCAGGGGGTTCGACTCGCGCGTCTCGCCCGGCATGTCGGGTGATGACTTCTTCTCTTCCGAATGTGTCTCCTGCGGCGCTTGCGTTCAGGCCTGTCCGACGGCGACGCTGATGGAAAAATCCGTGGTCGAGCTTGGCGTTCCGACCCGCTCGGTCAGCACAACCTGCGCCTATTGCGGCGTCGGCTGCTCGTTCCGCGCCGAGTTGAAGGGCGACAAGGTCATCCGCATGGTGCCGGACAAGGATGGCGGCGCCAATGAAGGCCATTCCTGCGTCAAGGGCCGCTTCGCTTTCGGCTACGCCACGCACAAGGACCGCGTGACGACGCCGATGATCCGTGAAAAGATCACCGATGAATGGCGCGTCGTGTCCAGTCGACGAAGCCGTCAATTTCGCCGCCGCCAAGCTGAAGGGCATCCAGGCCAAATACGGCAAGGATTCCATCGGCGGCATCACCTCGTCGCGCTGCACGAACGAAGAAGTCTTCGTGGTGCAGAAGATGATCCGCGCCGCCTTCGGCAACAACAATGTCGACACCTGCGCCCGCGTCTGCCATTCGCCGACAGGTTATGGCCTGTCGAAGACGTTCGGCACATCGGCCGGCACGCAGAATTTTGCGTCGGTGGACAAGACCGATGTGATGCTGCTGATCGGCGCGAACCCGACCGACGGGCACCCGGTGTTCGCCTCGCGCATGAAGAAGCGCCTGCGCAAGGGCGCGAAGATCATTGTCTGCGATCCGCGCAGGATCGACATGGTGAAGTCGCCGCATGTCGAGGCGGCGTTCCACATTCCGCTGCTTCCCGGCACAAATGTCGCGGTGATGAATGCGCTTGGCGCATACTATCGTCACTGAAGGGCTGGTGGACGAGAAGTTCGTCAACGAGCGCTGTGACCTGATGGAGTTCAACCGCTGGCGCGAGTTTGTTTCGCTGGAGAAGAATTCGCCGGAGGCCTTGGCATCCGTCATCGGCACGACGGCGCAGAACATTCGCGAAGCCGCGCGGCTTGTTTGCCAATGCCAGAAATGGCGCGATCTATTATGGGCTTGGCGTCACCGAGCACAGCCAGGGATCGACAATGGTCATGTCCATGGCCAATCTCGCCATGGCGACCGGCAACATTGGCCGCGAAGGCGTCGGCGTGAACCCGTTGCGCGGGCAGAATAATGTGCAGGGCTCCTGCGACATGGGTTCGTTCCCGCATGAGCTTCCGGGCTACCGGCATATCTCCAATGTCGAAGTGCGCGGCCAGTTCGAGCGCGACTGGGGGGTGACGCTGGATCCCGATCCGGGCCTGCGCATCCCCAATATGTTCGCCGCCGCCATCGACGGCACCTACAAGGGACTCTATGTGCAGGGCGAGGACATCGCCCAGTCCGATCCGAACACCAAGCATGTCTCGGCTGCGCTCGAGGCGATGGAATGCATCATCGTGCAGGACCTGTTCCTCAACGAGACCGCCGCCTTCGCGCATGTTTTCCTTCCCGGCACTTCCTTCCTTGAAAAGGACGGCACCTTCACCAATGCCGAGCGCCGCATCAACCGGGTGCGGCCGGTGATGAAGGAGAAGAGCGGCATTTCGGAATCCGAGCTTGTCTGCAAGCTGGCGCGGGCCATGGGCTATGACATGCATTACGAGTTGCCTGCGCGAGATCATGGACGAGATCGCGCGGCTGACGCCGAGCTTTGCCGGTGTGTCGTTTGCCCGCCTCGACAAGGATGGCTCGCTGCAATGGCCGGTGAATGAAAAGTTCCCGAACGGCGCGCCGATCATGCATGTGGACGGTTTCGTGCGCGGCAAGGGCCGCTTCATGATCACCGAATATGTGCCGACGGAAGAACGCACCAACCGCCACTTCCCGCTGATCCTGACAACGGGGCGCATCCTGTCGCAATACAATGTCGGCCAGCAGACGCGGCGCACGGAAAATTCTCGCTGGCATCCGGAGGACCTCATCGAAATCCACCCGCACGACGCCGAAGAGCGCGGCATCGGCGAGGGCGATTTTGTCTCGATCGGCTCGCGCATGGGCGCGACGACGCTGCGGGCGAAGATCACCGAGCGCATGCCGCAGGGCGTGGTCTACACGACCTTCCACCACCCGCTGTCCGGCGCCAATGTCGTGACCACCGAGTTCTCCGACTGGGCGACCAACTGCCCGGAATACAAGGTGACCGCCGTGCAGCTCACCCGCTCCAACAAGCCGTCCGACTGGCAGCGCGAGCGCGGCGAGATGGAAGAGACGCATTTCAATATTGCGGCGGCGGAGTGAGGGCGGTGAAGAATTCGGGCGGCAATAATTTCGGTGACAGTGCACTTAATTCTTCCAGCGATGTGCGTAATTGGGATGCACGTTGCGCGAAGAATTAAGTGCACTGTCACCGAAATTATTGCCGCTCGAATTCTCGCTGTCATGAAAATCGTCCGCCTCGACAGCTCCGCGCACGAAGTCTCACCGCATGTCAGCGGGCGCATCCATTCCAAAGACGGCATTAGGCCCGAAGTCTGGAAACTCGCCGAAGAGGCTCCCGCCTCCTTACTCTATAACGGCGCGTCCTTCGCCGTGATGATGGTGACGCCTTCGGACCTCGAAGACTTCGCCGTTGGCTTCTCAATCACTGAAGGCATCGCCGCCTCGACCAATGAAATCGGCAGCGTCCGCATCGCCGAAGCCGCGGACGGGTTTCTCATCAATATTGAAGTGGACGCGGGCGCGTTGGAGCGCGCCGAGGGCCGCCGGCGCACTTTGACGGGCCGCTCCGGCTGCGGCATCTGCGGGGCGCAGTCGCTGGATGCGGTGATGAAGCCGCTGGCGGGCGTCTCCGGCGTTTGGCCCGATGTGACGGCGATTGAAAAGGCTTTTGAAACAATGCCTTCCCTGCAGCCGATGAACCTTGAAAACCGCTCCACCCATGCGGCGGCGTTCTGTGATCTGTCCGGCAAAGTCGAACTGGTGCGCGAGGACATTGGCCGCCACAATGCACTGGACAAGCTGGCCGGAGCCTTGGCGCGGCAGGGGCGGGATGCCTCGGGCGGGTTCATCCTGATGTCGAGCCGCTGCAGCGTCGAACTGGTGCAGAAAGGCCGCCGCCATCCGCGCGCCGTTCATCGCCAGCGTCTCCGCGCCAAGCGCGCTTGCTTTGAGATTGGCGCAGGAGGCGGGCATGGGCGTGGCGGCGAAGACGCGCGATGGATTGATGATGTTTGATAGTTTCGGAGAGAATACCAAATGAGTGACAGCGACAATGACTTGATCCGCATGGCCAACCAGATCGCCGCCTTTTATGCGCCCTATCCGCATGACGAGGGCCTTACTGGCATCAAGCAGCACATCAAGGATTTCTGGGAGCCGCGCATGCGCCGGGCGTTTGACGCGCTGGTGGCCAAGGGCGGGGCAGGGCTGTCGCCGCTGGCGCTGGAGGCGGGGCAGGCGCTGGTGAGAGAGCGTCAGACGGCCTGATTATTGCGTGGATTGCGATGTTCTGTTAGTTTGTGCACAAATCAGCAGAATGAGGCGTGCCATGACCGACACGACCATCACCGTCCGGGTTTCCACCGAGCTTCGCGACCGGCTGGAGGCCATCGCAAAGGAAACCCGCAGGTCAAAGTCTTTTCTCTCCAATGAAGCGATTGAGCGCTATGTTGAGGACGAAGAGGAGATCATTTCCGGCATCAAACAGGCGATGAAGGAAATGGATGAAGGTAGGTGGCACACGCATGAAGATGTTGTGCGCGAGATCGATGAAATGATCGAAGAGGCTGAGCGCTTTCAGCAATTCAAGAATGCATCATGAGAAGGCCCGTCCGTTGGTCTGACGCGGGGCGGGCGGAGTTTCGCCGCCAGGTTGACTTTGTGCTCGAGTCAAGTCCGCGCGCCTCACGGCTGGTGCGCGACCGCCTGCTGGCAGCAATCGCGCAGTTGAGTCTAATGCAGACGGGCAGGAAAGGTCGGGTGGAGGGAACATTTGAAATCTACGTGCCGAAGACCTCACTGATCATCGTCTATGATTATGTTGAAAGCGGAACGGTGCTGCGCCTGCTCAGGTTCATCCACACATCCCGCGATTTCAAACCCGGCGAATTCCCGCCCGCCGACTGAATTCACTTGACCTCATACCCAACCTCCTCCGCCGCCCGGCAGAGCGTGTGCCAGAACGAGCGCGCGAAGGAGCGGTAGACGAAGATATCGAAGGTCTGCTCATAGGGACGGTAAATCTGGGCAAAGATGTCGTGATGCATTGTTGACAGGCCGGTATCGACCGGAAACGCCTTCTGCCTGAAATCAATGGCGAACAGTTTTGACAGAACCCATTCCGCCTTTGGGCCTGTGACCAGAAACGACGTTCGACCGTGGGTGAGATCAGTCAGCGATGCATTGGCGGGATCGGTTTTTGCCGCCAACTGGTCGCGCAACCCCGATGATCCGGCGAGAAACCAGCGGTTGGCCGCGAATTTGAAGGCTGCGCTGGTTTCCTTGTCCCTGCATGCCTGTTTGACCATTTCGTCTGTCAGCATTGCCGCGTGGGTGAATGACGCAAGTTCGCCGACAAAGGCAAAGCCAGTCTCACTCAAATGCACCCCCGCGCCATTCGACAGGTCGCCAAATTGCCCCGGCTTGAAGTCCGCCCCGAGCGCGGAAGCGCGGTCAGACATGCATACGCCTCCCTTCCGGATCGAACATATGGTGCAAGACCAGCTCGACCGGCACATGCCTGCCGCGCAGCGGGTCCGTAGCGAAGGCGCGCCTGCCTATCATGGCTTTGCCGTCCGCGACCAGCGCCAGCGCGATGTGCCTGCCAAGCGCGGGTGAAAAACAGGCGGCGGTGACGTGGCCGAGGCTTGCGCCCGGCGACTTGGGATCGCTTGACAGCACGATATGGCTGCCGCCGGTGATTGGTTCGCCGCTGAGCGAGTGAACACCGGTGAGGGACAGGCGGCCTTCCTTCATAAGCCCTTCGCGGCCCATCATCGCCGAGCCAATGAACGGCTTCTTCTTTGAAATCATCCAGCCGAGATGCAGGTCCTGCGCCGTCGTCCGCCCGTCAATCTCCGCACCGGTCACATGGCCCTTTTCAATTCGCAGCGTGCCAAGCGCTTCAAGGCCGTAGGGCGTGATGTCATAGGGCTGGCCCGCTTCCATCAGCTCGTTCCAGACCTTCTGTCCATGCCCCGCGCCCGAATAAACTTCGAAGGCCAGCTCGCCTGAGAAGGACAGGCGGCAGATCATGACGGGAAGGCCGGCGATGGAGCCGCGCGCGATGCCCATGAAGGGCAGGGTCACCGTGTCAACATCGGTGCCCGTGACGCAGGCTTCCAGCACCTTGCGCGCATTCGGCCCCGAGACCGCCGCGCCCGCCCATTGGTCAGTGACGGAGGTGACATGGACTTTGAGGTCCGGCCAGACGCAGTCGAGGAAGTACTCGAGGTGCTGCATGACCTTGCCGGCGTTTGCTGTCGTGGTCGTCATCAGGAACTTTGTCTCGCCAAGCCGCCATGTCGTGCCGTCGTCCATGACGAACCCGTCCTCGCGCAGCATCAGGCCGTAGCGGGCTTTGTTGACGGGCAGGTTCGAGAACATGTTGGTGTAGACCCGGTCAAGAAACTCGGCGGCGTCAGGGCCTTGGATGTCGATCTTGCCGAGCGTTGAGACATCAGCAATGCCAACACTTTCCCGCACAGCCTTGGCTTCCCGGACATAGGCCTGCTCGATTGTCTCGCCAGGCCTGCCATAGATCATCGGGCGCTCCCAAAGCCCGGCGGCATACATGGTTGCGCCATTCTTCACGTGCCAGTCATGCATCGGCGTCAACCGGTATGGACGCAGATCGCTGAAACGTTCGGCGGCGATTGATCCGATGGCCACGCCAGACGCGGGCGGGCGGAATTTGGTGAGGCCCGCTTCAGGAAGGGAAATGCCCTGCGCCTTCGCCAGCACGGCGAGGCCCGGCAGGTTTGACGTGCGCCCTTGATCGGTCGCCATGCCCCAGGTCGTGTAGCGCTTGGCGTGCTCAGAGGCGGCAAAACCCTCCTGCACGGCCTGGCGCAAGTCATCCGCCGTCACATCGGCTTGCAGATCGATGAAAGCCTTTTGTTTTGAATCCTTTGGTACGATTTCTAAAACTGGCGCTGGAGCCTGGTCGGCAGTGTCCAGGTCAATCTTGACCGGCAGGGCTTTCACAGCCTTCTTTCCCAAGCCCTTTGCAATAAAGGCCGCAACCGAGTGCCCTTCGGAAAACGCCTGCGTCAAATCTCCCGCGCCGTTCGCAGCACCTGCGGCATGGAAACTGAACCCCGGCAGTGGCTCAGGGGGCAGGAAGGCTTGCAGGCGCGCGTCCCATTTCGGCCTGCCGCCTGCCTGGCTCGCAAGCTGGATGGCTGGCGACCAGCCGCCGGAGACGCCGAGCGTTTGGCAGGCTATGGTCCTCGCCGTCCCGGAAATTTCGCCGCTTGCGGCGTCAAAGGGGCAGATGGAAATGGATTTCAGCGCTTTGCCGCCTTCGGTTCCGACGATGGCCTGTCCTGCGATCAGCTCCGCTCCGGAACGTCCCGCGAGGAATTTTGCGAAGTCTGATGTGTCCCTGCGCACATCCACAATCGCGCTGACCGTCACACCCAGCCGCGACAGGTCGAGCGCCGCCGCGTAGGCGCTGTCATTGTTGGTGAAGAAAGTGACAGGGCCCTGAGGCAGGACGGCATATTTCAGCGCGTGCTCAACAAGCGCGTCTGCCAGCATGACGCCGGGGATATCATTGCCGGGAAACACGATGGGCCGCTCCGCCGCGCCGGTGGCAAGGATGACATGCTGGGCCCGGATCACCCAGTGGCGCTGGCGCGGCTCGCCGGAGCGGCGCTCTGCCCTGTGGTCGGCGACACGCTCGACGGCGGCCAGAATGTTGCCGTCGTAATACCCCCAGACCTGGGTGCGGGTGAGGATGCGCAGGTTGGGAAGGGCGCGCAGCTGTTCCAGAAGCGCGGCGGTGAACGCCGGGTTGGTCTGGCCGTTGATTTCGCCTGACGCATGTCGCAGCGCGCCGCCCGGTTCCGCCAGTTCGTCGGCGAGGATCACATCAAGTCCGCTCTTCGCCGCCGTTTCCGCCGCGCGCAGCCCCGCTGGCCCAGCGCCGACGACCAGCACATCGCAGAACGCGTTCATCCGCTCATAGCGGTCAGGGTCCGGAACCAATCCAGCGCGGCCAAGCCCCGCGGCCTTGCGGATGAAGCGTTCGCAGAGCATCCAGAACCTGGTGTTGCGGAACGGGCCCATGAAGGTTTTGTAGTAGAAGCCGGAAGCGAAGAGACTTCCGGCAAGCCCGTTCGCCGCGCCGATGTCGAAGGCGAGGGAAGGGAAGCGGTTCTGGCTTTCGGCTTCGAGTCCATTGAAAATCTCGACTTCCGTCGCCTTTAGATTTGGTTCCCGAAAGCCACTGCGGATCAGCGTCACAAGCGCGTTCGGTTCTTCCGAACCCGCAGCAAAAATGCCGCGCGGGCGGTGGTATTTGAACGAACGCCCGAACAGCATGACGCCGTTTGCCAGAAGCGCCGAGGACAGCGTGTCGCCTGCAAAACCTGAATAGCGCTTGCCGTCGAACGTGAAAGAAAGAGGCCGGGAACGGTCAATCGATGTTCCGCCTGTCGGTAAGCGATGAAAGGTCATGAGTGCGCCTCGCGGGCGAACTTGGCGGAGCGGATTTCGTGTGTTTCCGTATCGCGCTCGACAAGCAGATGCGCCCGGCAGCCGCCATGGTGCTGCCAGAACTCCCTGTGCCAGCCGCGCGGATTGGCGCGGTCATAGACGTATTTGTTCCAGGCTTCCTGATCCTCAGAAGCAGGATAGGGACGCACGCGCGAGGCATCGCCCTGATAGGTGAATTCGATCAAGTCCCGTGGGCCGCAATGGGGGCAGGATATCCTCATCTCAATGCCATTTCGGTGTCGCGCCCATGCCTTTGTCATCGATGACATGGCCATTGCGAAAGCGCTCAAGCGTGAACGGCGCGGCGAGCGGATGCGGCGCTGTCCTTGGCGATTGTGTGGGCGAAACACAGGCCGGAGATGGGCGTCGCCTTGAAGCCGCCGTAGCACCAGCCGCAGTTCAGATACATGCCGGGCAGGGGACCTGCCGTGATGATTGGCGATCCGTCCATCGACATGTCCATGATGCCGCCCCAGGAGCGCAGCAGGCGCACGCCCGTCAGGTTTGGGAAAAGCGCCGTCATCTCGCTCATCACATCTTCCACCACCGGCAGATTGCCGCGCGAGGCGTAGGAATTGTAGCCGTCAATATCGCCGCCGAAGATGATCCCGCCCTTGTCGGTCTGGCCGAAATAGAGATGCCCGCCGCCGAACGTTGCGACGGTGTCGATGATGGGTTTCAGGCCTTCGGAGATGAAATGCCTGGAGGACGTGGCTTTCGATGGGCAGGGTCTCAATGCCCGCCAGCGCCATGACTTGACCAGTTGAGCCAGCGACCGCGACCGCCGTCTTCCCGGCCTTTATCTCCCCGCGAGTGGTCTTAACGCCTGTGATCCTCCCCCCGTCGCGCAAAAAGCCGGTGACTTCGCAGTTCTCAATCAGGTCAACACCGCGCGCGTCCGCCGCCCGCGCATACCCCCAGGCCACCGCGTCATGCCTTGCCGTCCCGGCGCGCCTCTGCATCAGGCCGCCTTCGATCGGGAAGCGCGCCGAGCGGCTCATGTCGATGCCGGGCAGGGCGGCGGCGACCTGTTCTTTGGTGAACAGCTCGGCGTCGATCCCATTCAAAAGCATCTGGTTGCCGCGCCGGGCGAAGCCGTCCATCTGCGCGGGAGAGTGGCCGATGTTCAGGACGCCGCGCTGCGAGAACATGACATTGTAGTTCAGCTCCTGCGACAGACCCTCCCACATTTTCATAGCGGCTTCGTAGAAATGCTGGTTTTCGCTGAGCAGATAGTTCGACCGGATTGCCGTCGTGTTGCGCCCGATATTGCCGGAGCCGAGCCATGATTTTTCCAGCACGGCGACATTGGTGACGCCAAACTCCTTGGCTAGGTAATAGGCCGTCGAAAGCCCATGCCCGCCGCCGCCGATGATGACGACATCATATTCGGGCTTCGGCTCAGGCTTGCGCCAATGCGGCTGCAAAGCGCCCATTCCAAGCGCGCTTTTCAGAAGGGTGAGGAAGGAAAAATGCTGCATTGAGAACTTATGAACGTGCGCGCCGCGATTGCCAACAATAACGGGCGTGAATGACTTGGCTCGGAGAAAAACCGACCGCTTCTGTCGCTTTCAAGGAATATAACCTCGTCTTGTTGCGCTCGGGCGCGGCGCGTATGAACAATTGCCAAGACACCAGGCGCAATCTGATTCCCGGAAACTTCCTTGACCCGCTCCATTTCACTGAAACTGCTGATCTGCTTGTGGCTGGCCCTTTCGCTGTCCGGTCCCGCGCGCGCGCAGTCCGCTGACGGGCCTCAGTCTCTGCTTGCTGCGGTTGGCAAGCAAGTGGATGAAATCGGCCCGAAAATTATCGCAAAAGCCAATGATGACGGCGAACTGGTCAAGCTGAAGGTGCAGCTGGAGGATTTGGCGAAACAGGTCATTGGCGTCGCCGTGTCGTTCCGGCCGCGCCTTGGCGAGATCAACAAGCGGCTGACCGAGCTTGGCGCGGCGCCCACCGACGTGGACACGCCCGAGCCGCAGGCCGTGCAGGAGGAGCGCAAGCGGCTCGCCGACGAGAAGAAGGCGATCAACACCGCGCTGGGCGCCGCCGAAGACATGTCGATCAAGGTGAACAAAGAGCTTGATCAAGTTTCGCAGAAGCGCCGGGATCTGTTCTCCAACAGCCTTTCGCAGCGTGTTGATGTCAATTTTGCCTTTGGCACTGAAGTTGTCACAGCAGCGGAGCGGGAAGCGGCGGCGCTGTCCCGGCAATTCAAAAGCTGGTGGCAGTTCATCTGGAAGTTCAAGTTCGGCTCGGTCCTCGCCGCGACATTTCTTGCGCTGCTCGCCGCCTCGGTCATCATGATCGGCGGACGACTCCTGTTCTCCTCGCTCTACAGCCGCGACAAGGAAGTGGCCGAGCCGTCTTATCTCAGCCGCCTTTCCGTCGGATTCTGGTCGACGCTTATCCCGTCCGTGTCCTTCGCGGTGTTTTTGACCGCCACCTATTTTTTCTTCGATTATTTTAACCTGCTGCGCGCCGACGTGCGGCCGTCGATCTCCGCCTTTTTCAACGTCTGCGCCGTGGTGTTTTTCATCCAGCGGCTGGCGCAGGCGATCTTGTCGCCGGACCTGCCGAACTGGCGGCTGGTGAAGGTCGCGCCGGGGCCGGGGCGGATACTGCTCTGGCTCATCACCGCGACGGCCATTGTCACCGGCCTGGAGTTTATCGGCGAGGTTTTCAACCGGACGCTTGACTCGCCGCTGCAGCTGACCATCGCAAAGAGCCTGATCGCCACCCTTCTTGTCGGCCTGCTGATCATCGTCATCGCCATGGTCAATCCCGTGCCGGACGACAAGGGAGGGCGACCGCAGCCCTGGCCGCGCGCGGTGAAACTGTTCATTCTGATGCTCGGCCTCCTGCCGATGGTGGCGGCGGGCCTCGGCTATGTCGGGCTGTCGCGTTTCTTCTCGCAGCAGATTGTCATCACCGGCGCGATTATCGTCGCCATGTATCTCGGCTTCAAGAGCGCCGCCGCGCTTGCCGATGACGGGGCGTTCGCCAACACGCTGTTGGGACAGAGCCTGTCCGAGCGCTACAAGGTAGAGCCGGTCATGCTCGGCCACATTGGTGTAGGCACAAGCGTGTTGACCAATCTCCTTGTGCTGGCCTGGGGCCTGCCGCTGATCCTGCTGCAATGGCGCTTCCAGTGGGAGGATATCAGGGGTTGGATCATCTCGGCGCTGACAGGGTTTCAGGTCGGCTCGGTCACCATATCGCTGCTCGGCATCTTCGCGGGCATTCTGGTTTTCATTCTCGGCTTTTTGCTCACCCGCTGGTTCCAGCGCTGGCTCGACGGAAACATTCTAACCCGCGGTAAGGTGGATTCCGGCGTCCGCAATTCGATCAAGACCGCGCTCGGATATGCGGGCACGGCGCTGGCGGGGTTGATCGGCATTTCTGTGGCCGGCATCGATCTGACCAGCCTTGCGCTGGTGGCGGGTGCCTTGTCGCTCGGCATCGGCTTTGGCCTGCAGAATGTCGTGTCTAACTTTGTCTCAGGCCTGATCCTGCTGGCGGAACGGCCGTTCAAGGTCGGCGATTGGATCGAGGCGGGAGCGACGTCGGGGATCGTGAAGAAGATTTCGGTGCGGGCGACGGAAATCGAGACATTTCATAAGCAGACGGTCATGCTGCCGAATTCCATCCTGATCAATGCGGCGGTCGGCAACTGGACGCACCGCAACAAGCTTGGCCGCGTCGATATCGGGGTCGGAGTGCTCTATAAGTCCGATCCGAAAGCGGTGCAGGAGATTCTCCTCGAAATCGGCACGCGCCATCCGCTGGTGATGAAGAACCCGGAACCCTTTGTGCTGTTCCAGGGTTTTGGCGAAAAACAGATGAATTTCGAGTTGCGGGTGCACCTTATCGGACATCACGAATTCCGCCATTGTGCAGACAGATATCAGGTCGCAGATATATGATGAGTTTGCCAAGGCCGGGATAGAAATGCCGCCGGCTTAACCCTTTTGCCGGATGAATGGCCGCCTGCAGACGCGGTTCAGCTGGCGTTCAGACTGGATCGAATATAAAGTGCGGGTCAAACGGGAGAAGTTTCCCGTGTCAATGGAGGCGGCGGTAAGCGCCGGTCTGAAATGAAGAGATTAATTGTTGCCGCTCTTGCAGTGCTTGCGCTGAACAGCGCTGCAGGCGCAGCAAGCGTCACAAACCGTGACGGCGACACGGTCACCCTGCGTGTCACCGAGGGTGCGGATCAGGTTGATTTGCCGATTGGCCCAGGTGAAACGGTTGAGTTTTGCGCGGGCGGCTGCTTCGTCACCTTTCCCGGCGATGTAAGGGAAGTGCTTACGGGCGCAGAGACAATCGAGATTGTCGGCGGCGCCGCACAGTTCAGGTAAGCGCCAATCAAACAGCAAAGAACGGCCGCGCTCCCAGCGGCCGTTTCTGTTTCATTTACCATGTTTTGAGCCCGCGCGTCCTTAACTACTCTCGTTCACCCATGATACGTCCGGTTCTGCTATTGTCTTCCGCTCAGGGCAGCAGGCGCTTGGCACATCATGGATCACAGGGTTAAAACGCACCTCGTTCCTCTCGCGGTGGATCTGGACGGCACGCTGATTGCGACTGATCTGCTTTGGGAAGCGATTATTCTGCTGCTTAGGCGAAATCCGCTATTCCTCTTTATGCTGCCTTTCTGGGCAATGCAGGGTTCCTGCGTGTTGAAGGCCAATCTTGCGCAACGTGTCGAGATTGATGTGGCCGCTTTGCCCTACCGTGCTGATTTTCTTGCCTTTCTGCGCGCCGAACATGCCAAAGGCCGCAAGCTCTATCTTGCCACAGGCAGTGCGCAGCTTTTTGCAGACAGGGTTGCCGGGCATCTTGGAATATTCGAGGGCGTGCTCGCATCGTCCGACAGCGTCAACCTGACCTCATCACGCAAAGCAGCCGCGCTTAACAGCATGTTTGGACAGGCGGGATACGACTACGCGGGCAACAGCCGCTCGGATCTTGCTGTGTTCGATGCTGCGCGGGCGTCAATCATCGTCGCGCCAGACCGGGCCGCAGCCAAGTTTCAGACGCAAAGCGGTTCGCTTCTGTTTGCGCCCGATGCGGGCGGCATCAAACCGCTCCTTAAGATGCTGCGGGTGCATCAATGGGCCAAGAATGTTCTCATTGCCGTTCCCGCAGTGCTGGCCAATGATTTGGATCGTCCCGCGACGCTGATTGCCATTGTCTTGGCTTTTGTGGCGTTCTCGCTGGCGGCTTCCGCCATCTATATCATCAACGACCTGATCGACCTCCCCATGGACCGGCGTCATGCCAACAAGTCGAAGCGGTCGATCGCGTCTGGCGCTGTTTCGATTCCAACGGCATTGCGGGTTGCTGGCGTATTGGCGCTGGCGGCAATCAGCGTCAGCATTCTGCTGCCCGCATTGTTCCAGCTTGTTCTGGGAAGCTACGCCATCCTCACGACCGCCTACTCTTTTGCGTTGAAGCGGATGCTTCTAATTGATGTGCTGACGCTGGCGGGGCTCTACACAGTTCGGGTCATCGCGGGCGCTGCGGCGACGCAGATTGATGTGTCATTCTGGCTGCTGGCCTTCTCGCTGTTCTTCTTCCTGTCACTTGCGCTGGTGAAACGTTATGTCGAACTCGAACATGCGCCTATGGACGTGGCGCATAAGGTCGCTGGCAGGGGCTACAGGGCGGCGGACAAGCAGGTGCTGGCGGAAGCCGGAATGGCCTCGGCCTTCGCATCGGCGCTTGTTCTGGCACTGTATATAGACAGCAGCGAAGTGCAGCAGCTGTACGGAAATCCATGGCTAATCTGGCCGCTCTGCCCGATCGTGCTTTATCTTTCGATCCGCATCTGGGTCCTGGCGCGGCGCGGCGAGATGCATGAGGACCCGGTTGTGTTTCTCCTGTCGGACTGGCGCAGCGTGATGATGGTTTGCGTGGGGGCGGCGCTGATTTTCGCCGCAGGCTTTTGAAGTCAAACAGCGTCATCCAGTCCTTCGGGCGGCTTGACCGAAAGAGCCGCATTTCCGCGTCTTTCGCTGACGCGGCAGCCGATCTGCGGCGCGGAAATGTTGCGCGCGGTTCGTGGCTGGCGCTTGGAAACAGCAAGAGCTACGGCGATTCAGCGCAGAGCGACAGCGGCATTCTGGTGCGCAGCAGCGAGAGCGCCCGCATTCTCTCCTTCGACACGCAGTCGGGAATACTGACAGCCGAGCCGGGCGTCACGCTTGGCGACGTTATACTCCACGCCGGCCCTCTGGGCTGGTTCCTTCCGGTCACGCCCGGGACAAAGCACGTGACGCTGGGCGGCGCCATCGCCAATGACGTGCACGGCAAAAACCACCACAGGCGCGGCAGTTTTGGCGCACACGTGATTTCCTTGGACCTGCTGCGCTCCGACGGGGTGCAGCGGCGGTGCTCGGGGGCGGAACATTTCAACCTTTTCAATGCGACGATCGGCGGCTTTGGACTGACGGGCATGATCCTGTCGGCGTCCATCCAACTGATGAAAGTTGGCTCCGCCGAATTGAATGAGCAGATAACTTCGTTCAAGAGCCTTGAAGAATATCTGGAACTTGCGGAAAGCGCGGACGCAGCCAATGAATATGCCGTGGCATGGCTCGACCAGCTGAATGCGGGCGGGCGCGGGCTTTTGATGACCGCGAACCATGCAGAGCAAGGCGGCTTTGTCCCGCACGGTGCGAAACCCAAAATCACCGTGCCGTTTCAGCCGCCTTTGAATTGTCTGAACCGCCTCAGCCTCTCGGCCTTCAACGCCCTGTACTTCAATGCGAAGGGCCGCAATGCCGGAGTCAAGACAAACGCTTATGACGGGTTCTTCTATCCGCTGGATCAGGTGGGGAACTGGAATTTCCTGTATGGACCGAAGGGCCTTTACCAGCATCAGAGCGTCATTCCGTTCGACGCCGCAGCGTCCGCGCTGCCGCAGCTTCTGGCCGCCTCGCGCAAGGCGGGGCAGGCATCGTTCCTGACTGTGCTCAAGAGGTTTGGAACAATTGTGTCTCCAAGCCTGACGCCTTTTGCACGGCCGGGTTACACGCTGACTTTGGATTTTCCAAACCGTGGCGCAAGGACCTTAGCGCTCTTGTCCGAGCTTGACCGGATCACAGTGGACGCGGGCGGGGCGGTGAACGCTTACAAGGATGCGCGCATGTCGGCGCGGACATTTGCGGCCTCATATCCGAACTGGCGCAAGCTGGAAGCGCTGCGCGATCCGGCTTTCGTCTCGGATTTCTGGCGGCGCACGGCGCTGGCGATTAAGGAATGATTAACCCTACCTGTTTGTAATGATTGGATAATTTCAAACAAGTCCATCGAAATTCAGCAATTATTATGGTAAGACCCTCATATGCTTTTGTTATCGGGCTCCCGGATGAGGGTGGGATGCTTTGACGCCGCGCAAATATGTCTGCGCGCATCAAGGCTTTTAATGGTCGGGGATGCAATATGACAAAATATCTGCCTTTCATCCTCTTCACGGTGCTGACCAACGCCGCCGCGCAGATCATGCTGAAGCAGGGCATGATGTCGCTCGGGCCGCTGACCTTTTCGGCGGACACTGTTATCAGCCGCGTGTTTCAGATCATCTTCAATCCGTGGGTCTTCTTCGGCCTCGCGACATTCGTCATTTCCATGGCCTCGCACCTGTTCGTGCTGTCGAAAGTTGACCTGTCCTTCGCCTATCCGTTCCTCAGCCTCGCCTATGTCATTGTCGCGGTGATCGCCTGGCTGGTGTTCAAGGAGGAGCTTGGCATTCACAAGATCGCCGGCATCGCGCTGATCTGCGCCGGGACAATCCTCATCGCCCAGAGCGGCGGCCATTCGGCGGCTGAAGCGCGCTCCATCTCCAACACCAGTTCGGAAACAGCATCATGAAACATGTGATTTTTGGCGGCGACGGCTTTGTCGGGCGCTATCTGGCGCGCGATCTTGATTGCGCGCGGCGAGAAAGTGCATTGTGGCGGATGTGCAGAAAGAGCGATCTGCCGCATTATGCCAAGGCGAAATTTGCGCATTGCGATGTGACCGACGTGAGCCAAGTCTATGCCGTCGATATCAAGGCTGACGACATGGTCTATAACCTGTCGGCGAAGATGCTGTCGCCTTTGCAGGTGCGCGCCAAGCGCTATGATTTCTTCTGGCCAGTGAACTATTTCGGCGCGGGGCACATCATGAACGCGGTGGACCGGGCAGGGGCGGGCAAGCTGGTGCAGTTCACCACCGACATGATTTACGGCCACACGGTCTCGCGCCCCGCCGCAGGATGAGGAGCAGCCGGTCAAGCCGCTTGGCGAATATGGCAAATCGAAAGCCGCAACCGAGGAAATGGCCGCCGAGTGGCGCGCGCGCGGCATGAATGTCACCATCTTCCGTCCGCGCCTGATTATCGGGCCGGGGCGGCTCGGCATTCTGGAAAAGCTGTTCAAGCTGGTGGACGCCAATCTGCCGGTGCCGATGATCGGCTCAGGAAAAAATCCCTATCAGTTCATCTCCGTGTTTGACTGCGCCGAGATTGCAAGGCTGGCTTGGGAAAAGGGCGTGCCGAACGAGGCCTATAATCTCGGTTCGCTCAATCCGCCGTCCGTGCGCGATCTTTTGGGCGGCCTTATCAAGAGCGCCGGGTCGAAATCCTTCCTCCTCCCTACGCCCGCCTTCGCGGTAAAGGCGACGCTGGCGGCGTTTGACCTTGTTAACCTGCCGATCATGGATCCGGAGCAGTATCTGATCGCGGATGAGAACTGCGTGCGGGACACGAAGAAGGCCAAGCGCGATTTCGGCTGGGAGCCAAAATATCACGACAGCGACATGCTGATCGAAGCCTACCGGGAATACCGGGCCAAAAAAGAGGGCCGGGCGTTCAATGATTTCAAAACAGTTGCGGCGGAGTAGACCCATGAACGTGAATGTGAAACCGGAAACGGAAAATCTGCTGAATGTCGTCGAAGCGCCGACGCTCGCGCCGATGCATATCACCAAGCGGCCAAAGCTCCTGTCGGCGCGCGACGCCAAGGCGATGTCCGTGCCGGATATGACGGAGCTGTTCAAGGCGCATGTGAACCCCGGCCAGCTGCATTTCATGAAGCTGCTCGGCTTCCACAAGGTGAAGATCGAGAGCGCCGAGGGCATGTATTACATCGACCAGCACGGTCGGCGCATCATGGACTTTTTCGGCGGCTTCGGCTCGCTGGCGTTCGGGCATAACCATCCGCGCATTTTGAAAGCGCGCAAGGAGTTCGCCGAGGAAAAGCGGCACGAGATCGCCATGGCTTTCATGTCGCAATATGCGGCGGCGCTGGCGCACAATATCGCCGCCTGCTCGCCGGGCGACCTCGACATGGTGTTCCTCGGCTCGTCCGGCTCGGAGGCGATGGAAGCGGCGCTGAAGATCGCCGAGCGCGCGGCGGGTCCTGCCAAGCACAAGGTTGTTTATGCCGAGAACTCATTCCACGGCAAAACCAAGGGCGTGCTCACCGTCACCGACGGCAAGCTCTACCGCGGCGATTTCCAGCTGGTGGAAAATGCGCTGAAAGTGCCGTTCGGCGACATTGACGCGGTTGAGGCGCTGTTCAAATCCGACCCGGCCATCGGCTCCATTGTTCTTGAAACCGTGCAGGGCGGCGGCGGCATTATTTCGGCGCCGGCAGAATATTGGCAGAAGCTGCGCGCGCTGTGCGATCAGTATGGCGTGTTATGGATCGCTGACGAAGTTCAGTGCGGCCTCGGCCGCACGGGCAAGTTCTACGCGTTTGAACACTACGGCGTCATTCCTGACGTGACGGCGCTTGCCAAATCGCTCGGCGGCGGCAAATGCGCCATGGGCGCTATGATCGCGCGGCGCGAAATCTATATGAAAGCCTATGGCACGCCGAAGACGGCGCTGATCCACGCGCCCGCCACATTCGGCGGCATCGGCGAGGCCTGCATCACTTCGATTGAGGCGCTGAATGTCCTCTACGACGAGGACCTGATCGGCAATTCAGCAGAGGTAGGCGCTTATCTTCTGGAGCGGCTTCAGACGCTGCACAAAAAGTACCCGAAAATCATCAAGGAAGTGCGCGGCAAGGGGCTGATGATCGGCCTTGAATTCCAGGATTTCTCGCAGACGCTGCCGATGATCCTGCGCCCGGTCGTCGCCATGCTCGACGACAAGCTGAAGGGCTCGCTCTCCGGCTTCATCGGCGCGCTGCTGCTGCGCGACTATGACATTCTCGTCGCCTTCACCGAATATAACCGCAACGTCATCCGCCTCGAGCCGCCGCTGATCTGCAACAGGGCGCATGTGGCGCAGTTCGCGGATTCGCTCGATGATCTGCTGAGCCGGGGCATCATTGCGATTGTGAAGGACTTTGTGAAAAGCCAGGTGATGTGAGCCTGTCCAGCCGCATCGGGATGCAAGAGGGCCGGGAAGACTGGGCCTCGCGCCTGCTCGGCTGGCTGACAGCGCTTGTCTCCCGGCATTCTTCACACATCGGCGCGGCCATCTTCGCCGCGTTCATCGCGCTGACCTGCATCGCCTCCGCCAAATTCCCGCACGCCAACTGGGACATGCTGCCCTATGTCGCGGCAGGGTCGGAACACCGAATCAACGATCCGCAGCAACTTCATGATTTTGCTTATGAAAAAGTGAAGAGAGGCGGTTGATCCCGCCGCGTTTGATCTGCTTGCGAAAGGCGACGCCTACCGCGCCCGCCAGTTCGAGGACGCCGCTGCGTTTAACTCCATGCTGCCGATGTACCGGGTGAAGACGCTGTATGTTTCGCTGATCGCGGCGCTGTCGCCACTATTTCGGCGAAGTCGGAACGATCCGCCTCATCTCCTTGCTTTCAACACTCGCAACGGGCCTGTGCATCGGCCTCTGGCTGTTCCGGGAAAAGGCGCTTGCTTACGGCCCGGTGGCGGCAGGCGCGCTGATGATTTCCGGCTATCCCGACATTGCCCGCCTCGGCTCGCCGGACGCGTTGTTCATGGCGCTGTTCACATTCGGCCTCTATGCGCTGTACCGAAAGCGCGAGCTGTTGCCGTACTGGCGCTGTTTCTCGCCTTCATGGTCCGCGCCGACACAATCGCCTTCCTCGGCATCCTCGCCGTCCTGTTCGTCCTGTTCCGCCAGATCAGCCTCGGCGCGTTCGGCGCGTTCATCGCCGCCGCCATCGCCTATTCGTTCCTGTCACACGGGGCGGGGCATCCGGGCTGGTGGACGCATTTCTGGTTTTCCAATGTGGCGCAGCAATTGACGATGGAAGGGTTTCATCCCGAGTTTTCCTTCGCCGTCTATGTCAAAGCGTTGGCGTCCGGGCTTGTGCGCTGCGTCACCGAGCTGGCATGGCCGGGGATGCTCGTCATTCTCGTTGCGGCCTGGGCCTTCATCCGCGCCTCGCTTGGGAAAATGGACAGCCGCGCCGAGATCATCTTCCTTGCCCTTGTCGGCGGCATCGTGGCCCGCTTCATCCTGTTCCCACTGCCGGACGCGCGGGTGCATGGCGCGTACCTGACGCCGCTGCTGCTTGTTGCTTCTGCCCTCCGTCAAGACGCTGCTCTCCGTCTGGAAACCCGCGCCCGCCGCGTGAATTGCGCGCCGTGTCGCAAATGGGCTTTGCCTATTAAGCGTTCGGGAACAATAATGTGCGCGCAATCATTTGATTTGGAGCAGCGCGCGATGGCAAAATTTCCGGCGAAGGCACGGGTCGTCATTATCGGCCAGGGCGGCATTGTCGGGGCCTCGGTAGCGCATCATCTGATTGAGCGCGGCTGGGACGATATTGTCGGCATCGACATGTCCGGGATTCCGACGGATGTCGGCTCCACCTCGCATGCATCCGACTTCTGCTACACGGCCAGCCACGATTTCATGTCGGTCTGGACCACGCTCTATTCCATCGAATTTTTCGACAAAATGGGCCATTACGAGCGCATTGGCGGCCTTGAAGTGGCGCGTGTCGGCGATGATGCGCGCATGGACGAGATCAAGCGCAAGGTGGCCTCCGCCAAAGCGTTCGGCTCGCGCTCTCACCTGATCGGGCCGAAAGAGATCAAGGAAAAATTCCCGCTCATTGAGGAGAGCATGGTGCAGGGTGGCCTATGGGACCCCGATGCGGGGCTCGTTGTCCCCCGCTCGCAGGCCGTGGCGGGCATTCTCACCGACAAAGCCGAGAAGACCGGAAAGCTCACGACCTTCTCCAACACCTCGGCCAAGTCGCTCGTCATCGAAGGTGGACGCATCAAGGGCGTCGTCACCGATCGCGGCACAATCATGGCCGACCATGTCGTGGTCTGCGCCGGCATCTGGGGCCGCCTGATCGCGGACATGGCGGGCGAGGATCTGCCGGTCATGCCGATTGACCATCCGCTGACTTTCTTTCGGGCCATACAAGGAATTCGAAGGCACTGGCAAGGACATCGGCTATCCGCTGCTGCGCGACCAGGGCAACTCCGCCTATATGCGCGACACCGGCGATCCGACGACATCCGAAGGCGGCATGATCGAGTGGGGCTATTACGAGGAAAAGAACCCGAGGCTGGTCCATCCGCGGGACATCCTGTCAAAAGAGCAGTCGAGCTGGTCGCCTTCACAGCGCGATCTTGACATGGAGCAGATCCTTGCGCCGCTTGAGCGTGCCATCGAGCTGACGCCGATCCTTGCCGAGCTCGGCTATGACGAGCGGCGCTCGTTCAACGGCCTGTTGCAGGTCACCGCCGACGGCGGGCCTTCGTTCGGCGAGAGCCGGAAGGTGAGGGGGCTGTTCTACGCGGTGGCGGTCTGGGTCAAGGACGGCCCGGCCTATGGCAAGCTGATCGCCGATCTGATGACCGACGGGCGCACGGAAGTTGATCATTCCAAGCTCGACTATGCGCGCTTCTACGACCACCAGATGAAGGAAGACTTCATAGCCGGCCGCTGCGGCGAGACGGCGCAGAAGGTTTACAATCCCGCCGTCCATCCGCGCGAGCCGTTTGCGACGGGGCGCAACATCAAGCGCTCGCCGTTCTATGAGCGCGAGAAGGCGCTGGGCGGATATTTCATGGAGCTGGGAGGCTGGGAGCGGGCGCACGGCTATGCGGCGAACGAGCATCTTTTGGCCAAGTATGGCGACCGCGTTCCTGTGCGCGAGAACGAATGGGACAATAGACATTTCTGGCGCGTGTCGAACGCTGAGCACCTCGCCATGAGCGAGGATGTCGGCATGGTCAACCTGTCGCATTTCTACATTTTCGACGTCGAAGGGCCGGATCATGTCGAGGCGATGGAATGGATATGCGCGGCGAAAATTGGCGGCGACGCCAATATCGGCAAGGGCATTTACACGCATTTCCTCGACGACAAAGGCATGGTGCGCGCCGACCTCACTGTGATCCGCATGCAGGACCGCTGCCGCGTCATCGACGGCGCGGACGCCGGCCCGCGCGATCTTCTCTACATCAAGCGGCTGGCCGAGGACAAAGGCTGGAACATCAATGTCACCGACCGCTCAAGCGAATTGGTCACGCTCGGCGTCTGGGGCCCGAACGCGCGCGCCACGCTGAAAAAGGTGGTCGAAGATCCTACGGCGCTCGATCCGGAGAACTTTCCCTTCGCGGCGCTGCGGCAGATCAAAATCGCCGGGACCGATATCACCGCCTTCCGCATCTCCTATGTCGGCGAACAGGGCTGGGAGCTGCATATGCGCTATGAGGACGCGCTCCCCGTCTGGGACGCGCTGGCGGCGATTGGCGTCATGCCGTTCGGGGTCGAGACCTATGCCAACACGCGGCGCATGGAAAAGAGCCTGCGCCTGCAGAATGCCGATCTTTTAACCGAATACAATCTGATCGAATCCGATCTGCAGCGCCCGAAGGTCAAGGAAGCGGATTTCAGGGGCAAAGCGGCGAACGTGGTCCACCGCGCCCTGCCGCACCAGGTTGCGATGCTGTGCACGCTGACGCTGGAGGCCAATGTCGATTTCAAGGGCGTCAGACGCTATCCGGTCGGCGCCGTTCCAATCCTTGATCCGGCGACCGGCGAGACGCTGGTTGACGCGCTCGGCCGCCGCTCCTTCTCGACTTCAATGGCGTTCGGCCCGACCATCGGCAAGACGATCATGCTGGCCTACCTGCCGCATGAGAAGGCCGTGAAGGGTAACCGCTTCGAGATCGAATATTTCGGCGACCGCTATCCGGTGGAAGTGGCGGGCGTCGGCTATGCGCCGCTGTATGATCCTGAGAGCCTGAAGCCGCGCAGCTGAACGCGGCTTTCTGAAGAGTTAAGTTCGCAGTTGATTTGCCGCGCGTTGCGCGGCATCATTCCCTCAAAGAAAAGTTCCGCCTTGGTCCGCTGACTCTCTTGATAGGAGATTGCCATGCAATGGCTGACCGCACTTCTGGCTTTTGCCACGACGATGCTGATTTTTGCGATTGTCGTGTCCACCTTTGTCGAAATGATCCACCGCTTCATGGGCCTGCGCGCGCAGGGCATGCGGCTGATGCTGGAAAATCTGTATGAGCAGGTCATCAGCCCAAGACTGACCAGCGCAGACAAGCCGACGGCGGCGGCGTTTGCCACGCTCATCATGGAAAACCGCGCCATGAAAACAGCGACGGAGGACACCGGCCGCGGCAGGATCAGCCGGTTCTTTCATTGGCTCGTTGATTCATCTGTGATGACGGACATCCCAGTGGAAGTGTTCACACAAAAACTTGCCGACAACAGAATAGTCTCGGCGGCTGACAATTGGACTGACGATGTGATCGCCGACATTGGTCAGAAATACGAGGCTTTCGGCAAGGAAGTCGGCACCTATTTCGAGCGCCGCGCGCGGGTTTTCTCCATCATTGTCGCGTTTCTGGTCGCCTGGGCCTTCTATGTGCACCCCTACAATCTGGCTGTCACCTACATCAAGAACCCGGATGTGGCGCAGGCTGTGGCGGACAAGGCGGCGGACGCCCATGCCGAGTACAGGCTGCTCGCTGAGAAGCTTGAGAATGCGCAGGAGGCCGCTGCCGCGACCGGTGCCTCAACAGATGAGCTTAAGCAGGCTATTGCGGATTTTAACGTCAAGATCGACGAAGCGAAAGCGAAGTCCAAGGAGCTTGCCGATATGGGCGTGCCTGTCGGCTGGCCCGCCAGCGATGTGAAGATAAGGACTTGCTTCACCTTGCCCGAGGCCGGGGAGGCATTTGTGGCGGGTTTCTGCCGCATGGCGCTGCCGCTGCTTGGAGAAACGTCCATTCCCTCATTCGGCAATATTTTCTGGCTCTTGGTCGGCGGGCTTCTGGTCGGCCTTGGCGCGCCTTTCTGGGCGCAGGCTGTTTCTTCACTCACCGCCTCGCGCGATGTGACTTCCAAGATCAAGGATATTGTCAATCCCGGGCAGGCGGCGGGCCCGCTCGGCGCGCGCGGCATGGTGCCCGGCGGCAAAGTGACTTCTGTTGCGACATTTAATGTGTCGCGCTCAGCGGACGGACTTAAGAGTGCGGCATCCACGGCGGCGCCCGGCGCCGTGCAGCTTCCTGCGAACCGGGCTGGATCCGGAAAGCCGTGAGAAAGGCGCGCCTACCCCGCTGCCGCCAAGCTTTGTGCGCCTGCGCCGAGCCACGACGCGATCTGCGCGCGCAGCGGGCCGACGGTGCTCGGCTTCAATGAATAATCATCCATGCCGGCCGAAAGACACTTTTCTTTGTCGCCGTTCAAAAGATGGGCCGTCATTCCCACAATTACCGGGCGCTTGCTGCCATTGAGCTGCTCGCGAATTCGTTTTGTCGCTTCAAGGCCGTTGATCCCGGGCATTGAGATATCCATTAACACGAGCCGCGGCGACTCGCGCACAGCAGTGTTGACGCCTTCTTCGCCGCTTGAGACGATCAGATAGTGATAGCCGCAATTGCTCATGATCTGATCATAGACGATCTGATTCACGTCATTGTCTTCAACAATCAGCACTTCGATGGGAAGCTTCTTTGACTTCTTCATCGCCGCTGATCCCTCTTCCGGCAGGTTTGCCAAGTCGGGCAGAACACGCGGAGAAATGCGGCGGGGAGTTTCGACGGCAGGTGTTGCTGAATTATCTGCGCCGGGCAGTACGATGTCTGCGCTCTCCGCTGTGGTGACCAGCGCCGCCGGCGCCGCTGCCTCAGCGTTGAATCCATCTTTCATCACAAGATTCAGGTCGATGATTTTTGGCCGGTTGACCGGAAGGACTGAGCTGCTCCACTGCCGCAAATCATCAAGCGCCGCCGTATCGTCGGTCATGACAAAATCGACGGGAACGCGCTCTTCATCGTCCTGCGAAAGCAGTGACAGAACCAGGTCAACAGTTTCCACGGAGACGATCTGAATGCTGTCCTGCGCGAGGAGTTTGGGCAAGCGCTCCGACAGGCTTTGAGAGCGGACGAGAAGCACGGCGCGGCGTGGCCTGCCAGTCTCAAGGCTGATGGGCCGCACTTGCGCTTCGGAATCGATGGCTTCTGTATGTGCCGCCGAGCCCGCAGTCTGCATCATATCTTGCATGACGCCCAGCAGCGTGCCGGATGATCGGCGTATTATGTCAAGCTTGTTTTGCTGCAAATCAGTCAGATCCGTCTCGTTGAGCAATTCGGCGGCTGCCAGAACGCCCGTCATTGGAACGCGGATCGTTTGAGCATAGCGCGCCACCGTCGCCTTTTTTATTTCTTCTGCGGCATTCACTTCACGGCGGCTCCGCTCGACTTCCATATTGTCGCTGACCGCCTCGGTGATGTCGGTGGTGATTTCGATCTGGTTTTTCTGCGGCGTTTCAATCAGCGTGAAGCGGAGATGCCGGCCGTCGCGATGCAGCGAGTCCACTGGCTTGCCGCCACTTGCAGCGAGGTCGCGCATTTGCAGCTGATGGTCGAACCACATGTCGCGTTCGTTCTGCGGCACGTTAATTCCCGGTGCTGCGGCTATCGCCTTTAATATTTCCGGGCGCAGCATGCCAGGAGCAACAGGGGCGCCTGCGGCGTTGCAGAACTTGCTGTATGCCTTGTTCACACAGACCAGCATGCCACTTTGATCGAACACTGCAATTTCATCATTCAGCGTGTCCAGCGCCTCATACAAGCGCTCCTCGCGGATGCGGGAGTCTTCAAGCAGCCGGTGAAATTCCTCAACGCGTTTCAATTGCGCCTCCGCCAAGAGTTTTAAGTTGTGCTGCAGGGGATTTGTTTCGCCCCGCGCGATAGTGAATGCCGTTTCGATGTCGCCGCGGGCGATCGCCGCAGCAAGCGCCTGCGCCCCTTCGATGATTCTGATCCGGCGCAGGCTGATCAGGCCTGACACAAGGCCGGCAATGGCCGATACGCCAAACGCCAGCAAAAAGCCTGTTCGGCCCGGCGCACCAGCTTCACCAAACATGAGCCAGATTGTGAGGTTGATGAGTGCGGCGGAAGTCATAGATATGAACGCGACCGCAAAGCCGGTTTTCACCGCTCCGTCGTCCAACTTCGTCCAGTTGATATTCCGGATTACCACCATGCACCTCTTAACCCGCCGGAAAGAGGAGTATCAGGGAGCGATTAGATTGCCGTTAAACTGGTTTACTCAAATTGAATCATTACAACAACTTGGCAGTCAGACTTGCCAGGGTGATTCAAGTCATCACGCCGCGAGCGGCTGCCTGCGCTCCGCGCGCTCCTGCTGCGGCGAGCGGCCGCAGATTTCGCGGTAGCATTTGGAAAAATGCGAGGCAGAGACAAAGCCGCAGGCGACGGCCACTTCAACCACAGGAAGCGAAGACTGGATCAACAGATGCCGCGCCCGGTCCACCCGGATTTCAAGATAATAGCGCGCGGGCGAGCGGCCCATTTCCTGTCGGAACAGGCGCTCAATCTGGCGGCGTGACAGGCCAGCCTCGTCGGCGATGTCAAGAAGCGACAGCGGCTCTGACAGGTTTGCTTCCATAAGCTCGATGATCGAGAGCACCTTGGCATTCTGCACCCCGAGACGCGCCCGCAGCGGCAGGCGCTGGCGGTCCTGCGGCGCGCGGATCCGGTCGGTCAGCGCCTGCTCGCAGACGCGGTTGACCAGATTTTCGTCATGATCGTCGCCGATCAGCTTAACCATCATGTCAAGCGCCGCCGTGCCGCCCGCGCAGGTGTAGATGTTGGAGTCGATCTCGAACAAGTCGGCGAAAACATTCGCTTTGGGAAATGCTTCAGAGAAACCGGGCAGGTTCTCCCAATGGATGGCGCAGCGCTTGCCGGAGAGGAGCCCGGCGTTGGCCAGTATGTATGCGCCGGTGCACAGGCCGCCGACGGAGACGCCCCGGTGATATTCCTCGCGCAGGAAGCCGAAGACGCTCTTGTTGGCGTATTTTTCGACATTAATGCCCGAGCATACGAAAATCATGGTCGGCTTGTCAGCGCCCATCAGCATGCGCCGCTCTTCGTCGAGAGAAGAGTTGACCGCGATGGTGACGCCATTTGACGCTGAAACCGGTTTGCCATCCGCCGAGGCGAGCCGCCAGCGGTAGCTTTCATAGCCCAGCATCCGGTTGGCAAGGCGCAGCGGTTCAACCGCCGTCGCAAAAGCAATCATGGAAAAGTCGGGAACAAGCAGGAAAACGATGGAGCGTTTGAGCGATGGCTTGATGTTCATGCTGACCCCTTTTCCGGCATGTCGCGCCGGGAACAGGCATCGCATGTCGTTTTTTACAATTTGCGACATCGCCTGCTGGAAAGCAACAGGATAGTTGTGAAATCAGCGTCAACCGCATGTCGCACATGGAATGTGGTGAACTGCCGAGGCCCCGCAGTTTCCGCTGGCCCATCAGCTGCGAAAGTGTGACAGTGTGCATCCAAACATATGAGGCATTGATGCATTTTTCCAAAAGCCTGCTGCGCGCTTGTTTCGTCGCCGGGAAATGGCTGTTCGCCTTTACCGGCGGTCTGGCGCTCTTGTCGCTGGTTTCGGACTTTATGCGCGGCGATGAGGCTGGCCGGACCGATGTCATGTTGTGGATCGGCGTTCTATGTCTCGCGCTTGCGGCAGCCTTTCATTTTGGCGGCAAATTCCTGAATTCATATGACTGACATGGCTGTGCCGAATCTTCGAAAGGCGGAACCTTCTGATTTGCACGCCCTTGCTGGTCTGTTCCGCCTAGTCCGCGAAACGTGTCTGCCGTTTCTGCCGCAGCTGCACACGCCGGAAGAGGATGTGGAACTCTTCCGGAAGAAGATTTTCCCTGACTATGAACTGACCGTTGCGGAGATGGACGGGGAGATTGCCGGTTTCAGCGCCGTTTCTCCGGGCTGGCTGGAGCATCTCTATGTGCTGCCGCAGTTTCAGGGGCGGGGTGTTGGCGGACAATTGCTGTCGCGGGCCAAGGAAGGGCAGGCATCGTTCCAGTTTTGGGTATTTCAGAAGAACATCAACGCGCGGCGCTTTTATGAAAAACTTGGCGCGCGGCTCGTGCGTCTGACGGACGGCGCTGAAAATGAGGAGCACGAGCCGGATGCGCTCTATGAGTGGCACGCAAGCGCTGCGCAAACAGGTGCGGCGCAGACTATTTGAAATGTCATATTTCTGTGCCAAGCTCATGGCACAGCTTCGGGGGCGGGCTGATATTTCGATTGCGTCAAATCCAGCCAGGAGCCGTCTCATGCGCCCTCTGTTCCGCACCTTCCTTTCCCTGTCCGCCGCCATCCTCTTCGCCGCCCCGGCCCATGCCGAGACGGTGAAAATCACCCTGCTCGGCGTCGGCGACATTTACAATTTTCAAGGCGGCAAAACGCGCGGCGGCGTGGCGCGGCTGAACGCGGTGGCGCGGGCGGAGAAGGCGGCGAACCCGAACACGCTGTATCTGTTCAACGGCGACATGTTCTCGCCCTCGCTGCTGTCCGGCCTCGACAAGGGCGAGAACATGGTCAAGCTGACCAGCGTCGTGCCGTTTGACCTGGCCGTGCCTGGCAATCACGAATTTGATTTTGGCACGGAGAATTTCGTCGAAAAGATGAAGCTCGCCAAGTATCCTTGGGCGGCTGTTAATCTTTCCAAAGCCGATGGCTCGCCGGTGGACGGCGTTAGCGGCGTGGTGATGAAGGAGGTGGCCGGGGTGAAGCTGGCGCTCATACCCGTCGCTCAGGACACGTCGCCGCAAGTCTCGTCCACTGGCGACTGGAAATTCGGCCCGACCGCCGAAAGCGCCATCGAGGCCGCCAAACAGGCGCGCAAGGACGGGGCTGAAATTGTTGTTGGGCGTCGTGCAGGCGCCGCATTCGGACGACCAGAAAATGCTCGCCTCCAAAGCGTTCGACGTGATCCTGTCCGGCGACGATCATGATCTTGTCGTGCAGTACAATGGCATCACCGCCTATGTGGACACGTCCACCGAGGCCAATTACCTCGTGCCGATTGATCTGACCGTCGATGTTCAGGAAAAGGACGGCAAGCGCACGGTCAAATGGGAGCCGAACTTCCGCTTCATCGACACGGCCTCCGTCACGCCCGACCCCGAGACGCAGAAGATCACCGATGATTATGTCAAACAGCTCGACAATGAGCTGAACGTCGTGATCGGCAAGACCACAAACGGCCTCGACAGCCGCCGCAACACGGTGCGCACCGGCGAGGCGGCGATCGGCAATCTGATTGCCGACGCGATGCGCGATGTGACCAAGGCGGACGTCGCCATCATGAATGGCGGCGGCATAAGGGCCGACAAGGAGTATGCGGCGGGCTGCTGACATCACGCGCAAGGACATCCTGTCCGAGCTGCCGTTCGGCAATGTCACCATCCTGGTCGAAGTGTCGGGCAAGCAGCTGCGTGACGCCTTGGAAAACAGCGTCTCCAAGATTGAGGACGGGGCAGGGCGCTTTGTCCATGTCTCCGGCATGAAGGTCGAAGCCGACGCCACCAAGCCCGCCGGCAGCCGAATTGTCTCCGCCATGGTCGGCGACAAGCCGCTGGATGACGCCGCCAGCTACAAGCTCGCCACCAATGATTTTGTGCTGAGCGGCGGCGACGGCTTCACCTCGCTTGGCGGAGGCAAAGTACTGATCGACGCGCGCGGCGGGCAGCTCGTTGCCAATGATGTGATGGTCTATGTGAAGAAGCTCGGCACGGTGGATGCGAAGGTCGAAGGGCGGGTGACAGTCAAGCGGTGAGGCGATTAGAACCGCGTGATCACGCTGATGCCAATACCGTCGAACTGATCCATTGCCATCAGCGCGGCAGGAGCGTCATCAAGTGCGATGTGCCTGTCGATCAGCTTTTGCGGCGCAAGCCTGCCCGACGCAATCATTGCCAGCATCGCGTCATAGCGGTGCGCCTGCATGCCGTGCGTGCCGAGCACTTGCAGTTCATGGGCGATGATTTTTGTCATCGGGATTTTCGGGCTCGCGTGATCGCCGGTCATCAATCCCGCCTGCACATGGCGGCCTCTTCGCCTCAGGCAGGCGATGGAATTGAAGCAGGTGACGGGCGAGCCGAGCGCATCCATGGAGACATGCGCGCCGCCTGATGTGATTTCACGAATCGTTTCAACAACATCCGGCGTGTCCTTCGCGTTGACCGCGGCGACCGCGCCAATGCTTTTGGCGAAGGCGAGTTTTTCTTCATTCAAGTCAATGGCAATTGGCAGCGCGCCGCAGGCGGCGGCGATCATGATGGCGGAGAGGCCGACGCCGCCGGAGCCATGCACCGCCACCCATTCGCCGGGCTGAACCTTGGCGACATCGACAATGCCGCGAAAGGCGGTGGCAAAGCGGCAGCCGAGCGAGGCGGCGGTGATGGCGTCCATGCTGTCCGGCAGGTGGATGAGGTTGGTGTCGGCAAAATCCACGGCCACAAATTCCGCGAACGAACCCCAGGCGGTGAAGCCCGGCTGGAACTGGTTTTCGCAGACCTGATGGTTGCCGGTGTGGCACTCATGGCAAGACCCGCAGCCGCCGACAAAAGGCACCGTGACGCGCTCGCCCTCGCGGAAACGCGAGACGTGTTTGCCGGTGGCGACGATGGTTCCGGCCAGTTCATGGCCGGGAACATGCGGCAGGCTTATGTCCGAGTCATGGCCCATCCAGCCGTGAAAATCCGACCGGCAAAGCCCGGTCGCCTCGACCTTGATGACCACGCCGCCGGGCGCGGGAATTGGATCGGGGAGGGTGGCGACGACGGGTGGCTGGCGGAACTGTGTGTAGTAGACTGCGCGCATCAATTGACGGCTTTGTGCAATATCGAATTGATCAGCGTCTGATACGGCATGCCCTCGCGCAGCGCGCGGGCCTTCAGCTTGGAGAGATTGCGCTTGGAGACGCGCAGGCTGATCTGGATGCGCTCGTCGTCGAGCGTATTGCGCGCCGCCTGCTGCAGCTCCGCTTTCCGTTCCGGCGTCAGGATGCTCACAAAGTCGTTGTTTCCCGATTCAATCGCCTCGTAGAGCTCACGCTCCTCCTCATCGAGGAATTCGGTAATTACGGGCGGCAGGTCCTGGCGCTTCTTCATTGCTGTGTCCTCAGATACTTGGCGGTGTGCATCCTGCTTGGAAACATGGTCTTGAGGAACACGCTGTGCTCATCAAAGACATAGGGCACCACAAATGCATATCCCTCAATTTCCAAAATGAACATGCGCTGGTTCGGCCGGCTCGGGCTCTGGATATCGTCCAGAATTCTGCCCTCTTCGATTGCCACTGCGCATTCCGACAGGCCAATTCCAAATCTGCCCGGGGTGAGCCTAAGCTCGCGATCTTTGTCAGGATTCCAAAGAATGCTGTCGAATTTCATCTAAAGGAATGTATGGCATATACCATACATTGTCAACGCCGTCTCCCGCCCCTTCGCCCTGACGACCCATCCGCCGCCATCTCCACCATTCGCCGCTCCGGCAGCCTCACCGCCTTGGCCAGCTCCGGAAACGCATCCACCTTGTTCGGCATCGCCATGGCATGGACGAACAATTGCTGGAAATGCGGCTCCAGCGCGGTTTCGATTTTCTCGACCTTGGCCACCGTCGCCTCGATCTCGCGGCGGTGGTTGCGGTTGAGGAGGGCCATGCGGGCGCCGGTGCCGGCGGCGTTGCCGACGGCTTTGACGTGGGCGAGGTCGCAGTCGGGGATGAGGCCGAGGACCATCGCGTATTTCGGGTCAATGAACGAGCCGAACGCGCCGGCGAAGCGGATTTCGTCGACTTTATCGACGCCCTGTTTTTCCATCAAGAGCTTGATGCCGGCGTAAAGCGCGGCTTTGGCGAGCTGTATGGCGCGCACGTCGGTCTGCGTGACGGTGAGGCGCTGCGCGCCGTCGTGCAGGAGGTAGGAGAAGGTGCGGCCGTTTTCGAGGATGCGCGGCGCTTCGGGCGGCGAGCGCGCCGTCGATGACGCCGTCTTCCGAGATGATGCCGGAGAGGAACATTTCGGCGACGACTTCGATGATCGCCGAGCCGCAGATGCCGGTGATGCCGGTTTTCTCGGCGCTTTCGGTGAAGCCTTCCTCGTCGGACCATTGTTCCGTGCCGATGACTTTGAACTTTGGCTCCAGCGTTGCCGGGTCAATGCGCACGCGCTCGATCGCGCCCGGCGCGGCCCGTTGCCCCGAGGAGATTTCCGCGCCTTCGAAGGCCGGGCCGGTGGGGGAGGAGCAGGCGACGACGCGTTTGCGGTTGCCGAGCACGATTTCGGCATTGGTGCCGACATCCACGAGCAGCATCATCTTGTCCTGCCGGTCCGGGCCTTCCGACAGCGTCGCGGCGGCGGCGTCGGCGCCGACATGGCCGGCGATGCAGGGCACGATGTAAAGCCGCGCGCCTTCGTTGAGCGGGATGCCGATGTCGGCGGTCTTGGCCTTGACCGCGCCGGAGACGGCGAGCGCGAACGGCGCGCCGCCGAGTTCGGTCGGGTCGATGCCGAGGAAGAAATGGTGCATGACCGGATTGCCGACGAACACGGCGTCGAGAATATCGGTGCGGTTGACCTTGCCCTCGGCGCAGACCTGATCGACCAGCGCATTGACCGCCTCGCGCACCGCCTTGGTGATCGCCTCCTCGCCGCCCGGATTCATCATCACATAGGAGACGCGGCTCATCAGATCTTCGCCGAAGCGGATCTGCGGGTTCTGCATGCCCGCCGACGCCGCGACGCGGCCGGAGAGCAGCGAGACGAGATGCATGGCGATGGTGGTCGAGCCGATGTCGCAGGCAATGCCATAGGCCTCATTGTGCAGGCCCGGCCACAGCGCGATGATGCGCGGCGACGGCGCTGTCCTCGTCCTTGTGGATGGCGGCGGTGACGCTCCAATTGCCCTGGCGCAGGACTTTCTGGACGCGCGGCAGCAGATAAAAATCCGCCTCCAAGCCCTTGTATCCCCAGTCTTTTTCGAGCGCTGAGCTTCAAGCGGTCCATGTCGCCGAGCGGCTTGTGCATGTCCGGCTCTTCGATCTCGACATAGCACAGATGCACCGCCGGATGCCGCTCGATGACCCGGTCGCCGACGGCTTTGCGGATCACCTGCGCGTTGACGACCGTGTCCTGCGGCACATCGATGACGAGGTCGCCCTGAATGGTGGCCGAGCAGGAGAGGCGGCGGTTCGGCGCGATCTCGCGCACTTCGGCATAGCGCAGCTCTTTTGCGCCGCGCTCGGAAATATGGTCGTTGGACGAGACAATCTTGTGCTTGGCAAAATTGCCTTCCTGCACCTCAACCTGACAGCGCCCGCACGTCGCCCGCCCGCCGCAGACGCTTTCGACATAGACGCCGAGCTGACGCGCGGCGTCGAGCACGGGCGTGCCGGCGGGGAAGCGGCCGCGTTTGCCGGAGGGCATGAAGAGGACGAGGGGGTCGGTGGGGGTCATGCGAAGGCGGCCCAGTTTTCGAAAGTTCGGCGCGAGGCGCCCCCACCCCTAACCCCTCCCCACAAGGGGGAGGGGGACAAGAGAGTGCTCCGGAACCCCTCCCCCTTGTGGGGAGGGGCAGGGGTGGGGGCGCCTCGCTCCAAGCCTTCCAACACTCTCACTTTCCCAGCCTCTTCACATTTGCCTTCACTTGCCGGCGCGCCGGTTTCAGCGCTGCTGCGGCAATGGCGTCTGCCGCCTTCATCGGCTGTGGCATTTTTCCGAAAGCCATACCGATCCAAGCGTCCATCATTTGTTGTCCAAGCTCGACATTGGCGGCCATCATGCCGTCCGCCGCCGCTTTGGTCTTTTCCTCGACCATGCGCTTGTCTTCAGCGCGGTCGTTAGCCGTGCGCAGAAATTCCGGCAGCATCATGCGCGACATGCGCTGAGCGATGACCATCGGCGCGAAGAGGCCGATGCTGGTCAGTTCGGCTTGGGTTTTCTTCATCAGGCCGTTCCAACCCGCGCGGAGCGTCCGCCGCGCCGTCCGCCTGCG
Organism: uncultured Alphaproteobacteria bacterium; assembly: GCA_963802455.1. Classification (GTDB taxonomy): domain Bacteria; phylum Pseudomonadota; class Alphaproteobacteria; order Rhizobiales; family Rhizobiaceae; genus JANOYJ01. The sequence goes on along the minus strand of CAWDIY010000033.1, from coordinate 9,573 downwards.
GTTGGCGCGGCCACTGGCGCTGCGGCCTGGCCCGGAGCAGCCGGCGCATAGTCGCGGTAGGTTTTGATCCACTGCTCACACGAAGGATCGGTGCCGTTCAACACGTTGGCGGCGCGCACGGCTTCCATTTCCTGCGGGCGGCAGGGGTTCATGATGGCGGAGGTCATGCCCGCGCCGATGACCATGGGGATGAAGCCGGCATTGATGCCGTGGCGGTGCGGCAGGCCGAAGGAAATGTTGGAGAGGCCGCAGGTCGTGTTGACCTTCAGCTCGTTGCGCAGGCGATAGAGGAGGGCGAAGACCTGACGGCCCGCATCGCCCAGCGCGCCGATCGGCATGACCAGCGGATCGACGACAATGTCATGCGGCTTGATGCCGTAATCCATGGCGCGCTCGACGATTTTCTTGGCGACGGCGAAGCGCACGTCCGGGTCCATGGAAATGCCGGTCTCGTCATTGGAGATGGCGACGACCGGCACATCGTATTTCTTCACCAACGGCAGAATGGCTTCGAGCTTTTCCTCCTCGCCCGTCACCGAATTGACCAGCGGGCGGCCCTTGGCGACCTTCAGCGCGGCTTCAATGGCGGCGCTCACCGAGCTATCAATGGAGAGCGGCACATCGACGAGGCCCTGAACGATTTCCAGCGTCTGCACCAGAAGCCCCGGCTCGGTCTCGTTCGGGTTGACCGATGTGACGCCCGCATTGACGTCGAGCATGGTCGCACCCGCCGCCACCTGCTCCAGCGCGTCCCTGATGACCGTGTCAAAATTGCCGACAATCATCTCCGCCGCCAGCTTCTTGCGTCCGGTCGGGTTGATCCGCTCGCCGATGACGCAGAAGGGCTGGTCGAAGCCGATGATGATTTCGCGTGTGGCGGAGGCGACGATGGTGCGGGTCATGGGGTATTCTCCGAAAGACATAAAGACTTCTTTATATGGTTATGCGACAAGCGGCAACCGTTAATCACTCCGCGTGCACAGCCTTGGCCGCCATGCTTTCCGGCGAAATCTCCTTGCGCGACAGCAGCGTGTCGAGCCGCTTGACCACGCCTGCCTCGTCCTGCCGCGCCTCGCGCTGCCAGGGGCGGCGGCCTTTCAGCACGCCGGATTCATGGACGATTTCCGCGACATATTCCTCCTGCCGGTAGGCCATGACATGCACGCCGTGCACGCCTTCGATCTCTTTGGTCTCGTTGATAATGTCGATGCAGATGCGCTTGCCTTCCGCCTTCTGGTCAGCCGCGCTTTCGAGGCGCTTGATGATGTGATCGGGAATATGCACACCCGGCACATGCGCCTTCATCCATTTGGCTGTTTTGGCCGAAGCGAGCGGGCCGACGCCGACCAGAATGAAGCACTGCTCGTGCAGCCCCATATCGCGCGACCGCTTCATGAACTCACGGAACATCGGCACGTCGTAGCAATACTGGCTTTGGACAAACTGCGCCCCGGCGCGGATTTTCTTGGCGAAATGCAGTGGGCGGAAGTCAAACGGCGGTGCGAACGGGTTGATCGCCGCGCCGAGAAAAACCGGCGGCGGCGTGGTCAGCTTGCGGCCAGACAGAAATTTAGACTCGTCGCGCATGATCTTGATCGTCTCGAGCAGCGACATTGAATCAAGGTCGAACACAGGTTTCGCCCCCGGCTGGTCGCCGCCCTGCACGCCGTCTCCGGTCAGGCACAGAATGTTCGCCACGCCCATGGCCGCCGCGCCGAGCACGTCGCCCTGAATGGCGATGCGGTTTTTGTCGCGGCAGGAAATCTGCATGATCGGCGCATAGCCCATGCGGGTCAGAAGCGCGCATATGCCGACAGACGACATGTGGCAGTTCGCCCCCGAGGCATCGACGGCATTGACCGCGTCCACCCAGCCGTCAAAAATCCGGACGCGCTCGTAGACATCTTCCGGGTTGGCGCTGTCGGGCGGGTTAAGCTCGGTGGTGACGGAAAACTCGCCGCGCCGCAGCACGCGTTCAAGCCGTCCGCGCGAAGAATGTCCGGGAAGAGGGTCAAGCGGCAGGCTGGGATCATGCGGGTGGATGTCCGGGCTCATGCGGCGGTTCCGGTCTTTTCGCGCACCAGCCGCAGCCATGTGGAGGTTTCCTTGATGGAATTGTCCACCGGCTTCTGCACCTCGAAAATCTTGTCGCCCTCCGACATTTGCCGCGAGCCTTCCCAGGCTTTTACCCAAACGCAGGGCATGTCGGCAATCACTTCGCAGTTGCCATTGGCCCGCACACCGCCGCAGGGGCCGTTGCGCAGCTGTTTGGGGCAGTTCATCGGGCACGACATGCCGGTCGAAGAGAGGGCGCAGGCGCCGCACATGCGGCAGTCGAACAGCGCACCCTTGACGCCGCGCTCCAGCGCCGCCATCGGCTTTTCGAGGCGCTCATGGCCAACGAGCTTGAACAGCGGAGAAGCCAGGAGAAGCGCCTTTTCAAATGCCGAATACAGCGTCTCAAGAAGCCGGGAGTGACGGATGGCCCAGTATTTGACGGTGATTTTCCGCCGCCTGCTGCCATCGGCGGCGAAGCGGACCGGGCCGATCTCCGGCCTCGGCGCAGGTTTCTTCAAAAGCGCTTTCTCCGAAGCCTCAGCCAACGGCTTTCCCTCCGCCTTTGACCAGAGCCACCAGCCGCTCCCGGTCATATTCCGCCTCTATCGCTGTCATCGCCTTGTCGGCCTCCGCCTCCAGATCATCGCTCACCACAACTGGCTCCGCCTTGCGCCATTCGGCAAGATAGGCGTCCGTCTCGGCAGCGCCGGTGCGCATGGCGGCCATGTCGATGGCTTCGGTGAAACGCAGCGACAGTTGGCGCTTGGCGGCTGTGCGGCCTTTTTTGACGATGACTTGCGCCGGGATATCGCGCCAGTAGACCAGGATCAGGTCGGCCATGAAGTGTCTCCAGATATGTGATTGATTGCGGTTTGGCGGGGCGATGCGCTGGCTATCGCACGACGCGGGGAAATTCAAAAGCGACAAACCTGCGCGGCAATGGCTTCAGTCAGACTTGCAGGGGTATCAAATCTGCACAAACATGTGCGCCAGGTGCGCGGCTGACCCGAAAATGGCGACAAGCACGCCCAAGGCGGCGATGGTCACAGCAGCGGCAAGGCCCAAGGTCACGCCATCTCGCTCCGACAGAGCGAGGCCGAAAAGCGCAATGCCAAGCGCGGGCAGCCAATTGCCAAATGGGATTGGCGCGACCAGAAGGAGCGACAGAATAAATGCGACAACGCCGATAAGCCTGTCCGCCAGCATGAGTGGAAACGGCCAATAGCGCGGCTTCACAAGGCGTTCGGCGCGGGACAGCCAAGGTGTGAGTTTTTCAACGACCTGACGGAACCGGTCAGCGGCGATCGGGCGCCGTAGAATGAAATCCGGGAGCCACACCTTGCTCTGGCCGACAATCATCTGCGCTGCGATGATCAGCGGCGGCAGGCCGAGAAATGCGGAGCTTCCGGGCGGCAGCGGCAGAAGATTGATCGCAGCGAAAAGGAAGAGCAGCGTGGCAAAGCTGCGGTCCGCCAGCGCGTCGCGGACATCGGCAATGGTGAATGAATCGTCGGGACGTTCTGCGATTTCGTTGAGGACTGCGGAAAGCGAACGGTGGACGCGCTTGACCCGAGGCTGTCTCTCGTCCACCTGCGGCGCTTCCAACTCGAGATATTCCACTTGCTCAACTTCGCTGACGTCGCGATCCATCATACCAACTCCCGCACCACAAGATCGCGCCGAAGTCGTGACAAAACCATGAATTTTGAAATCTAACTTGTCTTTTTTAACAGGTTAATGGAGACGGCCTCAACTCGGCCAGAGCGAGTTGCCAAAATGCATCAGGCGCGTTTGAGTTCCGGGGTCAGGTCGCCGTAGCCAGTGAACCGGTATTCATAGGCGAGCCCGAGATAGTCTGCGGCCCATTTCGCCTTTTTCCGCAGCTCCGCGTCTTCGGTCTGCGCGAGATAGACAATCTTGGTGTAATTGCCAAACACCATATCCCGAATTTCGGGATGCTGATCGAGTTTCAAGGGCTCTATGACAAAAGCCTCGAACTGGCGGGCAAGGAAATCCGTCAGATAAAAGGCGGTGAACTCGGTCTCGATGCCAGAAAGGAATTTATCGTTGCCTGTGAAGAAAGAATAGCAGTGCGGGCCCTCCAGCCGGGCTATGCCTTCCTCGGCGCAGATTTTATCCAGCGTGCCCTGTGTGCCGCATTCGGCGTATCCGATGAAGATGCGCTGAAATCCCTCAGCCCGCGCCTTGGCGATGGCCTCGCGTATGCCGGGGCCGATCTTCTGCGGGTAGACATGCCAGATGGCCGGGAGACAGACGAGGTCTATATGATCCAGTCTGTTGGCCTCGCATATGGCCAGCACCTCGCGCGCGATGGCGCCGCAGGCGATGACGCGCAGCTTTTCGCCAGGCGGGGTGTCAACTTTCGCGGGCTTTTCCATTGAACGCGTTTTGCCTTAATCTCACCGTCTGATGTCAGTTGATTCTATCAGGAGAAAACATTGATGACCATCGCTTCGAAACGCGCATTCTGCGCCCTTGTCTGCGCCATGCTTCTGGCTTCCTGCGCCAACACTGTGCGCGGCGTCAGCCGGGATGTGAAAGACACCGCATCGGCGGTGGAAGACGCGGTCAACTAATCAGGCGCGCTGCTGCCCACTTGTGACTTTAAAGTCAGGCGCGCGAATTCGATTGTTGATCTTTCGAATATGCGTTCCATGCAAATATTCCTTGCAAAATCCGTCTGCACACATCACAATTTTGTTGGTCCGGTGTTCGAAGTCAGATTTCACAAGGCAAGCCCATGCCGGACGACGCAATTTGCAAGCAGCAGGAACTGATCACAAAATATTCCGATGTCGTCAAAGACAGGCCGGATTTGCGCGACCTGTTTTACCTGCCGACGCTTCGGCCGCTGGTGCGCTCCTGCAACGCCCCTGACATGCTGCATGACGGACTGCTGCCGGTTCGAAATCAGCTTGTCACAGAACCGGGCGAGCCGCAGGGCACCTGCACGGCGCAGGCGCTCGCCAATGTCGTTGATTTGCTTCGGCACAACAATTTGGCTGAGGCGCTGGCAAAAGAATCCAAGTCCTACGAATGCGTGTCCGCCGGAATGCTCTACGAGCACGGCAAGGACATTGAATATTCCGAGTCCGGAACCACTACCGAAGGGCTGCGCAGCCTGCGGACGGCGATCAAAGGATTTTATCACAATGGCGTGTGCACAGACTGCCTGTGGAAGGACAGGGGGGCGTCACCGGAAGAGAAACAGCGCAAGCTCATCGAGCGCTATGCGAGCGCGCGCCAGACGCCGCTTGGATCCTACTACCGTCTGCAGCCCATTTTGAATGACTATCACGCGGCACTCAACGAAGTCGGCGTCATCTATGCGGCGGCGGAGATTCATGACGGCTGGACGCACGAAAGCGTTGCGGAAAACAAAGGCCGCATCAAGCTCCCGGGCGATGGCGCAGCTGGCATGATCTCCGGCAACCACGCTTTTGCCATTGTCGGATACACGCCAGACGGATTCCTTGTGCTCAACTCCTGGGGCGCCGAATGGGGAAATTATAATCCGATGCTGGACCGGCCGGACCCTAAATCGCCCGGCACTTTCATCAAATCGCAGCCAATGCCCGGAGTCGCGCTCTGGTCCTACCAGGACTGGGCGGAGCGCCTGATCGACGGCTGGGTTCTGAGGCTGGGGGTTTCGGCGCCTGAGGCATTCCGTTTCTCGTTTGGACGCCAAGGGCTGGGGGACTTCCTTGCCGGAGAAATCAAGGTTGGTTCAACGCCTCGGCATGAGCTGATTGGCCACTACATTCATGTTGATGACGGGGAGTTTGTCAAAAGAGGCGCCATTCCGAGCGATTTGGAGTCGATTGAGGCCACCCGCCGCCGGCTGGAGGACAGGCAGATTCCTCAGGGTGAAAACGCATCTTTGGACAAGAAATATGAGGGCATTCTGCTTTGGCTGGCGGGCGGTTCAGGCGGCAGCAAGGATGTCTTGAACCATATTGCCAAGACCAAGGATTATTGGAAGCAAAAGAAGGTCTATCCGATCACAGCGCTGTGGTGCTCCGATCTCATGGATCAGGCGGGTGCGTTTCTGGAGCGGATAGAGCAGGGCGCGTTTGAACTGGTGCGCACGCCGGGAATAGACCTTGACCGGCGAATTGAGCAGGATGCGCGGGCGATCGGACGCGCGGTCTGGCGCGATATCGCCCGCTCGGCCGCCAAAGCCGCAGGCTGCGACACGTTGAACGACAAGCGCATGGACACAGGTCCGGGTGCAATGCGACAGGCGTTTGACACGCTTGCGGCGGTCAAGGAGACAAAGCTGCATCTCGTCGGTGAGGGTGTCGGAGCCATTCTATTGCACAGGCTTTTGAGAGACTTCGGCCCCAACGAGTTCGCGCAGATTTCGACAGTGTCGCTGATCATGCCGGCCTGCACAATGAATGAATATGATGACATGCGCCGGTGGCTTGCCCCTTGGTGCCGGGGCCCCAATGTGCTTGTCGCAAGCGAATCCACTGCCAAGCGGTTCCGCTATGGGCGCTACCGGGGATCGCTTCTTGATCTGGCGCAAATGTCATTTGTCGAAAATCCACCGATGCGCAGCGCCCAGAGCGCCAAGGCCGGCGCATCCCGGCGGCAGCGGGCGCTGGATGCGGATTCAGGTTCCGATTTGATTGGCCGGCATTCGGGAGAGAAGCTGAAAGACCGGTTCGGTGAAAAGAATATTGACGTTGTTGAGATCAGCCTTCCCGGCGGCGCGGACAGGATTGCTTCGCTACGCGATGTTTCCGCCGGGCGCGAGGCGCTGAACGCCATGGAAAAGATCGTTCTCGGCGACAAGGCGACCGGCGGCGCGCCAAATGTGCCGACGGCGGCCGAGCCAAAGCGCGAGGACCAGGTCCGCGCCTCGGCGCGTCCGACGCTGCCCACGGCCCTCATCGGGGCGCCCAAAAACTGAAACAGGAGGAGATGATTATGGCTTCCACAGGAAATTCAACTTCGCCGCGCGGCCTTTCGCTGCATGTTGGTTTGAACGAGATAAGCCCGGCGCATTATGGCGGCTCGAACGGGCGGCTGGAGGCCTGTGTCAACGACGCCGAGGAAATGGAGAAGCTTGCGCTTGCGCAGGGGTTCAAAGTGCTTGGCGTGCTGCGCGACAGCCAAGGCACGCGGCAGGCGGTGAAAGATGCATTCACTCAGGCTGCCAAGGCATTGAAATCAGGCGATATATTTCTCTTCACTTATTCGGGGCACGGATCGTTTGTGCCGGACGAAAACGGCGATGAGCCGGACAATGCCGATGAGACATGGTGCCTGTTTGACGGGATGCTGATTGACGATGAGGTCAATCTCTTATGGCAGGCTTTTGCGCCCGGCGTGCGCATATTTGTTCTGCTTGACTGTTGCCATTCCGGCTCGGCGATCAGGGATTTTCTTGCCGCGGGCGGCGGAGCGCAGCCAGCCAAAAGGGCGAGGGGGCTGCCCAGAGCCACGGCGAAAAAGACGTGGATGACCAACCGCGCCATGTACAAGGCCATCTCCGACGCCACCGCCGCAGCCGCGCCGGCAGCCGCAGCCAAGGACCCGGCTTGCACGGTGACGCTGATCTCCGGCTGCCAGGACGACCAGGTGTCCATCGACGACTGGCCAAACGGCGCTTTCACCGCGCAGGTGCTCGCAGCATGGAATGACGGCGCGTTTCAGGGAAACATTGCCGACTTTCACGCTGCGATCATAGCCGTGATGGACCAGGATCAGCAGCCGAACCTCTACACAATCGGCGCGGCGAACCCGGCGTTCCCGGCGCAGCGGCCGTTCACGATCTGACGTCAGCCCGCCATGCGGTTGTGCTTGCGCTTCATGTATTCCTTGGCCGTCTCCACCGCCACCGCTGCGTCGCGGCAGTAGGAATCGGCGCCAACCGCCTTGCCGAACTCCTCGTTCAGCGGCGCGCCGCCGACGAGGACGACCAACTCATCGCGGATGCCCTTTTCCTTCAACGTGTCGATGACGACTTTCATGTAGGGCATGGTGGTGGTCAAAAGCGCGGACATGCCGAGAATGTCGGGCTGATGCTCTTCGATGGCGGCGAGATATTTCTCCACCGGATTGTTGATGCCAAGGTCAATGACGTCAAAGCCTGCGCCTTCCATCATCATGCCGACAAGGTTTTTGCCAATGTCGTGAATGTCGCCCTTGACGGTGCCGATGACCATCTTGCCCTGCTTCGGCGCGCCGGTGGCGATGAGCAGCGGGCGCAGGATGAACATGCCGGCCTTCATCGCGTTGGCGGAGAGCAGCACTTCGGGCACAAACAGTATGCCGTCGCGGAAATCCTCGCCGACAATGCGCATGCCTTCAACAAGGGCGATGGTGAGCACCTTGTAAGGCTCCCAGCCTCGGCCCAGAAGAATATTGGTGCCTTCCTCGATCTCCTCCTTCAGGCCGTCATAGAGGTCATCGTGCATTTGCAGCACAAGCTCGTCGTCAGAAAGTTCTGAGAGAATGATTTCGTCGTCGGCCATGATATTTCCTTGTGCCAGGCTGCGAAGCGGTTCGGGCCTGTATAACTATCTGTGAATGCTTGTGAAAGGCTTGCTTTGAAAGCGGCATGGGAAATTGCGGATGCGACGGGAATGTCAAACCGAGTCCAGATAGGGGTCTGATCCGAGTTCGCCTGCTTCGTCGGTCCACCAGTGTTTGTCTGCCTTGCGAATGAGCCGACGGTTGCGCCCCGGATAGGTGACAATGTCGTCGGCGCTTCTTGTGCCGACGAGGAAATAAACCGCATCTTCGCTGGAGACGTTTTCAAGGCAGTGTCCAACGGGGTCGCCCGCCTTGAAACTTGCCGCATCGCCTGGCGACAGTGTGGTACGCTTGTCGCCTTCGTGCAAAGTGACCGTTCCCTTCAGCATATAGACCAGTTCATCCTCCTCGCTGTGCCAATGCAGAAGCGAAGATTTTGAGCCGGGCGTCAGTGTCTCCACAAACGCGCCAAATTGTGTGAGATTGCCGGAGTCGCTGATGAGTTCGGCGAAATAGCTGCCGATAAGCGGGTGCGCTTCGCCAGCTTTGATTTTCGCAGCGCCGGATTTGATGACGGTCATGGCACACTCCTGAGATACCGATGTTGCCCCGAATATTGCTCTTGGCAAGCAGTCCTTACAAGAAGGGTCATGCGTGCTGCTTTGAAATCCACGCGACTTTCCCCAGCCCGATGGCGCAATGAAGTAAAAGCGGCCATATTGCCGCGGCGGCTGGTCCGTGCCGGGTCTATGTGAGGGAGGATGCGACATGGGACTTGTTGAACGCTTGAACGCCGCCATCGACGCCGCGCTGGTGAGCCGAATTGTCGGCTGCGTTGTGCTGGTCCGCCGGGGTGGCAAGGAAATCTACGCCCGCGCCGCCGGACTCGCCGACCGGGAGGCGGGGAGGGCGATGAAGCGGGACGCGATTTTCCGGCTGGCCTCCGTCACCAAGCCGATCGTCGCCACCGCCGTGCTGCGGATGGCTGATCTGGGTCTTATCGGGTTC
>CAWDIY010000032.1:0-156719 GCA_963802455.1 uncultured Alphaproteobacteria bacterium | reverse complement strand
CTTGCCATCTCGGCTTTTGTCATCGCCATTCTTTATCGTCAGGTCGCCTCCGCCTTTGTCACCAATCCCGGCCTTAACGGCCTGATCGTTGCGGTTTTGGTCGTCGGCATTCTGCTCAGCATTCTGCAGGTGTTCCGCCTGTTCCGCGAAGTCTCCTGGGTCAACGCCTACCGGCGCGGCGACGGCGACCGGCCGGGCACGGCTGAACCTGTGCTGCTTTCGCCGATGAAAGCGCTGATTGGCCGGCGGCAGTCAATGGCGCTCTCCACCTCGGCGCTGCGCTCGCTGCTGGATTCCATCGCGACGCGGCTCGACGAGGCGCGTGATATTTCCCGCTATCTCACCGGCCTTTTGGTCTTTCTCGGCCTGCTCGGCACATTCTGGGGCCTGCTTGAAACCATCAAATCCATCGGCGACACGATCCAGGCGCTGGACCCGGCGGGCGGCGACGCCAATTCGATGCTGGACGCCTTGAAGACCGGCCTGTCCGCGCCGCTGGCCGGCATGGGCACGGCGTTTTCATCCTCGCTGTTCGGCCTGTCCGGCTCGCTGATCCTCGGCTTTCTTGACCTTCAGGCCGGCCGCGCCCAGACGCGGTTTTACACCGAGCTGGAAAACTGGCTGTCCTCCGTCACCGACCTTGCGCCAGCGCCGTCACAGGGCGTGCCAAGCGAGACAACGGAAGAGCTGCGGATGATCGGCGAGCGTCTGAAGCTGGCGGGCGACAGCGGCGGCTCCAACCAGCGCTCGATCGCAGCCATGGCGAACCTTGCCGAAGGCATCCAGGGCCTTGTGAAAAACATGCGCGCCGAGCAGCAGCTGATGCGCGACGTGGTGGAGGCGCAGGCCGAGGAGCAGAAAATGATGCGCGCCACGCTGGAGCGTCTCAACAAATCGCTCGAACGGAAATATTGACCGATGGCGCTCGCCCGCAACCGCCGCGACCGCACCGTTAATTACTGGCCGGGCTTTGTCGACGCCCTGTCGACGCTGCTGCTCACCTTCATGTTTCTCCTGTCGGTGTTCGTGTTGGCGCAGTTTTTCCTGTCGCGCGAAATCTCCGGCAAGGACGAGGTGCTGAACCAGCTGAACTCGCAGATCAGCGAGCTGACGCAGCTGCTGGCGCTGGAGAAAACCGGCGCGCAGGATCTGCAGGACCAGCTTTTCAACATGCAGGCCTCGCTCGACGCGGCGCAGGGCGAAAAGTCGCGGCTTCAGCAATTGCTCGAAGCGGGCAGCGGCAAGGGCGCGGAAGCGGAGATCAAGCTTGGCGAGGCGGTGAAAACCGTCGATGCCGAACGCCAGATCAGCCAGCGCGCGCTGGCGCAGGTCGAGCTGCTCAACCAGCAGATTTCCGCGCTGCGCAAACAGATCGGCGCGCTGGAAGAGGCGCTCGGCGCATCCGAGGCGCGCGACAAGGAGAGCGGCGCGAAAATCGCCGACCTCGGCAAGCGCCTCAACGTGGCGCTGGCGCAGCGCGTGCAGGAGCTGAACCGCTACCGCTCCGACTTCTTCGGCCGCCTGCGCGAAATCCTCTCCGACCGCGAAAACATCCGCATCGTCGGCGACCGGTTCGTCTTCCAGTCCGAAGTTCTGTTCCCCTCCGGCGCCGCCGAAATCAACGAGGCCGGCAAAGGCGAAATGCTCAAACTCGCCAACGCCATCATCGAGCTCGCCAAGGAAATCCCGCCGGAAATCAACTGGGTCCTGCGCGTCGACGGCCACACCGACACGGTCAAACTCTCCGGCGGCGGCAAATATGCCGACAATTGGGAGCTCTCGTCAGGCCGCGCCACCGCCGTCGTCAAATACCTCATAGCCAACGGCGTCCCGGCTGACAGGCTGGTGGCGGCGGGCTTCGGCGAATTTCAGCCGCTGGATGCGGCGGACACGGCTGAGGCCAAGGGCAGGAACCGGCGGATTGAGCTGAAGCTGACGGAGAAGTAGTCAGAAACCGGCGAATAAGAGCCAACAAGCGCCAGCGCCGCAGGCAGCGCCTGCACTATACAATATCTTCCGGCCCGCTGCTCGCCGCGCCATAGAGGCCAGCGACGATGACGCAGAGCGAGAAAAAACACCTTGATCTGAAATCCCGCCGCCGCCCAGCCAAAGCCCCCAGACCAGCCCCGCCGCCAGAAACCCGTTGTAAAGCCCCTGATTGGCCGCGAGCACCTTCGTCGCTTTGGCGAATTCCGGCGTTGAGCCAAACGCCTTCATGCCCTGCGGCTTGTCCCAGAGAAACATTTCGAGGACGAGGAAATAGAGGTGCAGGAGCGCGACGAGGGCTGTCAGGATATTGGCGAGCATGGCAATTTCTCTCCTTCCGGCTTGTCAGGCGGCTTCGTGTTTGAGCGTGACGCTGCCGCGCGAGGCCGCGCCTGACCGGTCTTTCACGATGATTTCAACATCCTTGTTGAAGGCTGTCAAAAAGCCGATCAGCCGCTCCACCGAATATTCCCGGAAGCGGCCTTTGAACATGCGCGACACTTCCGGCTGGCTGATGCCGAGCAGCGCTCCCGTCGCAGTCTGCGTCTGCTTTTGCTCATGTGCAAGGCGGTGCAGCTCGGACACGATCTGCGCCTTCAGGAAATGCGTGTCGGCGTCGGGCAGCCCCAAATCGGCGAAAATGTTCGGGCCGCTTTCATAAACTTCAATGGAGTTTCTTGGCATTTTCCGGGGTCCTTGTGTTAGATATTAGGCCGCTTAAATGGAATCACTTTGGCGACCGCATTCCCTCTTGCCGTCATTCCGGGGACGCGAAGCGGAACCCGGAATCCAGAGTGGCGAAGAACGAAGTTTCGCTCCTGTGAGGGCCGGGTTCGAGCCAGCCAAACCACCCATTTCAGCCCGCTTGCCAGCATCCCATCTCTGGATTCCGGGTTCCGCTTCGCGGCCCCGGAATGACGGCAAGAGGGAATGCGGACGCCAAAGTGATTCAATTTAGACGACAGTTTCAGTAGTTGCCGCCGGCCATATTGCGCCCCGCGCCACTATACACTAACCGCCAGTCAAAACCACCGGAGCCCGCCCATGTCCTTCGCCACGCTTGACGCCCATTGCCGCTCGCTGGGCGCGCTTGAACATGCGCTGGCCATTCTCGGCGCGGACGAGGCGACGCATATGGCGTCAGGCGGCGGGGAGAAGCGGGCGGAGGCGATGGCGGGGCTGTCGGGCATGCTGCACCGGCAGGCGACGGACCCGAAGGTGGCGGACTGGATCGAGGCCGCGAAAGCTGAAAATCTTGACGAGGCGGGCCGCGCCGCCGTGCGCGAGCTGGAGCGGACCTATGTCAACGCTGTCTGCCTGCCGTCCGAATTTGTCGAACGGCAGACGATGACGCGGATGCGCTGCGAGCAGCTGTGGCGAGAGGCGCGGGGCAAGGGCGACTGGGCCGGCTTTGCCCCGGCGCTTGAAGGCGTGGTGGCGCTGGTGCGCGAGGAGGCGGCGATGCGCGCCGAAGCGCTCGGCTCGCGCCTTATGACGCGCTGATGGAGCAATATGATCCCGGGCAACCGCGCGGCGGACATTGATCCGGTGTTCGCCGACTTGAAGAGCTTTCTCAAAGGCTTTGTCGAGGAGGCGCTTGAGGTTCAGGCGGAGCGCTTGGCGAAAGCGCCGAAGACCGATCTTGCGGGCAACTACCCGGTGGAAAGCCAGCGCGCGCTGGGCCTTGCGATGATGCAGGCGGTCGGCTTTGATATGAACCGGGGCTCGCTCGGTGTGTCGCACCATCCGTTCTGCGGCGGCGTGCCGACGGATGTGCGGCTGACGACGCGCTACCGCACGGATGAGTTCCTCTCGGCGCTGATGGGCATTCTGCACGAGACCGGCCACGGCCTCTACGAACAGAACCTGCCGCAGGAAACGGCGCACTGGCCGTCGGCGCGGGCGCGCGGCATGGCGATGCATGAGAGCCAGAGCCTGTTCGTCGAAAAACAGATCGGCCGCAACCCGGCCTTCTGGGCCTTCGCCCTGCCCAAGGTCGAAGAGCATCTGGGCGAGAGGCTGACGCTGGATGAGCTTCTGCCGCATCTCCACCATGTTGAACGCGGCCTGATCCGGGTGGACGCCGACGAGGTGACCTACCCGCTGCATGTCATTCTGCGCTACGAGCTTGAACAGGACATGCTGGCGGGACGCCTTGAAGTCCGCGATTTGCCGGAAGCCTGGGACGCCAAGATGCGGCGATTATCTCGGCCTTTCAACGCTGGACAATCCGAAGGACGGGCCGATGCAGGACGTGCACTGGCCGGCCGGCGCCTTCGGCTATTTCCCGTCCTACACGCTCGGCGCCATGATGGCCGCGCAGCAGTTCGCCGCGATCAAGAAGCTCCATCCGATGTGGACGATGCCATCGCCACAGGCGATTTCACGGCGGTCAATGACTGGCGGCGCGGCAATATCTGGTCCGTCGCCTCAATGAAATCAACGCCGCAGATCATGCAGGCCGCCACCGGCGAGCCGCTCAATGCGGCGCATTTCATTGCGCATTTGAAGGAGCGCTATGGGAGGAATTGAGACAGTCCCTCACTCCGCCGCCTGCCGCGCCGCATCCATCCCCGCGTCAAACTGCAGCTTGGCCAGCCGCGCATAGACGCCGCCTTTCTTGACGAGGCTCTTGTGCGTGCCTTCCTCGACAATCCGCCCCTGATCCAGAACCAATATCCGGTCCGCCTTCAGGATTGTCGCCAGCCGGTGCGCGATGACCAGCGTCGTGCGCCCCTGCATCAGCCCTTCCAAAGCCTTCTGCACCGCCGTCTCGCTCTCCGCATCCAAGGCCGATGTCGCTTCGTCCAGCAGCAGGATCGGCGCGTCTTTCAGCACCGCCCGCGCGATGGCGATGCGCTGGCGCTGGCCGCCGGAGAGCGTGACGCCGCGCTCGCCGAGTTCGCTGTCATAGCCCTTGTCGAGTGCGAGAATGAATTCATCGGCGGAGGCGGCTTCGGCGGCGGAGACAATGTCTTCAAAGCTGGCGTCCGGGCGGCCAAAGGCGATGTTCTCGCGCGCCGTCGCGGCGAAGATCGTCACATCCTGCGAGACCAGAGCCAGCCGCTGGCGCAGCGCTTTCGGGTCCAGCGTCTTGATGTCCACGCCATCGACGAGAATGCGCCCCTGCTGCGGATCGTAGAAGCGCAGAAGCAGGGAATAAAGCGTTGTCTTGCCCGCGCCGGAAGGGCCGACAATTGCGACGGTCTCGCCGGGTTTGACGGAAAAGCTCAGCCCGCTTGCAGCATCCGCATCGGGCCGCGATGGATAAGCGAAAGTGACATTTTCAAAAGCCAGCGAGCCGATGGGCTTGGCGGGAAGCGAGGCGGGATTCGCCGGCGCTTGAATGGCGGGGCGCTCGTCGAGGATTTCCGCGATCCGCTCCGACGCGCCGGCGGCCTGCGAGATTTCGCTCCAGACTTCCGACAAGGTGGCGAGCGCGCTGGCGGCGAAGACCGAATAGAGCAGGAACTGGCTGAGCGTGCCCGCCGAAATCGTGCCGTTCAAAACGCCCTGCGCGCCGACCCACAGCACGCCGACGACAGACCCGAAAATCATGAAAATCGCAAACGCCGTCAAAAACGCCCGCGACTTGATCGATCCCCGCGCCGCCTCATAGGCCGTGTCCACCGCTTCGGCGAAGCGGCCCGTCACCAGCTTTTCATTGACGAAGGCCTGCAAAGTGCGGATCGAGGAGACGGCTTCGCTCGCAAACGCCGTCGCCTCCGCCAGCATGTCCTGCGCCTCGCGCGAGCGCCGGCGCACCGTGCGGCCGAACATGACCAGAGGCAGCACGATCACCGGGATCGCCGCGATCACCATGACCGAAAGGCGCGGGCTGGTGACGATCATCATCACCAGGGCGCCAAGGCCGAGAATGGCGTTGCGCAGCGCCATCGACGCCGTCGCGCCGAACACGGACTTGATCTGCGTCGTGTCAGCCGTGAGGCGCGAGACAATTTCGCCGGACTGCTCCTGATCGTAAAACCCCGGCGACAGCTCAGTCAGATGCGCGAACAGGTCGCGGCGGATGTCGGCGACGACCTGCTCGCCGATGGTGATGACAAAATAATACCGCGCGCCAGATGTCAGCGCCAAGACCGCCGCAAGGCCCAGCAGCATCAGAAACGTGCCATTGATGTATGCAGAGTCCGCAGCCGAGAACCCATGGTCGATCATCTGCCGCACGGCAAGCGGCAGAAGCAGCGTCGTTCCCGCCGCGAACGCCAGGAAGAACATCGCAGCTGCGACATTGCCCTTATGCCGCATCAGATAGGGCAGCATCCGCGCCAAAGGCCTGAGCGGCTGGCGCTTCTTCTCCTCCTTCCGTTTTGCGTCCAAATCCTGGGTCAAATTGTCTTTCCGCCCGCCCGCAGAGTCCGCAGGCGATTCTTGTTGGCTGCGCTTGTCATCTTATGGGGCCTCATGTATGGCAACGCCGACTGTTTTTGAAGCCCTTATCAGCGGGCGTCAGTTTTCACCGGAACACAGGCGGTTGAACGGCTCCCTCGGGGACCGCGCCATTGACGATAAGGACTTGACCATGAAGCCGAATATCCATCCCGATTACCACAATATCAAAGTGGTCATGACCGACGGCACCGAATATATGACCCGCTCGACCTACGGCAAAGAAGGCCAGACGCTGAACCTCGACATCGACCCGCGCACCCATCCGGCCTGGACCGGCGGCTCCGGCACGGTCCTCGACCGCGGCGGCCGCGTCGCCAAGTTCAAGAACCGCTTCGGCGGGCTGGGCGGCTGAGCCTCGGCGCAGAGAGATTTCAGGAAACCCGCTTCGGCGGGTTTTTTGTTGCCTCAAAGCGTCGTCACCGGCGCGAACCCGCCGCCCAGGGTTCTGAAATTTGTCGTCTGTCCCTCGTAAATCCGCGCGGCGGCGGCAAGCAACTGGTCGCGGTAAGTGTAAAGACGCACGTCGAATTTGCGCAGCCCGCTGCCGCCCTCGGTGCGTACAATTCGGTGCGACGGGCTGGCGGTTTCCTGCGCCACATAGTCCTTACCCAAAATCCAGTCCCACGTTTTGCGCGTCAGCTTCTCGCCGCGGTAGACCGCCTTGCCGCCAAAGCCGGACACAGGTTTGAAGTAATAGCGCTTGCGCTCCGCCCAGAGCGCGTCCGCGTTCTCATGCGTCACGAGCACGGTCTTCGGAACCAGTCGTCCGACAATGGCGATGTCCTCTTCGCCCGCGTCAATCCCGCGCAGAAACGCTGAATCCGACAGTTTCACCAGATTGCGCTTGTCGGCCATGCGCTTATGCGCAGGCGGATCAGGGGTGAGGACGACGCCTCCATTTTCCCAAGCCTGACGAATGGCGTCTTGGCCGGACAGACCAAAATCAGTGAGCCGGTTATAGATCAGGTCCACCAATTGCCCGTCAAAGTGCAACTTGCCATTTTCAAAAGCCAATTCTTCCGGCGCGGCCACCACGGTCTTCAGCCCATGATCGTTTAAAAGCTTCGCCGCCAGCAGAAATTCCGGATAGAGAAACTGCTCTTTCGGAGCCTCGTCCACGATGGCTATCAGTCCGGGTATTCCGTCGCGCCCCGCCGCCGCCCATTCGGCCAGAAACATCTCCGCGATTTTCTTCTCGGCCTCTTTCGGTTCGATGAATTTCGACATGTCCAGCATGCCGCAGCAGGCGCGGAACTGCTTGGAGGCGAACAGGTTGAGGAATGCGCCGCCGGCGTTGGTGTTGATCTCGATCAGCCGGGGACCGTCGTCGGTCATGTGAAAATCATAACCCATGAAAACGCCATGAGCTTTAGCCGCGAGCGCGGGCCTGTCCTTGCCAGGCCAGCCCGGCAAGGCCGCAATCCGTTCCATGGCGCTGACGAATGACAGCATGGCGGCGAGGTCAGCCTCGCTGACATAAACCGGCGTGTGGGCAAACAGATGCGGGTGGGTTTGCTCAAGATTTTCCGGCAGGAGAGATCCCGCCGCATCCAGAAACGACGCGCCGATTTCGCCGGGGCGCAGCACGACGCAGAGGCAGGAATTGTTCAAGCCCGAGACAAGCGCGTTCAATAAGTGAGCCTTTTCTGATCATCGTTGATTTGCGATGAACATAAGACGATGCGGCTTGCGAATCAATGATCTGCGCTGCGCTGCGGATGGGGCAGCCGTTCCAGCTTCATGTTTTGCAGTTTTCCGCTGCGGCAATCGCTTTCAAAAGGCCCCAAGCCTCGTTCCATTGCCGCCTGATATTGACTGTGCCCTGTGCCTTTAGCCCCGGCAGCGCGTCAGCGCAGAGCTCTGACCATTTCCATCACATCCCTTTCCGCCTTCCGCCCGTCAAAACCCTCAACTAATCCAAACGCCCCGCCGTACGACCACACCGACCACATGAACCCCGCCGCCTCGGCGCGTTCGGCCATGGCTTTCACATAGCCGGCGCGGGTTGGGCCGGGGGTGACGATTGGGTTGCCATATTCCTGGCGGATCATGCCGAATTCTCCGAGCATGATGTTGGACGGGTCGATGCCGTTTGCCATCGCCCAGTCTGAGACGATGGAAAAGGGCTTGTTCATGGCGCTGGCCAGGCCTTCTGCAGTGTCGATCTTGCCGACCTGCTCGTCGAGATAGGAAAGATGACCGCTGCGGCGGGCCATTGGCGCGTCTTTCTTGATCCGTGCGCGGATGGTGTCGAGCGTTTTTTCAAGTTCGCCCTTGTCGGAGCCATGCAGCGGGAAGGGCAGGCCGTAGACATGGGGCATGAAATCGCCGGTCCAGGTTGCGCCCTGGTGGGTGAGAATGAACGGGTCGTAGGAGTGGAACGACCAGATGATGTTGTCGTCGGCAAAGTCTTTCGGGTTCAGCTTGGCCAATCCCTCCGACCCACCCCAACACGCGCCGGAGAGAATCAGAGTCAGGCGCGACGACGCGGCGCGGGCGGCTTGGTGCAGGGATTTCAGCTTTCCCGGCCAGTCGTTTGTGCCGTCATCCTGACAGTCAATCGTCGGCTCGTTGAACAGTTCCAGCGCCACGCTTTCGGGGATATGATCCGTCAGCATCCCCGCCATGCGTTTGACCAGCGCCGTGTGCGCTTCGAAAAGACGGCCGTCCTTCAGGATTTCCGACGTGCCGATTGAGCGGTTGCCGCCTGCGGGGAGCGCGTGAAGATCGACAATGACTTTCAATCCGGCTTTGGTGACGAGATCAACCGCGGCGGCGACCTCTCCGAACAATTTGTCATGCAGAGCGGCGGATTTTTCGGAGAGAAAAGGTGAAGGGTCAATTGGCATGCGCACGAAGTCGAAGCCTGCGGCCTTGAGGTCGCCCAGCTCCTTTTCCCCGACAGTCTTGCGCCATTCGGGAAAGGGCAGCAGGACGTTTTCATCGCCCCACTTGGACTCATCCGGCCATGTCACCCAGATGTCGAGCGAAATGCCGCGCTTGGCCTGGAAAGTGGCGGCGCAGGCTGGCGCAAGTGAAAACAGGATTGCTGCAAAATATTAGCAGATTTTCATGTTTTGCCAACCCAGTTCTGCCGCATATAGTCGCTTGCGATCTCGCAGAAATCTGAATTTGGTGAATCAATGAACTTTATGAAAATGCCGCCGCTCAGAAATCCCCAGCTGCGATTTCTCGTGAAAGTAGCATTAATTGCTGGAACGCTGGTTGCTGCGATTGGCATACTCGAACTCATTTACTTCCAGATTTCCGACCCAGAGCGGTTTGCCGACTTAGTGCATGGCCGGGGCTTTGACCTCGAGAGCAAGTCCGAGTGGAGCGATCAAATGCGAGGGACGCTTTTTCCTATCTGGCGACGTATTGATTTCGGCCTATCTATCCTGATCGCTGTCGCCGGCGCATTTGCGTACTTTAGACGTGTCAATGGACAGAAAGAGACATCGGAGATCAAAAGCCCCTCTCGTCTGAATCTTGTCGCGTTGGGCGCACTGGCTGCAATTCTGATTTGTGTTACTTCATTTATTGACAACTTACTGTCATTGTTTATTCGCCAAACTGTTCCATGGTGGGCGGACAGCTTGGGATTCTTGATCCTTCAATTTCCAACAAATCTGATAGCGATGGTAATTTTCTTTTGTCCGATAGCGCTTGCTTTAAGTCTATTCGGTCGACGTCCAGAGACAATTTTCCCAATTGCGAATGCTAACGCAGCAGTCTGGAAGAAGATATTGCTTGTGCTTGCCGCTGCGCCATTCGGCTGCTTTGGGACATTCATCGTATGCACGTCGGAATTTCCCAACGCGATACTATTTCCAATTTTTGTACATATAGGCTTGGCACATCGGGCGTATGCAATTCGTGGATGGAAGGCGGCAATAATTCAATGAGGCGGAGCTAACCTTAATTGAGCGATCCTGGTAAAGGGCTGGCGGGGGAGCTGACGGCGTCGGGCCATCTCCTGCGCCAGCGCGTCTATTATGAGGACACGGATTTTTCCGGCATTGTCTATCACGCGCGCTATCTGCATTTCCTCGAGCGCGGGCGCACGGACTTCCTGCGGCTCGCGGGCATCCACCATGCGGAAATCGGCGCGGGGCTGCACGGCGAGGCGCTGGTCTGGGTGGTGCGGCGGATGACGATTGACTTTGTTTCGCCTGCGCGGATTGACGACATTCTTGCGATTTCCACGCAGGTTGAAGTGATTTCCGGCGCGCGCATTGTCATGGCGCAGCAGGTCCATTGCGATGAGAGGCTGCTTGTGGAAGCCCGTGTCGAAGCGGCCATCGTCAATGGCGACGGCAAGCCAAGGCGGCTTCCGAAAGACTGGATCAGCGTTTGCTCGGCAAGGGTCTTGCTCAGTGATCTTCCAACATACGCCGATGTGGGACGATCGGCGTTGAAAGCCCCAGAAACGGGCGTTTGGCAAACCCGCAAGATTCAGCTGCGCGTCTGGGCTTGCATTTTGTTCGTTTATAAACGAATTTAATCGGGCTTGAAAATACTGGCGCGATTGGCAATGCCGCAAGGACCAGTGGTCTGCGTCATTGAATTTGCATGGTTTCATCGCACCTTCGGCGCTGCCCCTCATCCGGCCCTCCGGGCCACCTTCTCCCCGTAAGAACGGGGAAGAAGGAAAAACCGGCGCTTTTTCCCTTCTCCCCGCCACTTGCGGTGAGAAGGTGCCCGAAGGGCGGATGAGGGGCAGCGCCGAAGGTTAGAATTTACCCATCAGGTTGAGTGACTCACTTCACTAATGGAGTGAATGCGATGAAAGACATATCCCATGACGACGCCATGGCCGAGCTGTTCAGGGAAGATCCGGCCGCTGCGGCCGCAACGCTTGATGCGATCCTGGCGGATGGCGATCAGGGCGAAATGCTGGTCACCCTGCGCCAGATGACAAAAGCCTTTGGCGGAATGCCGGCGGTTGCGAAGGCTGCCGAGCTTAACGCGACGCAGCTTTATCGAACGCTTTCGCAAGCGGGAAACCCGGAGGTGCGCAGTCTGAACGCTGTGTTGCGAACCATGGGCCTGCGCCTTGCCGTGCGGCCGCTGGCGGAACCCGCGCCGCATCTTTGAAGGGCAGGTTGCGAATTCGCCCGGTTCCCGGCTCAAGCCCGCAAAACTAACCCATCCTTAACCATAAGACCGCAAGAATGGCCGCGCAAAGGGCGGCGCGTTAACCAAACGCCTTCCTTTGACCAAATTCTGCGCGAAGAAGCGCCGCAGCGGGAAAGCCCGCTGCCGCTTTGATGCGCAGCGGACATGCGGACCGCCCGGCCCTCAAGCCGGGCGTTTGGATTCAAGGACGGAACAATGGAAAATATCGCGGTTGCGGTGGATGCGGGCCACACCTCGCTCTGGGGCCTGTTCATGCAGGCCGGCTGGGTGGTCAAGGCGGTGATGATCGGGCTGGTGCTGGCCTCGGTCTGGAGCTGGGCCATCGTGTTCGAAAAGATCGTGTCGTTCCGCAAAATGCGCGCCGCCATTGACCGGTTCGAGCAGACATTCTGGTCCGGCCAGTCGCTGGAGGAGCTGTACCGCACGCTTGTCCGACCGCGCGACGCTTGGCATGGGCTCGATTTTCGTCGCCGCCATGCGCGAATGGAAAAAATCCTATGAGCGCGGCGCGCGCTCGCCGATTGGCTTGCAGATGCGCATCGACAAGTCGATGGATGTGGCGCTGACGCGCGAGATTGAGACGCTGGAAGGCCGCCTCGGCTTCCTCGCCACTGTCGGCTCGTCCGCGCCTTTTATCGGCCTGTTCGGCACGGTCATCGGCATCATGACCTCGTTTCAGGCGATTGCCGCGTCGAAAAACACCTCGCTCGCCGTCGTCGCGCCGGGCATTGCCGAGGCGCTGCTTGCGACCGCCATCGGACTTCTCGCCGCCATTCCGGCGGTTATCGCCTTCAACAAGCTTTCCTCGGAAGTCTCCAAGATCGAGACGCAGCTGGAAGGGTTCGCGGATGAGTTCTCCGCCATACTGTCGCGGCAAATCGATGAAAAAATAGCGCGGCAATAGGAGGCTTCCATGGGCATGTCGGTCGGAGGCAAGGGCGGCAAAGGCGGCCGAAGGTCGCGCCGCAAGGGCGCCTTGATGAGCGAGATCAACGTCACGCCGATGGTGGACGTGATGCTGGTGCTTTTGATCATTTTCATGGTTGCAGCTCCCTTGATGACGGTCGGCGTGCCGATTGACCTGCCGGAGACGCAGGCCAAGGCGCTCAATGTCGACACGCAGCCGATCACCATTTCCGTCGATAACGCCGGCGGGATTTTCATTCAGGAGACGCCCATCGGCATCGAGGAGCTGGTGCCGAAACTGCAAGCCATCGCACAGCAGGGCTATCAGGAGCGCATTTTCGTGCGCGGCGACAAGGCGGCGGATTATGGCACGGTGATCGCCGTCATGGCGCGCATTTCCTCGGCGGGTTTCAAGAATCTCGGCCTTGTGTCGCTGCCGGAGCAGGGCGGCTGACGCCAGATGAACCGCGCGCTCGTCATTTCGCTTGTTCTGCATTTCGTGCTGCTGGCGCTCGGGATTGTCTCGATGTCGTCGCCGCGCCAGATGGCTGTGGCGAGCGTCGAGGCGGTTCCGGTTGAGATCATCGAAGATTTGACGCAGGTGCAGCAGGGCGAGAAGACAGCGGAAAAGGCGGACAAGCCTGCGCCGACGCCAACTGAGAAGCCAAATGTGACGCCGGATGCGGCCAATCCCGGCGAGACCGAGTTGGACGTCAAGACGCCGCCGAAGCCCGCTGAAAAGCCCAAACCGGTCGAATCCGCCGAAGCGCCGCCGCCTGCGCCCATTCCGGTGAAGAAGCCGGATCAGGAAAAGCCGGAGCCGCCAAAGCCCGTGCGCGAGTTGAAGCCGACCACGACCGAAGACGAGGTGGCGAAAGCCATTGCCGAGGAAGAGGCTGCCGCCAAGGCGGCAGAGGAACAGGCTGCGAAAGCTGCGGATCAGAAGGCTGAGGAAGCTGCAGCCGAGAAGGCTGCGGCGGCGAAGGCTGAGGCTGCCGCAACGGCCGACGCCGCCGCGAAAGCTGAAAAAGCGGCTGAGGCCGCCGCAGCCGCGCAGGAAGCGGAGGCTTTGAAACAGGCCGAAGCCGAAAAGGAAGCCATCGCGCAGAAGGCCGAGCTGGCGCAGAAGGCCGAGGAAGCCGCGCGCGCGGCTGAAGCGAAGAAACAGGCGGCTGCCGATAAGGCCGCCGCTGAAGCAAAGGTTCAAAAAGAGATCGCCAAGGCTGACGCCGAAGCCAAGGCAGAGGCTGAGAAGGCTGTGAAGGAAAAGGCCGCCGCCAAGGCGGACGCCGACGCGAAGATTCAGGAAGAAATCGCCCAAGCTGAAGCCGAGGCACAGGCCGCCGAGAAGAAGGCGGCGAAAGAAAAAGCCGCCGCCGTTGCCAAGGCCGAAGCCGATGCGCAGGCTAAAGCCGAAGCGAAAGCCCAAGCCAAGGCGGACGCGGAGGCAAAGGCGCAGGCGGATGCTGAAAAGGCCGCTGAGGCGAAAGCCGCAAAGGCGAAGAAGGCGGCGGAGGCCAAGAAGCAGGCTGCGGCTGCAGCGGCGAAGGCTGCAAAAGAGGAAGCGCAGCTCAATGAGGACATTGCATCGGCGCTGAACCAGGACAAAAGCACCGCAGGCGCGAAGTCCTCGAAGGACAAGGCCGCCCAAGGCGCGAAGAAGAAGACCAGCGGCGCGAAGCTTTCGGTCTCCGAGATGGATGCGCTGCGCGGCCAGATTGAGAAATGCTGGAACCCGCCGTCCGGCGTTGCCGACGCGGCTGGCTTGAAGGTCTCGATCAAGATCAGTCTTGACCAGTCCGGCAATGTGGTCGGCAAGCCCGAAATCCTGTCCGGCGGCGGCGATTCCGGCATTGGGCGTCTGTCGGCGGAAGCCGGGCGGCGCGCGATTCTGAAATGCCAGCCCTTCAATCTGCCGGCTGACAAGTACGAAACGTGGAGCGAAGTCACATTCAACTTCGATCCGAGCGAAATGTTGCAATAGAGAGGTCCGCGACCGATGAAACTGACAATGAAAACCCTTGCTCACCGCGCTTGTTCTGGCCGTGTCACGTTCTTGTGACCGCCACTTTGGCCACCCGCGCCGAAGTCGTGGTCGATGTCACCAAGGGCAATGTCGAACCCCTGCCCATCGCCATCACCGATTTTCTGGCGGGCGGCGATCTTGGCGCGAAAATCTCCGGCGTGGTGGCGGCGGACTTGAAGCGGTCGGGCCTGTTTGCGCCAATTGACCAGGGCGCGTTCATCGAGAAGATTTCCAACCCGGATGTGTCGCCGCGTTTTGAGGACTGGAAGGTCATCAACGCGCAGGCGCTGGTCACCGGCCGCGTGACGCAGGAGGGCGACGGGCGGCTGCGGGCGGAATACCGGCTGTGGGACACTTTTGCCGGTCAGCAGCTCGACGGGCAGCAGTTCTATGCCAACCCAGACAATTGGCGGCGCATTGCCCATATCATCGCTGACGCGATCTATGAGCGGCTGACCGGCGAGAAGGGCTATTTCGACACGCGCATTGTTTTCGTTTCCGAGTCCGGTCCGAAGGACAAGCGCATCAAGAAGCTTGCCATCATGGATCAGGACGGCGCGAATGTGCGCACGCTGACCGGCGGAAAAGACCTTGTGCTGACGCCGCGCTTTTCGCCGAACAAGCAGGAAGTGACCTATATGTCGTTCGACGGCGACAAGCCGGCGATTTATCTTTTGCAGCTTGAAACCGGCCAGCGCGAAAAGGTCGGCGATTTTCCCGGCATTACGATTGCGCCGCGCTTTTCGCCGGATGGGCAGAAGGTCGTCATGAGCCTCTTGCAAGACAATGGCAGCGCCAATCTCTACACGATGGATCTGCGCAGCCGCGCCGTGACGCGGCTGACAAATTCCGCCGCCATCGACACCGGCGCTTCCTATTCGCCGGACGGCGGCCAGATCGTGTTTGAGTCCGACCGGGGCGGTAAGCAGCAGCTCTATGTGATGAGCGCGGGCGGCTCAGAGCCGAACCGCATTTCCTTCGGCGACGGCTCCTACTCGACGCCGGTCTGGTCGCCGCGCGGCGACCTCATCGCCTTCACCAAACAGTCCGGCGGGCAGTTCTCCATCGGCGTGATGAAGACGGACGGCTCGGGCGAGCGGATATTGACCACCGGCTTCCACAATGAAGGCCCGACCTGGGCACCCAATGGCCGCGTGCTGGCGTTCTTTTCGCAGGCGGCGGGCGGCAATCCGAAGCTCTATTCCATCGATCTGACCGGCTATAACAGCCAGCCGATCCCGACGCCGCAGGCCGCGTCTGATCCGGCATGGTCGCCGATATTGGAGTAGGCAACCAAACGCCGCGCTTTTGCCGCATTGGGCGCAAATAGAGATATTGAAGCGGGGCCTTGCGCCCCGTTTTTCACAGGTTCACCGCTAAGCAGGAAATTGTTAACCCTGTTTGTTGAACGGCGGTTAACGCAATCGTGGTTACTCGTTCTTCAACGAAACCATTGAAATTCAAGGAGTCCGGCCATGCGCCGCATCGCATCCCTTTCCCGCAATCCGGCTATGATCGCGCTGTTTATGGCGCTGACCGTCGCAGGCTGCGCCTCGAAGAAAAACGCATTGCCGAACACGGCCGGCGACCTTGGCCTTGGGGCCAATGGCGGCGCTGGCGGCGCGGCGACGCCGGGCTCGGCGCAGGATTTCGCCGTCAATGTCGGCGACCGGATTTTCTTTGACACCGATTCCTCCGTCGTGCGCCCCGACGCGCAGGCGACGCTTACGAAGCAGGCGGCCTGGCTCGCACAATATCCGAACTATGCCATCACCGTTGAGGGCCATGCCGACGAGCGCGGCACGCGCGAATATAACATCGCGCTCGGCGCCCGCCGCGCCGCCGCAACCCGCGATTTCCTCGCAGGCCAGGGCATCGCCAAGGGCAAGATGAAGACGATCTCTTATGGCAAGGAGCGTCCGGTCGCCGTCTGCGACGACATTTCCTGCTGGTCGCAGAACCGCCGCGCGGTCACTGTTCTGGGCGGCGCGGGCAGCTAAATTCATCTGCTGGTGACATATCAGTTGAAAGGCGGTCCTTCGGGGCCGCTTTTTTGTTGACGCGTTCCCAACAAAATTTGGCCGATATCCTGCTGTTGTGTATGTAGGCGAGGGGCAGGCGGCATACGCTGGTCTCAGGGGCAAAACACGGAACCAATTTTCATGGGCATCAAATCAACTTTTCTGGCAGCCCTGCTGCTGACGGCAGGGACCCTGCCGGGCATGGCGCTCGAGTCGAATCTGCCGGACGTAAAGCTTGAGGCATCGGGCGGAGGTTTTATTCCGCTGCCGCAAGCGGATGTTCCCGGCGAAGCGCCGGTGCTTCTGGCGCAGGATGCTGGCGGCAATGTGCAGCTGGAGGAGCAGATCCGGCTCTTGAACGGCAAGGTCGAGGAGCTGACTTTCCAGATACTGCAGATGCAGGAGCAGGTGCGCAAGCTGCAGGAGGACAATGAGTTCCGCTTCCAAGAGCTTGAAAAGTCGAGGCAGGGCGATGCCGGGCCAAAGGTCAAACCGGCAGATGACACGGCGCAGGCTGCCGTGCCGGAAACGCCGCCTGATCCCAGCAAGGTCCGCGTTGTGACGACGGACAATGCTGGAAATGGCGACGATGTCGCCGACGTCATTGACGGCACGCAGGGCGCAGGCGCGCCCGCGCAGGATCTGGGCACAGTGAAGTTTGACGAGAACGGCAATCCGGTCGGCGCAACAGCGAACGCCCAGGACAAAGTCGCCGCCATTCCTCCGGCTGACAATCCTGCTGAACTTTACAAGACGGCCTATGAGCACATTCTCAGCGGCGAATATCCAAGCGCCGAAGCGTCGTTCCGCTCACATATCGACAACTTTCCCGCCGATCCGCAGACGGCGGACGCCCGCTACTGGCTGGGCGAATCGCTGATCGGACAGGAGCGCTACCGCGACGCGGCGGAAGTGCTGCTCAAGGCGCAAAAGGAATTTCCGAAGTCGAAAAAAGCGCCCGACATGCTGTTGAAGCTCGGCGTGTCGCTGTCGGCCCTCGACAACAAAGATGTCGCCTGCGCCACCTTTGCGCAGGTTTCAAAGAAATACCCCAAAGCGGCGCCCGCTGTTGTTGAGCGTGTGGCGGCCGAACAGGCAAAAGCCGGCTGCTGACCGGCATGTGATGGCAGAGTTTGACGCGCTTTTCGCCGACGTCGATTTCTCAGGTCATTCGCGCATCGCTTTGGCTGTTTCAGGCGGCAGTGATTCCACCGGACTGCTTTTTCTTCTCCATGAATATCTGAAAGCACAGACGACTTCGCCAAACTTGACAGTTGTGACCGTCGATCATGGCCTGCGCGCGGGATCAGCGGCTGAGGCGGAAAAAGTCAAAGTGCTGTGCGCGCGTTTGAATGTTCAACACATCACGCAACGCTGGCAGGGTGAGAAGCCGCTGACCGGGATACAGTCGGCGGCGCGCGAGGCGCGTTATGATCTCATCGGCAATGCCGCGCGCCAAGCCGGGGCGAGCCTTGTTCTGACCGGCCACACTGAAGACGATCAGCTGGAAACCGTTTTCATGCGCGCGCAGCGCGGTGAAGGGCCGGGACTGGCGGGAATGGCGCCCGCCACTTTGGCCTTTAATGACCATGACCATGGTCCGCCGCTCTGGTTTGCGCGGCCGCTTTTGAAGGCGCGGCGGCTGGATATCAGAGACGCGTTGATGAAGCGCGGCGTCAAATGGATTGATGACCCGTCCAACGTCAATCCGGATTTTGAGCGCGTCACCGTCCGGCAGAAACTGGCGCGCGCCGATGCAAGGACGCTTGATGACCTCCGCGCGCGGCAGGCGCAGTGGGCGCGCTCACGGACGGCGCTTTCGCTGCGCATTGCCGGAATTATCGACAGCTACGTCAGTGAAGTGACGCCCGGCCTCCTCTTTGTTGCGCCGGAGCTCGCGCTTGACCGCGATCATGAGGCGGCGGCTGAGGCGCTGCGCATCTGTTTTGCGCTGGCGGGCGGCTCCGCCAAGATGATCGGGTTTGAGCGGGCGCAGGGACTCTTGTCTCTGTTGGCGCGCGGCGGGCCGTTCCGGATGACGGCGTCCAGAGCCTTGCTCGACCGGCGCAGGCAGGGGCTGTTCGTTCTGCGTGAAAGGCGGAATGTGCCAGAGCCCGATGCGAAAACGGGAAACTTCGACAACCGCTTTGTCATCCCTCAAGCATATCGCGCCAAACCGTATGAAACTCACTTCCACCAGTATGACGAGGCGGACTTGGAACTGCCAGATTATTCAGGGGACGCGCCTGAGAGCTTGAGACGGCAGGCAAATCACTTGAGAGCATATATCGTTGGCCACCTTGTCGAACGCGACGCGGAAGGGCGGCCATTGGTGGGCCATCTTCGCCGCCTTCTTAATCCATGGCCCAGGCGTGTGCCGCTGTTTGACCTTGCCGCTGCCTCGGCTTTGGCGCGGCTGACGGGCGCGGAGGCGTTTCCCGCCGCCCCCTGTACACCTTAAAGGCATTATTCTGCCGGTGCGGCGGTTTCGCGCCTTGGCAAGTCCCCAGTTCGGACCTATCTTAACGCTATCACGGTGATTGCAAATCACCATTCTCCGG
This sequence comes from uncultured Alphaproteobacteria bacterium, assembly GCA_963802455.1. Classification (GTDB taxonomy): domain Bacteria; phylum Pseudomonadota; class Alphaproteobacteria; order Rhizobiales; family Rhizobiaceae; genus JANOYJ01. The sequence continues at coordinate 137,667 of CAWDIY010000032.1, read as the reverse complement.
GACTGGATGACGGGATGAACCCTAATTATCGGAATTTTGCGCTTTGGGCGATCATCGCTCTATTGTTGATCGCGCTGTTCAACCTGTTTCAAAGCCCGGCGCAGCGGGTGAATTCGACGGAGGTTGAGTATTCGACCTTCCTGCAGAATGTCGACAATGGCAAAGTGAAAACCGTCACGATCGCCGGCAACCGGATTTCTGGCACCTACGCCGACAATGGCGCGGCGTTTCAAACCTATTCACCAAGTGATCCGACACTGGTCAGCCATTTGCGCGACAAAAACGTTCTGATCTCGGCACGGCCTGAATCCGACGGCTCGAACTCACTGATCAGCATACTTCTCTCCTGGCTGCCGATGCTGGTCATACTCGGCGTCTGGATTTTCTTCATGCGTCAGATGCAGGGCGGCTCGCGCGGCGCGATGGGGTTTGGCAAGTCCAAGGCCAAGCTTCTCACCGAAACGCACGGCAAAGTGACCTTCCAGGATGTGGCGGGCATCGACGAAGCCAAGGTTGATCTTGAGGAAATCGTCGAGTTCCTCAAAGACCCGACCAAGTTCCAGCGGCTAGGCGGGCGCATTCCGCGCGGCGTGCTGCTCGTCGGCCCTCCCGGCACCGGCAAGACGCTTCTGGCGCGCGCCATTGCGGGCGAGGCCAATGTGCCGTTCTTCACCATTTCCGGCTCCGACTTTGTTGAAATGTTTGTCGGCGTCGGCGCGAGCCGCGTGCGCGACATGTTTGAACAGGCGAAGAAAAACGCGCCCTGCATCATTTTCATCGACGAAATTGACGCGGTCGGACGCCACCGCGGCGCGGGCCTTGGCGGCGGCAATGACGAGCGCGAGCAGACGCTCAACCAACTCTTGGTCGAGATGGATGGATTTGAAGCCAATGAAGGCGTCATCCTGATCGCCGCCACCAACCGGCCGGACGTGCTTGACCCTGCTTTGATGCGTCCGGGCCGCTTCGACCGGCAGGTTGTCGTGTCGAACCCGGATGTGAACGGACGCGAGAAGATTCTCAAAGTCCATATCCGCAATGTGCCGCTGGCTCCGAATGTTGACCTGAAAATTCTGGCGCGGGGAACGCCTGGCTTCTCCGGTGCGGACCTGATGAACCTTGTCAACGAGGCGGCGTTGCTCGCCGCGCGGCGCAACAAGCGCATCGTCACCATGTCCGAGTTCGAGGACGCCAAGGACAAGGTGATGATGGGCGCGGAGCGCAAGTCGCTGGCGATGACGGCCGACGAGAAGAAAAACACCGCCTATCATGAGGCTGGCCACGCGATCATCGCGCATCTGCTGCCGGAGACCATCGATCCGATCCACAAGGCGACGATCATTCCGCGTGGCCGCTCGCTGGGCATGGTGATGACGCTGCCGGAATCAGACCGCTATAACTGGACCTATGAGAAGGCCATATCGCGTCTCATCATGCTGTTCGGCGGGCGCGAGGCGGAAATCCTGACGTTTGGACCGAAGAAGGTCACAACGGGTGCCAGCGGCGACATTCAGATGGCGACCAGCCTTGCCCGCTCCATGGTGATGGAATGGGGCATGTCCGAGAAGCTCGGCCGTGTGCGCTACCGGTCCAGCGAGCAGGAAGTGTTTCTCGGCCATTCGGTGGCGCAGTCGACCAACATGTCGGATGAAACGGCCAAAATCATCGACGAGGAAGTGCGCAAGCTGATTGAGCACGGCGAGACCGAGGCACGCCGGCTGATCACCAAGCACCGCAAGGACTTCATCGCCATCGCCGAAGCGCTGCTCGAATATGAGACGCTGTCGGGCGACGAAATCAAGGCGCTGATCAAGGGAGTCAAGCCGACCCGCGACGACGGGGAAGAGCCGCAGGCGCGCGGCAGCGCCGTGCCGAAAAGCGGCAAGTCCCGCAAGCGCAAGGATGGCGAGCCCGACACCGGCATGGAGCCGCAGCCGCAGCGATAGTCCACCCTCTGCATTGGTTGGAAGCGCCGAAAGGCGCTTTCATCATTTGTAAGTAATTTTTTCATACACTCTTAACAGTTGTCGCCTTGGCCAACGCGGGTTGAGATTAAACATGCCAACATTTTTTGATGTACGGTTTGGCGTGAGTGTGGCATAACGCCTTGAAGGCGCATGCGAGTATGCGGGGACAGTATGACGCGTAAATATTTTGGCACGGACGGGATTCGCGGCCGTGCAAACAAGTTTCCCATGACCCCCGACATTGCGATGAAGGTCGGCATGGCCGTCGGTGCGGCATTCCGCAACGGCGACCACCGGCACCGGGTGGTGATCGGCAAGGACACGAGGCTTTCCGGCTACATGATTGAAAACGCCATGGTGGCGGGCTTCACGTCCGCCGGCATGGATGTGTTTCTGCTGGGGCCGATCCCCACTCCTGCCGTCGCCATGCTTTCTCGATCTCTGCGCGCTGATGTCGGCGTGATGATTTCGGCTTCGCATAACGCCTACCATGACAATGGCATCAAACTGTTTGGGCCGGACGGCTACAAGTTGTCGGACGAGCTTGAGCTGGAAATCGAGCGGCTGCTTGACGTGGACCTGTCCAAGGGCCTTGCCGACAATGGCGAGCTAGGCCGCGCCAAGCGCATTGACGGCATTCATGACCGCTATATCGAATTTGCCAAGCGCACCTTGCCGCGCAATATGTCCTTGGAGGGATTGCGCATCGTCATCGACTGCGCCAATGGCGCGGCTTACAAGGTGGCGCCGGCGGCGCTCTGGGAGCTGGGGGCGGAAGTCTTCACCATTCACAATGAACCGAATGGCATGAACATCAACGAGGATTGCGGCTCGACGCATCCCCTGTCCCTGATTAAAAAGGTCAAGGAGGTCAGGGCGGATATCGGCATTGCGCTCGATGGCGACGCCGACCGGGTCGTGCTTGTCGATGAAAATGGAATTGTGATCGACGGCGACCAGATTATGGCTGCGATTTCGGAGGACTGGAACGCATCCGGGCGGCTTGCCGCAGGCGGCGTTGTGGCGACCATAATGTCCAATCTTGGATTCGAGCGCTTTTTGAACGGCAAGGGCCTTAATCTGGCGCGCACCAAAGTCGGTGACCGCTATGTGGTCGAGCATATGCGTGAGCATGGCTACAATATTGGCGGCGAGCAGTCCGGGCATCTTGTTCTGTCGGACTTTTCGACGACAGGCGACGGCCTTGTCTCGGCGCTGCAGGTTCTGGCCTGCGTCAAAAAGCAGAACAAGCCGGTGAGTGAAGTCTGCAACAAATTTGAGCCGGTGCCGCAGCTGTTGAAGAATATCCGTTTCTCCGGCGGCAAGCCGCTGGAAAACAAGCAGGTGAAGAGCGCCATCGAAGACGCTTCCTCGCGGCTTGGGTCCAAGGGCCGCCTCGTCATACGTCCTTCCGGCACTGAGCCGCTGATCCGCGTCATGGCGGAAGGCGACGACAAGGAACTGGTTGAGACTGTCGTCAACGAGATCATCGACGTGATCGGCGCGGTCAAGAACGCCGCTTGATTTTCAACCTTTAGACCAATCAAGGGGCGCCGCGCAGCGCCCTCTTTTCATTTGCGTAAAATTTGAGACGTTTCTGGTTAATCCGTGTGGTGAACGGACAGAGTTAAGCCAGATTTAACTTTTCCCGCTCATTATCCTTCATGGAGTTCAACCAGGCTTTGCGATTGGCGTTTGTTGCGTTCGCTGCCAATGAAGGAAATTTCGTGATGAAAAAGACTGCCAGTCTGCTCTTGATAGGCGCCGCGCTCGCCAGCTTCGGCGCCCCGGTTTTCGCCGCCGACCTGCCAATCGAAGAGCCGCCGGTGATTGTCGAGCAGCCGCCGGTGGTGGTTGAAGCCGCAGGCGGCTGGTACATCCGCGGCGACGTGGACTACTCGCTGTTCCGCATCCGCGGCGCACAGTATCATGCAGGCGGCGGTCTCAACACATTCACCACTGCGGACAGCGACAATTCTTTCTCGCTTGGCGGCGGCCTCGGCTATCAGATCACCAAGCACCTGCGCGCAGACCTGACGCTGGAATATAATCTCAAGGCGGACTTCCGCGGCTCGACGGCGGGCGACTGCACGGTGGCTGGAAACCAGCCGGGCTCCTGCACATCGGTGGACACGTCCAGCCACAGCATGCTGCTGGTCATGGCAAACGCCTATGCCGATCTTGGCAACTTTCACGGCATCACGCCTTACGTCGGTGCGGGCATCGGTCTTGCCCATGTCAAATGGAGCGAGCTCAACAACGTGGCGACTTGTGCTTCGGCTCCGGCCGACTGCGACATAACGCTCCCGGGCTATGTGGGCGATGCAACCACCGGCTCTTATGCGGAGACTCATGTCGGCAATGGCAGCTGGCGCGGCGCTTGGTCGTTAATGGCGGGCGCATCTTATGATCTCACCAGCAATCTCAAACTGGACGCCGGCTACAAATACACCCGCGTCAATGGCGGCCCGATGTTTGACTATGTGGTGGCTGGCAACGGCACGCAGGGCTATGACAATGGGTTCAACATCCATTCCGTGCGCGCCGGCCTGCGCTACCAGTTCGGCGGCGGTTCGCATCACGGCTATGGCCATGTCGGGGGCGGCGACGGCGGCCCGGTTTACAAATAAGTGTTTTGAGCCTCAAAAACCGCCCGGCCATTGGCCGGGCGGTTTTGCTTTGGGCGTCAGGAAATATGAACAGCGGGAAAGGTTAACCTTAACCTGCGTTTAACACTTATGGTTAATTATCAGCCCCAGTCCGAGCAGGCGATCCGCCTTCGCCGCAATATACTGGAGCGTCACATGAGAACCAAATTCCGCCTGCTTTCCGCTGTGGCGATGCTGGCTGCGCTGTCGGCGCCCGGCTTTGCCGCTGACCTGAACCAGATCATTCAGGCGCCGGTGATTGAGGACAATTACGTGCCGGTCGAGATTGGCAATGGCTGGTATATCCGCGGTGACATTTCCTATGACTTGTCGACCTCGACCAGCGGCAACTATCTGACCTATGATGGCGTTTCCTATTCGACCAACCCTTATGACAATTTTGACCTCAGCGCGGGCGGCGATGTCGCTGTCGGCGTGGGATATCAGTTCAATTCATGGCTGCGCGCCGACGCGACGCTCGGTTACTGGAGGCGCGACGTCACGGGCGCGGATGTCGGCGTTGGACCTTGCGTGGTGGGCGGACCTCCCGCTGCAGTCGGTTGCCGCTCGGTTGACACGACAAATGTTCATGCATGGGAATTCATGGCCAACGGCTATGCGGACCTTGGCACTTTCGTCGGCGTCACGCCCTATCTCGGCGCAGGCGTGGGCATGACCCAGCTCAGCTATGGCGCGCTGACCAACACTTCTTTCTGCACCGACGCCGCCGGACTGGACGTCCCCGGATGCGGCGCCTCAGCCACACATGCGACTATCGGCGGCGACTGGCGCTTCACCTGGGCGCTGATGGCCGGAGCTGCGATGGATATCAGCAAGAATGTCAAGTTCGACCTTGGCTACCGCTATGCGCACTATTCCGGCGGCGACATGTTTGGCTGGGACTCCTTCACCGCCGGGCTCGGCGCCACCGGCGTTCAGGGCAGCGACAACGGTTTCGGCCAGCACCAGATCAAAGCCGGCATCCGCTACGCGCTCTGGTAGGCGCAGTCATAGAAGCATTTTGGAAAGGCGGGCCACGAGCCCGCCTTTTCTTTTTGTTGACAGTAAATGTCGTTTCCAAACAAATTTCTTGACTGTCTGCGCCTTCTCCCTTAGTGCCCGCGCCGGGCCACCCTTCCCCAACGAAGGGCCACTATCTGGAAGGATAGCAGACATGACGACCGTCAAACCGGGCAACCGCCCAGCCAATCCCAATTTTTCATCAGGTCCCTGCGCCAAGCGTCCCGGCTGGTCGTTGAGCGCATTGAGCGATGCCGCGCTGGGCCGCTCGCACCGCGCCAAGATCGGTAAGAACAAGCTGAAGCTTGCCATCGACCTCACACGTGAAGTGCTGAAGGTCCCTCGACGATTACCGCATTGGCATCGTGCCCGCCTCCGACACCGGTGCCGTCGAAATGGCCATGTGGTCGCTGCTCGGCGAGCGTGGCGTGGATATGGTCGCATGGGAGAGTTTCGGTGAAGGCTGGGTCACCGATTGCGTGAAGCAGCTGAAGCTTGCTGACGCGCGCACCTTCATTGCGCCCTATGGCGAGATCGTTGATTTCTCCAAGGTGGATTTCGACCGCGACGTGGTCTTCACCTGGAACGGCACCACCTCCGGCGCGCGTGTGCCGAATGCGGATTTCATCCCGGCGGACCGCAAGGGTCTGACCATCTGCGACGCGACTTCGGCGGCTTTCGCGCAGGAACTGGATTTCTCCAAGCTCGATGTCGTGACCTTCTCGTGGCAGAAGGTTCTGGGCGGGGAGGGCGGGCATGGAATGCTGATACTTTCCCCCCGCGCTGTCGCGCGTCTCGAAAGTTTCAAACCCGCTTGGCCGCTGCCGAAGATCTTCCGGCTGACCTCTGGCGGAAAGCTGATCGAGGGCATTTTCCAAGGCGAGACGATCAACACGCCGTCGATGCTGTGCGTGGAAGATTATCTCGACGCGCTTAACTGGGCGAAGTCTGTTGGCGGATTGGCGGGGCTGATCGGGCGCGCAGACAAGAATGCAGGGGCGCTGAATAAGTTTGTCGATAGCTCATCATGGCTTTCGAACCTCGCTTCGAAAAAAGAGACACGCTCGAACACATCCGTGTGCCTGACCATTTCCGATCCGCAAGTGCTGTCGCTTGATGCCGAGGGGCAGGCGGCGTTTGCCAAGGGCCTTGTCTCGGCGCTGGAAAAAGAGGGCGTCGCTTTCGACATCGGCTCCTACCGCGACGCGCCAGCGGGCCTGCGCATCTGGTGTGGGGCGACGGTGGAGACTTCGGACATTACGGCGTTGCTGCCTTGGCTGGACTGGGCGTTTGCGTCTCAGAAGCCCGCGCTGCAAAGCGCCTGAATAGTTGCAGGCGGGGCTTCCCGCCTGTCATTTCCACTTTCATTTTTGGAGAAACCAAATGGCGCCCCGCGTTCTCGTTTCCGACAAGCTCTCCCCAACCGCCGTGCAGATTTTCAAGGACCGCGGCGTGGAGGTCGATTATCTGCCGGACCTCGGCAAGGACAAGGACGCGCTGCTCGCTGTTATCGGCCAGTATGACGGCCTCGCCATCCGCTCGGCGACGAAAGTCACCGAAAAGCTGATCGCCGCCGCGACCAATCTGAAGGTCATCGGCCGCGCCGGCATCGGTGTGGACAATGTCGATATTCCCGCCGCCTCGCGGCGCGGCATCATTGTGATGAACACTCCTTTCGGCAATTCGATCACCACCGCCGAACACGCCATCGCCATGATGTTCGCCGTCGCGCGCGACCTGCCCGAGGCGGACGCTTCGACGAAAGCTGGCAAGTGGGAGAAGAACCGCTTCATGGGCGTCGAGATCACCGGAAAAACGCTGGGCATTGTCGGCTGCGGCAATATCGGGTCCATCGTCGCGACGCGCGGCGTTGGACTGAAAATGCATGTCGTGGCGTTCGATCCGTTCCTCTCCGAACAGCGCGCGGCGGACCTCGGCGTGTGAGAAAGTCGAGCTGGACGAGCTGTTCGCCCGCGCCGATTTCATCACTTTGCACACGCCGCTGACAGAGAAGACGCGCAACGTGATTTCGGCTGACGCCATCGCCAAGATGAAAAAAGGCGTGCGCATCATCAACTGCGCGCGCGGCGGATTAGTGGACGAGGCGGCGCTCTTGGCCGCCTTGCAGTCCGGCAAGGTGGCGGGGGCGGGGCTTGACGTGTTCGAGACCGAGCCCGCCACCGACTCGCCTCTGTTCAAACTGCCCAACGTCGTCTGCACGCCGCATCTGGGTGCATCGACGTCGGAAGCGCAGGAGAACGTGGCTCTTCAGGTCGCCGAGCAGATGTCGGATTTTCTGGTCAAGGGCGCCGTGTCGAACGCGATCAACATGCCGTCCATCTCCGCCGAGGAAGCGCCGCGCCTGCGGCCTTTCGTCAAGCTCGCCGAAGTGCTGGGCGCGTTTGTCGGCCAGGCGACGGACGAGCCGATCAAGGAGGTCGAGATCCTGTTTGACGGCTCGACCGCAAACATGAACACCAAGGCGCTGATCTCAGCCGCGCTCGCCGGCCTGATGCGCCCGCAGATGCCGGAGGTCAACATGGTCTCGGCCCCGGTGATGGCCAAGGAGCGCGGCGTGATGCTGTCGGAGATCAAGCGCGACAAATCCGGCGTGTTCGACGGCTATATCAAGCTGACGGTCAAGACCGAGCACAAGACGCGGACGATAGCGGGCACGTGCTTTTCCGACGGCAAACCGCGCTTCATCCAGATCAAGGGCATTAATCTGGACGCCGAAGTCGGTCGCCACATGCTCTACACGACGAACGCCGACGCGCCCGGAATTATCGGCCTGCTAGGCACGCTGTGCGGCAAGAACGAAGTCAACATCGCCAACTTCCAGCTCGGCCGAAACCGCCCCGGCGGCGATGCCATCGCGCTGCTCTATCTCGATGCGCCGTTTCCGGAGAAGGCGCTGGCGGAGATCAGGGCCCATCCGGCGATTGAATCGGCGAAAAGATTGCAGTTTGATATTGAAGGGGTTTGAGGTCGCCGCCTTTGACAACGCGACCAAGGCTGCAGGCTCGCTCACAACTCAGCAAAGGATGAACCGATGAGATTTATTGCCCTGTCTTTTCTGGCCTGCGTCTTTTCAGGTCCGGCGCTTGCAGACGCTGAATTTGATTCATTGTTGGCGAAGGCAGAATCGGGAGACAGCGGCTCGCAATTTTCTGTCGCAGAACTTTATCGCCATGGCGAAAGCGTGGAGCAGGATGACGCGAAAGCCGCTGCTTGGTACCAGAAATGTTCTGAGAAAGAGAACATGGATTGCGTCTATTGGCTAGGTGTTCTGACCCTCCACGGTGCGGGTGTTCCGCAAAATGACGTGAAGGCTTGGGAATTGTTCTGGAAAGCTGCCTATAACAACCATGTGGGTGCGGCCTTTGATCTGGCAGTTCTATTCGATGAAGGCAAAGGCACGGAGGTCGACAAAGTCGCTGCCGGGATATGGTACAAGAACGCCGCAGACGAGGGGCATGTCTCCGCTTCATACAATCTTGCCCATATGACCCGCGATGGTGAAGGCGGTATTGAAACAGATCTCAAGGAGGCTGCGCGCCTGTTCGAATTTGCTGCCGAGAATGAACATGCACGGGCGGCCTATTGGCTCGGCGTGATGTTGGAGGCTGGTGAAGGACGCCCCGCCGACAAGGCGGCGGCACTGTCTTACTATAGGATGGCTGCCGAGCAAGATGTCGAGGGCGCCGCCGCGAAGGTGGCGGAGCTGGGCGGTTAGCTTGGCGGGTGTCTCGTTCTTGCAGTCATCCTAGGCTGAGGGCTGGAGATTGTTTCGCCAGCTTCAGCCAGTCCAGATCCGGCCGCCGCGGTGAGCCTGAAGGTTCCCTTAATCGGTCTCTCCGCATCTCGCGAGAATCTCGTCAACAACGACCGTAAGCGGCGCTGCGGCGTCGATCCTAACGGCATTCCTTGGAATATCCTCTTTCGTTGCGTGCAGCCGCGCAATCAGCTCCCGTTCGGCCGGTCTTCCGCCAAACTCGTCTTCCGGCCTAGCGGCAAGCCGCCGGTTCAAGGTGGCGGGATCGACGTCGAGGACGAAGACAACGTCAAACAGATCAATGAAATGAAGGAAATTTCTTGACCCGCCGCAGAAGAAGGAGATCGGGTTTCCTTGATCCGCGATCAGGGATCGGACCTTGTCCACAGGCCAGATCCAGTGCTTGTTCAACCACGCGGCGGTGTCCGCGTCAAGCTCCCGTGAGCGGGCGAATCCAATGGTTCACCGGTCGCGGGATCGCCCACATAAGCCAGCTCCCGGTCACCATGGATGACATGGCAGCCGCGCCGCTGCAGCTCTTCAGCCATTGCGGTTTTGCCGGCGCCGGAGACGCCTTCGATCAGATAGTTTTTGACGCCCATTTCCGTCCTGCTTAACCGCCGCCTAAATCACCAGCTCCACCAAAAACGGCCCCGCTCCGCCCGAAACTCCCCCGCATCAGCTCAGCGCATCCCTCCAGCGTCTCCGTCCGCGCCGCCTCGACGCCCATGCCGTCCGCCAGCTTCACCCAGTCGAGATCGGGTCGCCCAAGGCCCAGCATGTCCATCGCCGTCCGGCCGGGGCTTGCGCCGACATTGGCGTATTCGGCGAGCAGGATTTGGTATTTGCGGTTAGCGAGGATGACGGTGGTGACGGGCAGCTTCTCGCGCGCCATCGTCCATAGGGCCTGCAAAGTGTACATGGCCGAGCCGTCGGCCTGGGCGCAGATGACGCGGCGGCCTTTGCCTGCCACCGCCGCCCCGGCGGCGCAGGGCAGGCCGTAGCCGATGGCGCCGCCGGTGACGTTCATCCAGTCGTGCGGCGGGGCGTTGTGGCTTTGCTCATAAAAGGCGAAGCCGAAGCTTATGCCTTCATCGACGAGGATGCTCTCTTCCGGCATCACGGCGGCCAGCATCTGACCGAAGCCCGCCGATGTCGGCTTGCCCTCGGGCGGGGCGGGACGCTCGCCGGATTTGATCGAGGCGGGACCGCAGCCAAGTTCATCGGCAAGGGCACGCAAGGCGGCCTCGGCGTCCTGATCGATGCGCGTCAGAATCTGCACTTCGGCGCTCTGAGGATAGTGCAGGCTCGGCAGGCCGGGATAGGCGAAGAAGCCGACCGGGGCTTTGGCGTTCACAGGAATGAGATGCTCCACATCCTTGAGCGCCGCAATGGCGGGCAAAGGCGGGTAGGGGACGCGCTCCAGCGGCAGCCGCCCGCGACCGCGCTGGTGCAGGCCGTTGAGGCATTCGGTCATGACGCGGCAGCCGGTCATGTCCTGTATCCGCGCCGCCTGCATCTGCGCCTCCGCGCGCAGGGCCTTGCCGCCGAGAAGCAGAAGGACGTTCTTGGCGCTCCGAAGCGTCTTGGCGATTTCGGCGATTGTGGTTTGGTCGGCATTCTCAGGAGCGGAAACCGGGAGAGCGCCGCCGGGAGAGCCGCCTTCATTCCAGGCAGTGTCAGCAGGCAGAATGAGTGTCGCGATCTGTCCGGGAGAGGTCTTCGCCGCCTGTATGGCCGCGCTTGCGTCCCGCCCGACTTCTTCGGCGCGGCTGGCGGTCCTCACCCAGTTCGACACAGTCCCCGCCAATTCAGCCGTGTCGGCGGCGAGCGGCGGGTCGTACTGGCTGTGATAGCTGGCATGGTCGCCGACAATGTTGAGAATGCCGGAATGCGCGCGCTTGGCATTGTGCAGATTGGCGATGCCGTTGGCGAGGCCGGGGCCGCAGTGCAGCAGCGTCGCGGCTGGCTTTTGCGCGATGCGGAAATAGCCGTCGGCCATGCCGGTCACGACATTTTCCTGCATGCCGGGAATGCAGCGCACACCTTGTATGCGGTCGAGCGCGGCGACGAAATGCATCTCGCTGGTGCCGGGATTGGCGAAGCAGGTGTCAACCTTGTTCGCAACGAGAGTGTGGACCAGACTTTCCGCTCCGTTCATGCCTGCAATCCCAACATGGTTCCAGACGGCATCTTACGGCGCTATGGCGTACAATATCCACCCCTCAAAGAGGCGCTTGAGGACGCCCCGCGCGCCGCTCCGCCAGCCAAATGCCCGCCACCACCAGAACCAGCGCCGCGACATGAAACGTCTCCAGCGGCTCGCCTATTATGAGGATGGCAAGGCCGGTGCCGAAGATCGGTATCAGATTGGAAAAAATCCCCGCACGGTTCGCGCCGATCAGCTCGACGCCGCGGATGAAAAACACCTGGCTGAGAATTGAGGGGAAAATGCCGGTGTAAAGCACGATCAGCCAACCCGTGTTTCCGGGCAAGGTCAGCCCGCCGCTGCGCCACTCCCAGATGACAAAAGGAATTGAGGAGAGCGCGGCGCTCAGCGTGAGGGCGGCGATCAGGCTTTTCCAGCTGATTTCAGGCTTGTAGCGAAGGCACACGGCATAGAGCGAATAGATGACCACAGCCATGAGCACGAGCGCATCACCTTCGTTCAAATCAAGCGACGCCAGCCGCGCAATCTCTCCATGCGTGACGACCAGCATGACGCCGGCGAGCGTCACAATAAAGCCGGCAAGCTGCCAGAGGCCCGTCTTCACCCGAAAGATCAGGAAATTCAGAATATAGACCGAGGCCGGGATGGCCGCCTGTACGATGGCGCTCGAGACGGCGCTGGTTTTTGTGAGCGCGGTGTAGAGCAGCACATTGAACATTGTGAAACCCAGCGCGCCGAACAGAAACAGCTTCCCGAGATTTTTCCGGATCAAGGGCCAGTCGCGCCTGATGTCCGGCAGCGCAATGGCAAACACAATCAGCGCCGCCACGGCCCAGCGCGCCAGCGTCAGGAGCATCGGCGAAATCTCGCCAACCGCCATTTTCCCCGCCACGGAATTGCCGCCCCAGAACAGGCTGGTGAGCGTGAGCAGGATATAGGCCTGGCGGGTGAGAATTGGGGGCAAGATGGCCTGTTGTAAGGCGCGTTTCAGGTTTTGCAAACCGGGAACCACACGCTCTTGATTTCTCCCGCCGCCAGCCTATCCTGCAAGTCCTCCTAAGGGGTTCAAAGCATGCAGGTTTTTGCCCGGCTGTTGCTTCTCCTGACTTTCCTCGCCGCCCCGCTGCGCGCCGCAGCCGAGGAAGCGGCGCCGATGACTCCCGCTCCCGCAATACCCGAATCCATGAGCACTGCGATCAACGGCGATTTCGACGGACGCTCCTATGCGGCGGATTTCGCGCAGGATGGCAAGAAGGGCGGCGGCAAAGATGTGGTGGAGTTTGCGGGCGGGCTGATGTCGACGCGGCTCTGCGTGCGCTTCGGCTTTCAGCCCGCGCCCTATCTCGTGCGGGTTGAAGGCAAAAAGGTGCACTTTTATTCGGAAATGATAAGCGAAAAGCAGGGCAAGATCGTCTTTTCCGGATTTGTCGAGGATGGAAAGCTCACAGCCGACGCCAAATGGGCGCAGGCGCGCTGGTATTGGACGGTTAATGTCGGCATCAAGTTTGACGGCGCGCTGACCGACCCAAAGGCCGACCTTCCGGTCTTCGTCAAATAGAATGGCAAAGGCCAATGCTGGACAGGGGTTCAACAGGAAGCTGGCGCTGGCCATTGTCTTCTACGCGGCGCTGGTCGTCGGCGGCTCTTATTTCGGCATGCATCTGAGCAAGGGTTTCGACATCACCATCTGGCCGCACACCGAGCCGATGATCCATGGCATCATCATGAGCGGCGTGGTCTTCTATATTTTGGCGACCGCCGTTCCGTTCGTGCCGGGTGTTGAGATAGGGCTGGCGCTGATCTTTGCCTTTGGAGTGCGCATCGTGCCGGTCGTGTATGTGGCCACCATCGCGGCGCTCACCCTGAGCTATTGCGCCGGGCGGCTTGTTCCAGAGCGCTGGCTGGTTGTCTGTTTCAACTGGCTCGGTTTGCAGCGGGCCGCCGCTTTGGTTGAGTCACTCTCTGGCCTGCAAGGCGAGGCGCGCGTCAATCAGCTTTTGGAACACGCGCCCAAACGCTTTGTCCCATGGCTGATGCGCCACCGCTTCCTCGCGCTTATAGCGCTCATCAACCTGCCCGGAAGCGCGCTGCTCGGCGGCGGCGGCGGCATTTCCATGGCGGTCGGAATGAGCCGGCTCGTGTCGTTCCCGATGTTCCTCGCCAGCGCACTGATCGGCGTGGCGCCGGTGCCGCTGTTTCTGATTGTGTCGGCGGCAATGGGCGGGTGAGCATTATCCTCTCGCATCCCGGCTTTTCCCCCGCTATAGAGCCGCGGGAAATCCCCCATTTTTGATTCACGAGGCGTCAGGAGACTTGAATGGCGAATGTTGTGGTTGTCGGCTCGCAATGGGGCGATGAGGGCAAGGGCAAGATTGTTGACTGGCTGTCCGAGCGCGCCGATGTCGTTGTGCGCTTTCAGGGCGGGCACAATGCCGGACATACGCTGGTCATTGACGGGACGAGCTACAAGCTCTCGCTGCTGCCGTCGGGCGTGGTGCGCGGCAAGCTGTCGGTCATCGGCAATGGCGTGGTGTTTGATCCGCATGCCTTCGTGGCTGAAGTCCAGCGGCTGGGAAAACAGGGCGTCGCCATCACACCGGACATTCTGAAGATCGCCGAGAACACGCCGCTGATTTTATCCGTGCATGGCGAACTCGACCGGCTGCGGGAATCGACTGCCAAGGCCGGGACAAAAATCGGCACGACCGGGCGCGGGATTGGCCCGGCTTACGAAGATAAAGCCGGGCGGCGCTCGATCAAAGTGATGGACCTTGCGGATCCGGCGGCGCTGCCAGCCAAGATCGACCGGCTTTTGGCGCATCACAATCCGCTGCGGCGCGGACTTGGGGTTGAAGAGATCAAGGCGGAGACGATCCTTGAAGAGCTGACCTCGGTTGCCGACAAAATCCTGCCCTTTGTCGACCGGGTCTGGAGCATTCTCGACACGCACCGGCGCGCCGGAAAACGCATCCTGTTTGAGGGCGCGCAGGGGACATTGCTCGACGTTGACCACGGCACCTATCCGTTCGTCACCTCGTCCAATGTGGTGGCGGGGCAGGCGGCGGCGGGGTCGGGCATGGGTCCGGGCGCCATCGGCTATGTGCTCGGCATCACCAAGGCCTACACAACGCGGGTGGGCGAGGGACCGTTTCCAACCGAGCAGCAGAACGATGTCGGCGAATTTCTCGGCACGCGCGGCCATGAGTTCGGCACGGTGACCGGCCGCAAACGGCGCTGCGGCTGGTTCGACGCCGTGCTGGTGCGTCAGGCGGTGGCGGTCAACGGAATCAATGGCATAGCGCTGACCAAGCTCGATGTTCTGGACGGTCTTGACGAGATCAAAGTCTGCACCGGCTACAAGCTGAACGGCGAACTGATCGACTATCTGCCCGCCGCGCAGGCGGCGCAGGCCAATGTCGAACCGGTCTATGAGACGCTGGAAGGCTGGAAAGACACGACCGCCGGGGCAAGATCGTGGGCGCAATTGCCCGCCCAAGCCATCAAATATGTGCGCTATATCGAGGAGCTGATCGGCTGTCCTGTTGCTCTTTTGTCAACAAGTCCGGAGCGTGATGACACGATACTTGTGACGGACCCGTTTCAGGACTAATTTGCGGCGGGCAAATCACTTCAGAAGAGCGCGCCGAATCAAAAAGGCGCCTCGAAAGCGGCGAACGGGCGGATGACTGATTTTGTAGCGATTCTGAAAAAGACCATTGACGGCCAAGCGGTCAACAATGCCGAGCTGCGCGCGCGCGTCTATGCGCGGGCGCGCCAGACCATCGAGCAGAAACTGGCGTCGCTGTCGCCCGCTCCCACGCAGGAACAAAAGGCGCGGCAAACGAAGGCGCTGGACGATGCGATAGCAGCTGTCGAGCAGGCCTATGCACCTGCGACCGCGCCTGTCAGCGATGTCAAACCGCTAGATCCGCTGGAGGCCTTTATTTCGGCGGCGGAAGCGGAGACCAAGCGCCCGCCAGTGCCAGTGGAGCCGGTTATTGCGGCCACGCCGGCACGCGCTCCAAGCGCCGCCGCCCCCGTTGCGGTCCCTGCTGCGCTTCCATATGCGCGCAGCGGACTGGACCGGCCCGAGCTTCTGCCCGGCCCTAAACCCGCGCCCGCGTCAGGCGGAGCAAAACGGGGCGGAAGCTTGGCATGGGCGGGGCTCGGAGTGCTGCTGGCGGCGGGCGCGAGCTATGGCGCGTATCTCAAGCGGGATGAAATCGCGGCGGCCTACAAGAACTTCACCGCGCCAACGGCGCCGGAAGTGAAGAAGGTCGTGACGACGTCGGTTAAACCGGCTGATCCGGCGGCAGCGCCCGCGAAAGCCGAGCCAGCCGCGCCCGCCGCGTCAGCGAAAGCAGCGCCGGGCGAGGAGAAATTCACCCAGCGCCTGACCGAGGACGGCAAGGAAGTCGAGACCGGACCAGCTGCGGCGACCGCCGCCGGGGTCGGCGAAGGCGAATCGGTGGCGCAGGTGACAACGCCGGGCACCGCAAAGCCCGCTTTGGCTGCTGATCCGGCAGCGCCAGCTGCGCCAGAAACCTCCGCCGCGCCGGTTGCTGTTCCGGTCGGCCAGAAGGCGGTGTTCTACGAAGAAAAGACCGGCACCGAGGAGGGCACGGTCGACACCGGCGCCGTCGTCTGGTCGGTGGTGCAGGATTCGCCCGGCGCGGACCAGCCCGCCGAGGCGGCGATCCGCGGCGAAATCAATATTCCCGACAAGGGCGTCACGCTCAAGCTCACCATCAAGCGCAACGGCGACAAGACGCTGCCGGCCAGCCACATAATTGAGCTGGCCTTCACCATACCGGAAGGTTTCCAGGGCGGCAGCGTTGACGGTGTGCAGCGCGTCACCTTCAAGGACACCGAGCAGGCGCCCGGCAACCCGCTGGTCGGGGTGCCGGCGAATTTCGGTGACGGGTTCTTCCTGATCGCACTGACGGATGAGAAGAGCGCGGTGGAGAACAATCTGGCGCTGATGAGCCGACAGAGCTGGATCGACATCCCGCTGACCTACAAGTCCGGTCGCCGCGCGCTGATCTCCATCGAAAAGGGCATTCCGGGCGACAAGGTCTTTCAGGAAGTCTTCAAGGCCTGGACCGCCAAGGCCGCAGGCTGATGCTGAACATCCGTCCGCTGGAGGCAGGCGACCGGCCCGATTGGGACGGGCTGTGGAAGGCGTATCAGACCTTTTACAAAGCTGTCATTTCCAGCGACATCAGCGATGTGACTTTCGCGCGCCTGCTTGATCCCGCTGTTCCGATGCATGGACTAATCGCTGAGGAAGCAGGCGAAATCATCGGCATGACGCATTGCATCTTCCATTATTCGGCCTGGACGCAAGGTCCCTACTGCTATCTGCAGGACCTCATCACCAAACCCGAACACCGGGGCAAAGGCGCAGCGACTGCGCTGATTGAAGCGGTCTATGCGTTCGCCGCTGAAAAGGGCGCGGCGCGGGTCTATTGGCTGACGCATGAGACCAATGAGACCGCGATCCGCCTGTATGAGAAAGTGGCGGACCGGTCCGGGTTTATCCAGTTCAGGAAGATGCTGGGCGGAGCCTAAGCCTCAATCGTCCGCAGCGCCTTCTGCCGCCTGATCGCCGAGGCCTTCACTGCGTCCTGAACCTTCTCAAACGCCCGCACTTCGATCTGGCGCACGCGCTCGCGGGAAATGTCAAACTGCGTGGACAGGTCCTCCAGCGTCACCGGGTCCTCGGCGAGCCGCCGCGCCTCGAATATCCGCCGCTCGCGCTCATTCAAGACTGACAGCGCGTCCTCCAGCATGGAGCGGCGCTCGTCGAGCTCGTCCTGCTCGATCAGCACCTGCTCCTGGCTGTCATGGCCGTCCACCAGCCAGTCCTGCCACTCGCCGCTCTCGCCCTCGCTGGCCTTGATCGGCGCATTCAAAGACGCGTCGCCGGACATGCGGCGGTTCATTGAGATGACTTCTTCCTTGGACACGCCCAAAGTCGTGGCGATGCTCTCCACCTGATCCGGCTTCAGATCGCCATCGTCCAGCGCGCGGATGCGGCCCTTGAGTTTGCGCAGGTTGAAAAACAGCCGCTTCTGGTTGGCCGTGGTGCCCATTTTGACGAGGCTCCACGAGCGCAGGATATATTCCTGAATCGACGCCTTGATCCACCACATGGCGTAGGTGGCGAGGCGGAAGCCGCGCTCCGGCTCAAATTTCTTCACCGCCTGCATCAGCCCGACATTGCCCTCGGACACGACCTCGCCGATCGGCAGGCCATAGCCGCGGTAACCCATGGCGATCTTGGCCACGAGGCGCAGGTGGCTTGTGACAAGTTTATGCGCGGCGTTGCGGTCCTCATGCTCCAGATACCGCTTGGCGAGCATATACTCCTCCTGCGGCTCCAGCATGGGAAACTTGCGGATTTCATCCAGATAGCGGGACAACCCGCCCTCTCCGGACATGATTGCAGGCAAACCACGGGCCATGACAGCACCCTCTCCTCTAAAACCGGCACCCCCGGAACGGCGGGCGCGCTCACCCAACCGCAAAGCGCGTTGGGCACGGCGGGAAAAGTATATAGGGAGGAATTTGGTGAAAACAGGGTGGGGAGATCACATTACGGCGAATTAATGTCCCGAAGCCCATGGGCTCTCGCCGCAATACCGAAGTTTGCGGAACCCCGCCACGATCTCCGCCATATCCCCCGGCATCGCCGCCTCAAACCGCATCAACTTGCCTGTCGCCGGATGCTCGAACGCCAGCAGCCTTGCATGCAGCGCCTGCCTTGGAAACGCCTGCACTTCATCGCGCAGCTTCGCCGGCAGGCGGTTGGCTTTGGTGCGGAAGGCCATCCCGTACTCTTGGTCGCCAATCACCGGGTGGCCGATATGGGCCATGTGCACGCGGATCTGGTGGGTGCGGCCGGTCTCGAGGCGGCATTCGACAAGGCTTGCCAGCGGCTCGCCGTCCTTCTGTTCGCCGAAGCGCTCCAGCACTTCAAAATGCGTGACGGCATGGCGCGCGTCCGGCTGGTTTTCCTTGACCACGGCCTGACGCGTCCGGTCTTTCATGGAGCGGCCAAGTGGCGCGTCAATCGTGCCAGCAACTTTTGCCGGCGCGCCCCAGACCAAGGCCACATACGCTCGCTCCAAGTCGCCGGTCAGCCCATGGTCGGCGAAAGCCTCGGCCAGCGCCCTGTGGGCGAGATCATTTTTCGCCACGACCATGACGCCGGTCGTGTCCTTGTCGAGCCGGTGCACAATGCCTGGCCGCTTGACCCCGCCGACGCCGGAGAGCGTGCCGGCGCAATGGAACAGCAGGGCGTTGACCAGCGTGCCGGTCCAGTTGCCATTGCCCGGATGCACGACAAGTCCGGCCGGCTTGTTGATGACGATGAGGTCCTTGTCCTCGTAGAGAATATCAAGCGGAATGTTCTCCGGCTCCGGATCGGCGGGTTCGGGCTCAGGAAGGGTGAGGCGCACAACGTCGCCCGCTTTCAGCTTGCGTTTCGTCTCGGTGACCACCACGCTGTTGAGCTCAACCGCCCCCGCTTCTATCAGCCCCTGTATCCGGCTGCGCGACAGGTCCGGGCCAAGCTCGGACGCCAGCCATTGGTCAAGCCGCTTGCCAGAGGCGGCGTCATTGGCCGTCCGCTCTATCAATGCCGGTTCGTCTTCGATATCAGGGGCGGATGTGGCCAAGGGAATTCCTGAATGAGTGATGCGCTAAAAGAAGAAGACGAAAAGCCGCTCGATCCGGCAATGGAAAAAGTGCGCCGCAAGATGATCCGGCTGCTCGGCGTCTCCATCGGCGTGATGATGGCCGGTCTTATGGCGGTGCTTTTCGCAATTGTCTACAAGATGAACGGCGGCGGCAAAGAGACGGCGGCGGTCGGCGCCGAAATTACCGCTGGCGGCGCGCTCACAGCCGGGGAAATTGTTCTGCCAACGGGTGCTTATTTGAACGGCCAGAGTCTGTCGGGTGACCGGATATCTCTTGATGTGACCCTGCAGGGCGGGGCGCGGGAGATCGCGGTGTTTGACATTGTGACAAAGCGCATCGTGGCGCGGTTTGCGGTGAAGCCGCAATAATGCCCATGCGCCTTTCTCTCGTCACGCTCGTGGTCCGCAATTACGACGAGGCCAAAGACTGGTATGCTGAGAAACTGGGTTTTTCCATCGTTGAGAACTCAGATTTGCATGGTGGCAAGCGCTGGGTCGTGATCTCTCCCGGCGCGGGCGGGGCGGAAATCCTCCTGGCCGAAGCCAAGAACGAGGCCGAGCGCGCCGCCATCGGCAACCAGACCGGCGGGCGGGTGTTGATGTTTTTGCACACGGATGACTTCGCCCGCGATTATGCCGCCATGACAGCCAAGGGAGTTAAATTCCGTGATGCCCCGCGCCACGAGGCCTATGGCACGGTGGCGGTGTTTGAGGATCTGTATGGGAATCTGTTTGACCTGATTGAGCGAAAAGACCCAGCCGCCTGATTGCATTCAGGGCCTTGACGGATTATATCGCCTAGGCCGCGCCCATCGTCTAGCGGTCAGGACACCGCCCTCTCACGGCGGGAACAGGGGTTCGATTCCCCTTGGGCGTACCAAATCCTCACAGCTTCGTCAGCCACTCATGCTCCGGCGCATTGTGGAATTTCCAGGTCCGCACCGGCCCGGCCATCACATTGAGATAATACAGATCATAGCCATGGCAGGCCGCGCAGGGGTGGTAGCCTTTGGGGACGAGCGTCACGTCGCCATCCTCCACTGCCATGGAAACATCCAGCTCCCGCGTCCCGTCAGCGCCTTTGTCGGTGTAGACGCGCTGGAAGGCAAAGCCCTGAGGTGGGTTAAGGCGGTGATAGTAGGTCTCTTCGAGGAAGGACTGGCGCGGCAGATCGTCTTCGTCGTGGCGGTGCGGCGGGTAGGAGGATGTGTGGCCGCCGGGGGTGATGACTTCGACGACGAGCAGGGAGTCTGCCGGTTCGGATTCGGGCAGGATGTTGGTGACATAGCGCGTGTTCGTGCCCTTGCCGCGGGTTTCCTGGCCCAAGCTGTCCGGCGCAATCACCCGAACGGGGAGCTTGTTACCGATGGCGGGCGCGGTGCAGACTGCGAGCTCGAGATCGGTCGTGGCGGACACCGACCATTCAACCCCAGCCGGGATGTAGACCGACCATGGTTTGCCCTCAAACGGCGTCATGCGCGCGCCGAGTTCGCCCAAGTCCGATCCTGCATGAACCCGGCCTTTGCCGGTGACGAAGACGAGGCAGGTTTCGCGGGTTCCGGAAACACCCGATGCCGCGCCGCCGGGCGCGAGGCGGTGCAGGTCGAAGCCGACATAGGTCCAGCCGGCGCTCTGAGGCGTCACATGCACAATTCTGCCAGTGCCCGAATTCTGCGGCGCTTTAAGGTTTGGCGTCATTGGGTGTGTCCTTCGGCTGCGGTTTGTAATTGTGGATCAGCTCCCACCATGCCAGCCCCGTCACCCCCGTCGCCAGCACGCCCCAGAAGGGCGAGAAGGCGAGGAACCATTCAAACAGCGCCCAGCAGGCGGCCATGCCGACCGTCGCATAGCGCCGCCAGGCCACTTCGTAAAACGGGTGTTTGGCGCCGATAATGTCCATGTGATGCCCTCAGTTGACCAGCGCCCGCGCCTTCAACGCCTGCTCATACGCCTTTCGCGCCGCGTTGACCTTTTTGCGCGGCGAGACTTCCGGAACGGCGACTTCCCACCATGTGCCGCCGCCCTGTGTCGTGACGAGCGCATCGGTGTCGATGACGATGGCCGTCGTGCGCGTTTCTTTCTTGGCCTTCTTCAGGGCGATTTCAAGATCGCCGATGGAGGAGACTTTCCACGCAACCGCGCCGAGGCTTTCGGCATGGGCGCGGAAGTCGATGTCGGGCAAGGTCTCGTGAAACGTGTCCTTCAGCAGATTGTTGAAGTTCGCGCCGCCGGTCGCCATCTGCAAACGGTTGATGCAGCCATAACCTCTGTTGTCGAGAATGACGATGGTGAGCTTCGCGCCGAGCATGATCGACGAGGCGATCTCCGAGTTCAGCATCATATACGATCCGTCGCCGACCATGACGACAACTTCGTCTTTTGGCTTGGCAAGCTTGACGCCAAGTCCGCCGGCGATCTCGTAGCCCATGCAGGAGAAGCCATATTCCATATGGTACGACCCCGGCGCGCCCTGCCGCCAGATTTTGTGCAGTTCGCCCGGCAGGCCGCCGGCGGCGCAGACCATGGTGGCGGATGACCCCATGACACGCTGCACCGCGCCGACAACCTGTGCGTCGGTGGGCAGGGCGGAGTTCGTCGAAGCGGTCGCCGCGTCGGCGATCCTGTTCCATTCCTTGAGGCCGGAAGCGGCCTTCTTCGTCCATGCGGAAGGTGAAGCATAAGCGCCAGCCGCCTCGGAAAGCTCGGCCAGCCCCTCCCTCGCGTCACATACCAGCGGCAGGCAATTGTGCTTGGCGGCGTCGAAGACCTGTGTGTTGAGGCCGATGAAAGTCTTGGCCTTGCCCTTGAACAGGCCCCACGAGCCGGTGGTGAAATCCTGGAGGCGCGAGCCGACCGCTAGAATGAGGTCCGCCTCTTCGGCGAGCTGGTTGGACGCCGATGTGCCGGTGACGCCGACGCCGCCCATGTTGAGCTTGTGCGCGTCCGGCAGCGAGCTCTTGCCGGCCTGCGTCTCGCAGACCGGGATCTGATGCTTCTCGGCGAAGGCGCGCAGCGCATCCGAGGCTTCAGAATAAAGCACGCCGCCGCCTGCGATAATCAGCGGCTTCTTCGCCTTTGCAAGCGCCTTTGCAGCCGCCGCAAGTTCGTCGCGCGAGGCGCGCGCGCGGCGCGGGGTCCAGACTTTTTCGTCGAAGAAGCTTTCCGGATAATCATAGGCCTCGGCCTGCACATCCTGGCAAAGCGAAAGCGTCACCGGTCCGCATTCGGCGGGGTCGGTCAGAACCTGCATGGCGCGGGCGAGCGCGGGCATGATCTGCTCGGGGCGCGTGATGCGGTCGAAATAGCGCGACACAGGACGGAAGCAGTCATTGGCCGACACCGTGCCGTCGCCGAAATCCTCGACCTGCTGGAGCACCGGATCGGGCAGCCGCGTCGCGAAAACGTCGCCGGGCAGAAGCAGCATCGGAATGCGGTTGACATGCGCGACAGCCGCAGCAGTCACCATGTTGAGCGCGCCGGGGCCGATGGACGATGTGCAGGCCATGAAGCGGCGGCGGAAGCTCGCCTTGGCAAAGGCCGTGGCGGCGAAGGCCATGCCCTGCTCGTTATGGCCGCGGTAAGTGGGCAGCTCGTCTTTGACGCCATACAGCGCCTCGCCGAGCCCCGCGACATTGCCATGGCCGAAAATCGCCCAGACGCCGCCGAAGATAGGCACCTTTTTGCCGCCGATGATGGTCTTCTGCCGGGTCAGATAGCGGGCGAGCGCCTGCGCCATGGTGAGGCGGATGGTGGTCATGTGTTTCTCCCAAGTCAGGCGAGTTTGCGGGCGCGCAGCCAAGCGATGGTCAGCCGTTCAAATTTATGTGCCATATCATCGACGGCTTCGCCATCGGTAATGTTTCCCGCAAACCAATTCTGCGCTGCATCTGAAAAAATCGTGCGGCCAATAGCGAAGCCCTTGACGACGCCAATGTCGGCAACCGCTGCGAACGCCGCCTCAAGCTCCGCTTGCGGCGCTTCGAGGCCGAGAAGCACGACGCCCCGGCACCACGGATCGCGGGAAGTGATGACCCGCTCGATATTCGCCCATGCGGCTTTGCTCGACTGCGGTTCCAGCTTCCACCAGTCGGGGCGGATGCCGAGATCATACAGTTCAGTCAGCGCCCGCTCGATTGTGTGATCGTCCAGCTTGCCATGTTTGCCCGCAATGATTTCGACCAGAAGTTCCCGCCCGACTTTGCGCGAGGCGTCAAACAGCGTGCGCAGCTTCTCCTGCTGCTCCAGCTTCAATTCAGCCGGATCGTCCGGATGATAGAAACACAGGCATTTGATCGTGTGCGACAGCGGCCAGTCGATTAGCTCGGAGCCGATGTCCTGCGAGAACTCAAAGCGCAAAGGCCGCGAGCCGGGGCGCTCGACCGGGCGGCCGATCCAGTCGAATTTCTGCTTCGCCGCTTCGTAAAACGCCAAGCGGCCATATTTCTCGTCGAGCAGCATGCCGTAGCCGGGGCGTCCGCCCGAGACTTTGCCCGCCGCCTTGACGGCTAGGATTTTGAAATCAGAAATGCGCGAGAAATCAGCGCCGGCCTTCTTCGCTGCGTCCTCCAGCTGCGAACGGTGGTCGCAGGCCAGCGCCATCATCAAAGGGATCGGCGGCGCCTTGCGCGTGGTGGACCAATGGACATGATTGAGATCCTCATCCTTGCGCAGGGCGCGGAGCTTCGAGCCGTTCTTCAGGAAGAACTGCAGCTCCTCCCACGTCGCATATTCGGGCGAGCAGAGCAGCCGCGAGACGGCGAACGCGCCGCAGGCATTGGCCCAGGTGGCGCTCGTCTTGTGTGGCTCGCCTCTGAGATAGCCGCGCAGCAGGCCGGACATGAAGGCGTCGCCCGCGCCGAGCACATTGTAGATTTCAATCGGAAACCCGTCGCCGATTATGCCGTCCTCAAGATTATCGGATATCCGCCCGTCATAGACGATGCAGCCCTTGGCTCCCCGCTTCAGCACGATAACGGCTGTGGACAGGGAGCGGATGGTCTTCAGCGCCGCCAGCAGGTCGCTCTCGCCGGATGCGATCAGCACTTCCTCTTCCGTGCCGACGACGAGGTCGCAGTCGGCGAGCACCGTCTTCAGCTTGTTCGACACATGGTCGGAAGCAACGTAGCGCTCAAACCCGGCGTCATGGCCGGCGAGGCCCCAGAGGTTCGGGCGGTAGTCAATGTCAAACAGCACGCTTGCCGCCGTTCGCTTTGCAGAGGCGGATCGCCTTGCGCTGCGCGGCTTCGGTGTTGGGCTGTGAAAAGTGGGTGCCGGAGACCAGAACCGAGCGCGACGACTTGATGAAGGCCTCGTCAATGTCGTCCTCGCACAGCGCCATGTCAGCGCAATCGGAGCGGTAGAAGATCATCGGCGAAACGCCCTCTTCCTCGACCGCCAGCAGCACCAGAGCGGTCAGGCGCTCCTTGTCGGTGATGATGCCGTCAACGGCGACACCCTCGCGCGCCGACTGCTCGCGGATGAAGCGGCCCATCTGCTCATTGCCGACGCGGGTGATGAGGCCGGATTTCAGCCCGAGCCGCGCCGTGCCGATGGCGATGTTGGCCGGGCAGCCGCCGACGGATTTGGAGAAGGAGGATATGTCCTCAAGCCTGGAGCCGATCTGCTGTCCATAAAGATCGACCGACGAGCGGCCGATGGAAATGACATCAAGTTGCGTTCCGGCCTTGATAGACATGATGGATTCCTTCATGCAGCGTCTTGTGCTGTGTTTATAGCGCTGGACGGCGCTTTCGCGCACTGTAAAAATGTCACTTGAAATGAAACATAAATTCTGTTTATTTGTCAATTCAGAATGTATGTTCTATTTTTGATTTTTTGAAATGGAGAGAAAAATGGTACGGTTTGGGCTCTTGGGGGCTGGCCGCATTGGCCAGATACATGGACGCAACGCCGCCGCTTCGCCGAAGGGCACGCTGGTCGCGATCGCTGACCCGTTTCCCAAAGGGGCGGAATCTCTGGCTGCGGCGACGGGAGCGGCAGTGCGCGATGTGGATGCCATTTTCAGTTCCAAAGACATTGACGCGGTGATGATCTGCACGCCGACGACGACGCATGCCGAATTCATCGAGCGCGCCGCCAAGGCCGGCAAGGCGATCTTCTGTGAGAAGCCCGTCGATCTTGACTCCAAACGCGTTGAGAAGACGCTCAAAGTGGTCGAAAAAGCCGGCGTCGCGCTGATGGTCGGTTTCAACCGCCGCTTCGATCCCAACTTCGCCTCGCTGAAAGCCCGAATCGACGAAGGCGTCGCCGGCAATGTCGAGCTGGTCACCATCCTGTCCCGCGATCCCGGCGCGCCGCCGGTCTCTTACATCGCCACATCCGGCGGGCTTTTCAGGGACATGATGATCCATGATCTCGACATGGCGCGTTTCCTGCTCGGCGAAGAGCCGGTCGAGGTTCATGCCGTCGGCTCGTCCATCGTCGATCCGGAGATCGGCAAGGCGGGCGATGTCGATACCGCCGCCGTTCTCCTGAAAACCGCGTCCGGCAAAATCTGCCAGATTTCCAACTCCCGCCGCGCCACCTACGGCTACGATCAGCGCATTGAAGTGCATGGCTCCAAAGGCCTTCTGACGGCTGGAAACGTGCTGGAAACCACCGTCAAATTTGCCTCCAAAAGCGGCATCTCGGCTGATCCGGTGCAGAATTTCTTCCTTGAGCGCTATGACGCGGCTTACCGCAACGAGATGAACGCGTTCATTGACACGGTCATGAACAAGAAAGCGCCGAACCCCAGCGGCCACGACGGTTTGATGGCGCTGGTCCTCGCGGACGCAGCTCAGAAGTCGCATGACACGGGCAAGGCTGTGAAGCTGGGATAGCAGGCCAGGCGGGCGTTCGCTATTTCCTGCCCGCCCGCCGCTCCTCGCCAATGGCAATGGCAATCGCCGTGGCGAGCGCCATCGTCGCCGACAGCGAGCGGAAGCCGCCGAAATCGCTTTCAGCCACTTCGAACCAGAGTTTGGACAGGCTGGCGAGCGGCGAAAATGCGCTGTCGGTGATTGAGATGATCGGCACGCCCTGATCGCTCAATATCTGGGCATGGTCGATGGTGGGCGAGGCATAGGGCGAGAAGGAAACGGCAAGCGCCCCGTCCTTCTTTGACGCAAAGGCCATCTGCTCAGGCTCAACGCCATAGGGCGAGGAGACGAGCTGCACCTTGATTTTCAGCTTGCCGAACATGTAGGCGAGGTAAGTTGTGATCGGGAACGACCGGCGCTGGGCAAGGAGATAGATTGTCTCGCACTTGGCGAGCAGCTTCACCGCCTCATTAAAATCCTCGCTGCGGATCGTGTCGGACAGCGAATCAATTGACGTACCGGCTGCCGCGACCACGCCGGATAGGATTGCGTTGCCGCCTTCGCGCCCGAACGCGTCGGACAGCGCCTCCAGCCGCTCCTCATATGTCGATCCACGCTCGCGCAGCCGGTCGCGGAACACGGCCTGCAGGTCCGAAAACCCGGCATAGCCAATGCTTTGTGCAAAGCGCACCAGCGTCGATGGCTGAACATCAGCGCGGGCGGCGATGGAAGCGGCCGTGCCGAAGGCGATTTCGTCGGGATTTTCCAGCGCGAACACCGCAACTTGCCGCAGACGCTTGGGAAAGCTCTCGCTGCGTTCGAGAATGAATGACTTCAAGTGCTGGAAATCGCGTGGCGGTTTCATTGATACATTTGCCTCTCGCCGTCACATTGGGGTCGAGGCAAAATGAAATAGAATGAACATTCCAGTCAAGCGGCAAAAATGGAATGCGACGGCTGGTTTATGAATTGGCAGCCCGACAGACTTGGTACGTCTTGCGCGCAGCACCCATTTCGCCACAATGCCCCAATGGCCTTCACCCTCCGCCAGCTGCAATATTTCATCGCCGTCGCCGAGCAGGGAACTGTTTCGGGCGCTGCGCATGATCTGTCGATTTCACAAAGTTCCGTGACCGAGGCGATAAAGGAGCTGGAGCAGGATTTGGGCGTCGCCCTGTTTGACCGCCACGCGCGAGGTTTGAACATCACGCACAAGGGTCAGCAGTTTCTGCGCCATGCGACGCGGATACTGGCGGATGTCGGCGACGCGCGGCGCACATTCACCGAAGAGCGCGAGATCAAGAGCGGCTCGCTGCAGCTCGGCGTCACTTCGCTGGTCGCAGGTTACGTCCTGTCGGATGTGCTGTCGCGCTACCGCCGGGCGTTTCCGGGCGTTGATGTCTCTGCAATTGAGGACAATGGCGATTATCTTGAACACCTTCTGATCGGCGGCGAGCTTGATGTGGCGGTGATGGTCACATCCAACCTCAAGGACAGGATGGCCTTGCAGGCGGAGATTCTTGAAGTCTCGCCCTATCGGCTCTGGCTGCCGCTCGGCCACCGGCTGGCGAGCGCCGACATTATAAGCATTGCCGACATTGCGCGCGAGCCGCTCATCATGCTCACCGTTGACGAGATCGAGGAGAACACCGGCAAGCTTCTGTCCGCGCTCGGCGCGCGTCCGCATGTGGCGTTCCGCACCCGTTCGGTGGAGGCGGTGCGCTCGCTCGTTGCCACCGGCGCGGGCGTGGCGCTGCTGCCCGATCTTGTCTACCGGCCTTGGTCCTTGGAAGGCGACCGGATTGAATCGCGCGACGTCTCAGGCCAGCTGCCCGCCGTGCAGGTCGGCATGGTCTGGCGCAAGGGATCAGCGCTGCCGGACACCGCGCGGGATTTCATCCGCATCGCGCAGGCGCACCGGGCGGGACGGCAGAAGTGAGGGTTTGCGGAGATTAGTGGCTCTATTCGCCGCAAATCATGCGGTGAATAGAGTTGACGGTGCGGTGATTAGATATTATATTCTCCGCAAAGGATGCGGTGATTATGACTTATGTTCATCAAGAAACTGACTGGCCAAATTTCACTTGGGATCAAATCCATTTGTCAAATGCCTTGGCTGATGTCCGCAACATGCAGGGGCGGCTGGTTGGCCGCATGGAAGCTTTGGGCTTTCAAAATCAGGGCGAGGCGGTTCTCAAGACGCTGACGCAGGACGTCATCAAATCCAGCGAGATCGAAGGCGAGCGGCTGGCGGACGACCAGGTCCGCTCCTCCATCGCGCGCCGCCTTGGCATGGACATAGCCGGGCTGGTCGCGTCCGACCGCAATGTTGATGGCGTGGTTGAGATGATGCTCGACGCGACGCAGAATTATGCCGCGCCGCTGACTGAGGAGCGGTTGTTCGCTTGGCATTTGTCTCTCTTTCCAACGGCGCGCAGTGGAATGAGCAAAATCGTCACCGGCGCGTGGCGCACAGCTGAGACGGGTCCGATGCAGGTCGTCTCCGGGCCAATCGGGCGCGAGCGGGTTCATTTCGAAGCGCCCCATGCCGATCTGCTGCCGAAAGAGATGCGGCGGTTTTTCGACTGGTTCGAAAACCCGGCGCTGAAGCTCGATCCCGTCATGAAAGCGGGCATCGCGCATTTCTGGTTTGTCACGATCCATCCGTTCGAAGACGGCAATGGCCGCATCGCGCGCGCCGTCGCCGACCTTGCTCTGGCGCGCTCCGACCAGACGAAGCAGCGGTTCTACTCCATGTCCTCGCAGATCAGGATCGAGCGGAAAGCCTATTACGACACGCTGGAAGCCTGCCAGAAGGGCAATTTGGACATCACTCCCTGGCTGGACTGGTTCCTTGCCTGCCTCGGCAGCGCCATCGGCAATTCGGCGGTGATGCTGGAAACAGTCTTGACCAAAGCGCGGTTCTGGGAAAATCACGCAGCGGCGAACTTCAATGACCGGCAGAAGCTGATGCTGACAAGGATGCTTGACGGTTTCGAGGGCAAGCTGACCTCGTCAAAATGGGCGATGCTGGCCAAGTGCTCGCAGGACACTGCGCTGCGCGACATCGACGACCTGATGAGGCGGCAGGTTCTCGTCAAAGAGGACGCCGGCGGCAGGAGCACGTCGTATCTGCTCGCCGAAGTCTGACAGAAATGATGGTATCGGAAAAACCGATATCATCATTTTGAATTATGAATTTGCGAAAGCTCGTTTTGCGGTAGACGATGTCGTCCAAGCCTGATGCCCCGTCCGGGAGGCGCGGCTTTGCTTGGGAGCGAATAATGAAAAAAATTCTGAACACCTGCACGGCCCTGTCCGTGCTCGCGGCTTTTGGCGTGCAGCCGGTGCAGGCTGACATGATGAAAGAGCTCGGCAAGGGCGAAGGTGCGGTGAACATTGTCGCCTGGGCCGGCTATATCGAGCGCGGCGAGACCGACAAAGCCTATGACTGGGTCACTGAATTTGAGGGCAAGACTGGCTGCAAAGTGTCGGTGAAGACGGCGGCCACTTCGGATGAAATGGTGGCGCTGATGAACGAGGGCGGCTTCGATCTCGTCACCGCATCCGGCGACGCCTCGCTTCGGCTGGTGGCGGGCAAGCGGGTGCAGGAAATCAACACGGCGCTGATTCCAAGCTGGAGCACAATCGACGAGCGCCTGCAGAACGCGCCCTGGCACACGCTCGATGGCAAGCATTACGGCACACCCTATGTCTGGGGGGCGAATGTCCTGATGTACAACACCAAGGTTTTCCCAGAAGCGCCGAAAAGCTGGAACGTGGTTTTTGAAGAGACCAATCTTCCGGACGGCAAGACCAACAAGGGCCGCGTGCAAGCCTATGACGGGCCGATCCACATTGCCGACGCCGCCAACTATCTGATGTTCCACAAGCCGGAGCTTGGCATCAAAGACCCTTATGAGCTGAACGAGGACCAATACAAGGCGGCGCTCGACCTGCTGCGCGTGCAGCGCACGCTCGTTGGCCGCTACTGGCATGACGCCTTCATCCAGATCGACGACTTCAAGAACGAGGGCGTCGTCGCCTCCGGCTCGTGGCCGTTCCAGGTCAATGTTCTGGCGGGCGACAAGGCGGCGATGGAAAAGACCCCGATCGCCTCGACCTTCCCGCAGGAAGGCATCACCGGCTGGTCCGACACGACCATGCTGCATTCGGAAGCGGCCAACCCGAACTGCGCCTATATGTGGATGGAGCATTCACTCTCTCCGAAGGTGCAGGGCGACGTCTCCGCCTGGTTCGGAACGGTTCCATCCGTCCCCGCCGCCTGCAAAGGCAACGCGCTTCTGACCGACGCGGGCTGCGCCAATAATGGCGGCGACAAGTTTGAGCAGATCAAATTCTGGAAAACACCCCAGTCGAAATGTGCCACGCAGGGCGACAAGTGCGTGCCCTATTACCGCTGGGTATCGGATTACATCGGCGTGATCGGCGGTCGCTGACCAGTGCCGGCCATGGCGGCGGTTCGAATGGCGCAATTGAACGCCAGCGGACCACCGCCATGGAATTTTATCAGGGGCGCCCAATGAAAGCTGCTGTCCGCTTTGATGCCGTCTCGCGGCATTTCGGTGCCGTGCGCGCCGTGGATTCGGTTGACCTCGACATTGCCGAGGGCGAGTTTTTCGCCATGCTCGGACCATCGGGCTCCGGCAAGACAACGTGCCTGCGCCTCATCGCGGGGTTCGAACAGCCGACCTCCGGCCATATCGAAATCTTCGGTGAAACCGCTGAGGGCGTGCCGCCTTACCGGCGCAATGTGAACACGGTGTTTCAGGATTATGCGCTGTTCCCGCATCTGAGCGTGCTCGACAATGTCGCCTATGGGTTGATGGTTTCCGGCGTTGAAAAATCTGCGCGCCACAGAGCCGCCGAAGAGGCGCTGGCTTTGGTCAAGCTGCCCGGCTACGGCGCACGGCGGCCGGCGCAATTGTCCGGCGGCCAGCGGCAGCGCGTCGCTTTGGCGCGGGCGCTGGTCAACAAGCCGAAAGTGCTGCTGCTCGACGAGCCGCTCGGCGCGCTGGACTTGAAGCTGCGCGAACAGATGCAGGAAGAGCTGAAGGCGTTGCAGAAGGCGCTCGGCATCACCTTCGTCTTCGTCACGCACGATCAGGGCGAGGCGCTGTCGATGGCCGACCGGGTGGCGGTGTTCAATGACGGGAAAATAGTGCAGGCAGGGACACCCGCTGAGATTTATGGCAGGCCGGCCAGCCGCTTCGTGGCAGATTTTGTCGGCTCGTCCAATGTGCTGCCGCCGCAGCTTGTGGCGAAGATTTTGGGCGAGAGCCGCTGGGGCAGTTTGAAGCCGGAGTCCGTTTCCTTTGGCGCCGCCAATGGCGGGTCCGGCCTGAAGGCAAGAGTTATCGCGGCGCATTATGTCGGGGCTAGCACGAAAGTTGTCACCGAACATGAAGGCCAGCGCATCGCCGCTGCGCTGCCAGCGGGACGGGTAGTCCCTGCTGTCGGCACCTATGTGACCCTGATATTCGCCAAGTCCGATGTGCATCTGATGGAGGCTGGCGCGTGAGCATGTCCGCCGCCATCATCCGCGAAAGACCCGCCAGTCTGATGGGCAGGTTCTCGGACCATCTGTGGCGGCATCCGAAGCTGTTTCTGTTTCTCCTGCTCACCCCGCCGCTGCTCTGGCTCGGCATCATCTATGTCGGCTCGCTGTTCGCGCTGCTGTTGCAGAGCTTCTATTCCATCGACGAATTCTCCGGCCTCATCAATCATGAGCTGACGCTGAAGACCTATGGCGAATTGCTGCGCCCGGAAAATCTCGACATCATCGTGCGCACCGTGACCATGTCGCTCGCCGTGACGCTCGGCTCGGCGATCATCGCCTTCCCCATCGCCTATTACGCGGCGCGCTATGCCAAGGGCGGCTGGAAGGCGCTGTTCTATCTGGCGGTGATGCTGCCGCTCTGGTCGAGCTATCTGGTCAAGGTCTATGCGTGGAAGCTGATCCTCGCCAAAGAGGGCATACTGACCTGGCTGTTCGCTAAGCTGCATCTGACATTCCTGCTCGACGCTGTTTTGTCGCTGCCGATTGTCGGTGGCAATTCGCTGTCGCTGTCTTACATCGGCATGTTTCTGGTCTTCGTCTATGTCTGGGTGCCGTTCATGATCCTGCCCTTGCAGGCCTCGCTCGAGCGCGTCCCGGTCAACCTGATCGAAGCCTCCGCCGACCTTGGCGCCAATGCCGGGCAGACATTCCGCAATGTCATTTTCCCGCTGGCGCTGCCGGGGCTGATCGCCGGGTCGATTTTCACCTTCTCGCTGACGCTGGGCGACTACATCATTCCCGGCATTGTCGGCTCCTCGCGCCTGTTCATCGGCCAGGCCGTCTCGGCGCATCAGGGCACGGCCGGCAACATCCCGCTCGCCGCCGCCTTCACCGTGGTGCCGATGGTCATCATGGGCCTCTATCTGATGTTCGCCAAACGGATGGGGGCGTTCGATGCGCTCTGACCGAAGCGGCGCGCCGCTCTCACTGAAGCTTGCCGCTGGCGCAGGCCTCCTGTTCCTGCACCTGCCGCTGGCGCTGATTTTCCTCTACGCCTTCACGACCGAGGACAAGAGCTACGTCTTCCCGCCGCCCGGTCTGACGCTGAAATGGTTTTCCGCCGCATGGAACCGGCCGGATGTCTGGGCGGCGCTGATCCTGTCGGTCAAGGTGGCGAGCGTCGCGACCCTGATCTCCATGGTCATGGGCACGCTGATCGCCGCCGCCGTGTCGCGGACAAAATTCTTCGGGCGCGAGACGATTTCGCTGCTGGTCATCCTGCCCATCGCGCTGCCCGGCATCATCACCGGCATCGCGCTGCGCTCCGCCTTCAACCTGATGGACATTCCGTTTTCCATCTGGACCATCATTCTCGGCCACGCGACATTCTGCATTGTCGTCGTCTACAACAACGCCGTCGCCCGTTTCCGCCGCACATCCGGTTCGCTGATCGAGGCGTCGATGGATCTGGGCGCCGACGGCTGGCAGACGTTCCGCTATGTCGTGCTGCCGAACATCGCCACCGCGCTTCTGGCGGGCGGGATGCTGGCCTTCGCCCTGTCGTTTGACGAGGTGATCGTCACGACATTCACCGCCGGCCAGCAGCAGACGCTGCCGATCTGGATGCTCGAGGAGCTGGTGCGCCCGCGCGAGCGGCCGGTGACGAACGTCGTCGCCATGGTCGTCGTGCTGGTGACGCTCGTCCCGATACTGCTTGCCTTCAGGCTGACAAAAGACACCGACCAGATCGCTGGTCAAAGTAAATGAGATTCGAGGAGGACATGACATGCAGACCCAGATGCTGATTGGCGCAAAGTTCGTGGGTGGAACCGAAACGGCGGAGACCATTCTCAATCCGAAGACCGAGGAAATAATCCTGCAATTGCCGGAAGCCTCGGCCGCGCAGATCGATGCGGCGGCGGATGCGGCTGAGACAGCGTTCAAGTCCTGGTCGCGCACCACGCCGCAGCAGCGCTCGCAATATCTGTTGAAAATCGCCGACGCGGTGGAGAAGGATGCGGAAGGCTTTGCGGCGCTTGAGGCGCTGAACT
The DNA here is from genome assembly GCA_963802455.1 of uncultured Alphaproteobacteria bacterium. Taxonomy (GTDB): domain Bacteria; phylum Pseudomonadota; class Alphaproteobacteria; order Rhizobiales; family Rhizobiaceae; genus JANOYJ01. The sequence continues at coordinate 103,991 of CAWDIY010000032.1, read as the reverse complement.
GCGGCAAGCCGTATAACGCTGTTCTGAATGACGAGATTCCCGCGATAGTCGACTGCTGGCGCTTCTTCGCCGGCGCGGTGCGCACCATGCCGGGGCAGGTGTCGGGCGAATATCTGCCCGGCCACACATCGATGATCCGCCGCGACCCGATCGGCATTGTCGGCTCCATCGCGCCGTGGAACTACCCGCTGATGATGATGGCCTGGAAGCTCGCGCCGGCCATCGCCGGCGGCAACACGGTCGTGTTCAAACCGTCCGAGCAGACGCCGCTGACGGCGCTGAAAATGGCGAAAGTGCTGGCGGACATTCTGCCGGAGGGCGTCGTCAATGTCGTGCTGGGGCGCGGCGAGAGCGTCGGCAACACGCTGATCAACCATCCGAAGATCAACATGATCTCGATCACCGGCGATGTGGCGACCGGCAAGAAGGTGCTGCAGGCGGCGGCGAAAAGCGTCAAGCGCACGCATTTGGAGCTTGGCGGCAAGGCGCCTGTCATCGTGTTTGACGACGCCGACATTGATGAAGTGGTGCAGGGCCTGCGCGCCTTCGGCTATTACAATGCCGGACAGGACTGCACCGCCGCCTGCCGGATTTACGCGGGGAAAAAAGTCCATGACAAGCTCGTGGCCGATCTCAGCGCCGCCGTCTCGACGATCAAATATGGCGAGGCGGACGATGCCAGCAATGAAATCGGGCCGCTTATTTCGCGGCGGCAGCGCGACCGGGTGGCGTCGTTTGTCGAAAGAGCCGCTGAGCTGAAACATATCGAGATCACCGCCGGCGGCAAAACGCCTTCGGGCAAAGGCTTCTTCTATCAGCCGACCGTGGTGGCGGGGGCATTGCAGAGCGATGAGATAGTCCGGCGCGAAGTGTTCGGTCCGGTCGTCTCCGTCACGCGTTTCTCCGATCCGGACGATGCGGTGACTTGGGCCAATGACAGCGATTACGGCCTCGCCTCCTCCGTTTGGACCAAAGACGTGACGCGCGCCATGGCGACAGCGGCGCGGCTGCAATATGGCTGCACCTGGATCAACACGCATTTCATGCTGGTCAATGAAATGCCGCATGGCGGCTTCAAGCAGTCCGGCTATGGCAAGGACATGTCGCTCTATGCGCTGGAGGACTATACGGCGGTGCGGCACGTCATGGTGAAGCATGGGTGAAATTCCGCCCGGGGCCACAATTCGACGCCTTCCTATACTATCGCGTGAGAGCTAGTAATTTGCATATCAAAAGTTGTTAATTATAAACCCAAGAATGCGGAATTTGAGCATAAATAACCTAGGCGGGAGATTGACTAGGTAAAATTTTGCCTATTATATATTGCTCAACGACTCGGGCATGACATCAAGAATCAACAGAAGTCAGAGTCGGCTGGGAGGCAGCAGGGCGGCGGGTGCGGCCTGTCCGGAAGTATTTGAGCCGTTGCAATTCAGGCGGCAGCGGTTCGGGTGCCTCCAGCGGTCGGCAAACATTCGCCGGCGCTCAAGCCAACCAAATTCGGCGGCCTCTCCCCAGAGGCCGCCAGTCTTGCTTTTTTAACGAGCGACGCTGCCGACGGGTCAGAGCAGAACGAAGTGGGGGATAGAGTTTTCCCGATTGAAAGTTTGTTTTGTTCAATATCAGCGGCTTGTCATTTTTCTGCGTGGATAAACAGCGATTTTTGTCCCCGACCTCAATTTCCGGGTTAGATTCTCCCCGCTGCTCTTGTGGGACCGGGTGTACACCGGCATTCGGAAGAGCGGGCGGCCTATGGCAGCTTTGGATAGAGGTATCCAAGGCGGGCGGAGACCCTCAGCCATGTCCCTCCTGGCCTTCGCACGCTTCATTTGAAGCGTTACATGCGCCAGCCCGGGCAAAAAGCCGTGACAGGGCGTGTGGCGAGCCACACCCATCATAGGTAAGTTCCATTCGGCAGGACCACACGCCCTGGACGTCCCTTGGAATCTTAATGATCAGACCGGAAACGGGGCGTGATAATGAGGAAGGTTGGCCCGGTGTTCCCTGTCAGACTTCCTCCTTGCCGCCTGCCCAGCCGCGCAGCGTTTCAAGGCTGGCCATCCGCTTGGCGGTCATCGCCCCGCCTTCCAGGGTCAGTTGCGCCAGCAGCGCTTCAACAACGGCGAACAGAGCCGCGCTGGAATCCCAGGCCGATGGCACAGCCGTTCGGCAGGTGACCGTGTGTCTGGCGGCGCGCGCAATGGGGGAGAGCCATTGGTCGGTGAACAGGATCAATGTCACGCCGAGCTTGGCAGCCAGATTGGCGAATGCGAAGAGGCTGTCCTGATAACGGCGGATATCGAAGACAATCAGCACGTCGCGCTTGCCCATGTCCGCCAGAGCGTCCCGCCAATTGCTTTCTTGCCCTGTCACATGATGCACGTCGGCGCGGATGATGCGCAGATGCGCCGACATATAACTGGCCAGGGCATCCGTGAACCTGCCGCCAATGATGTGAATGCGGCGCTTTGGATCAGAAAGGAGCCGCACGAAACGTTTGATGTCTTCAGCATGGAAGTGCGCAAACGTCTCCTCAATATTCGAAGCAACCGCTTCGGCAAACTTGCCAATCCCGCCTTCGGACGAACCGGACTGTCGTCTTGTGCGCAGCAGCGGCGACTGCACCTGCTCGATAAGCTCGCGCTGAAGCGCCGTTTGAAAATCCGCATAATTCTGAAAATCAAGGCGGCTGACAAAGCGCAGGATTGTCGGCGAGCTGACGCCGGCGCGGCTGGCAAACTCGGCGACTGTCTTCAATCCGGTGAGCGGATAGTCCGCGATCAGCGCCTGCGCGGCGCGCCGCTCGCCTGCCGGCATTATCGCAAGCCTGTCGCCGATCAGTTCGGAAATGCTGCCGCCCATGGCGTCCCCCGCGCGCCGCAGAAACCGGTCGTTGACAGGGCCGGACTTTGCGTATCAAATCATACATAACGGTTCGTGCGATAAAAAGAAGTATCAATTGGTACAGGACCGGGGAGATGGACATGGATGCAGCGGAAGCGGTCCGGGCGAAGGCGGAAGAGCCGATTGCCATTTTTAACGGCAGCGGTTCAGGACCCTTCGTTATAACGTGCGACCATGCGTCAAACTTCGTGCCGTCCGCATTCGGCGGCCTTGGTCTCAAGGCTGCCGATCTTCTCCGCCACATAGCCTGGGACCCCGGCGCGATCGGTGTTGCAAAGGAGATGAGCAGAAGCCTCGGAGCACCATTGGTCTGCGGCGCGGTCTCACGGCTCGTCATCGACTGCAACAGGCCGCTTGATGCGCCCGACGTGATTGCGGAACTCAGCGAAGCGACAGTCATTCCGGGCAATGCCGGACTTTCCGCCGCACAGCGCGAGCTGCGCGTCGCCAACTATTATGAGCCGTTTCATGCAGCCGTTGATTCCGCAGTGCGCCAAAAGACCGCACGCGGGCTGTATCCGGGCGTGATTGCTGTGCATTCCTACAATCCTGTCTACAAAGGAGTGTCGCGGCCTTGGGAAATCGCTATCATCCATGATGATGATGATGCTTGGGCGCATGGCATCGTTGACCGGCTTCAGTCTCTGGGAGGGCTGAATGTCGGCGTCAACGAACCCTATTCGCCCAAGGACCGCGTCTATCACACACTTGAGCGCCATGCCCGTTCGCGCGGGCTGCCGGCGGTCATGATCGAAATCCGCAACGATGAAATTGCGGATCAAAAGAGCCAGCAGCGCTGGGGCGGTCTTCTCGCGGAGATCGTCGGTGACGCCTACGAAGAACTGACAAAAGGGGCGGCGGGCGCGAGAGCCGCCGGGGCTTGAAAACTAAGGTCCGGGGACACCGGAGGGAGAACAAAAAATGGCTGACAACTACACTGAACATGACAAGCATGAGGACGTGAAAGTCCTGCATGGAATGGGCTATGCCCAAGAGTTGTCGCGAAGCATGTCGCGCTTCTCGAACTTCGCTATATCGTTCTCGATCATCTGCATCCTGTCCGGAGGCATAAATTCGTTCGCCCAAGGCATTTCCGCCATCGGCGGTGCTGGCGTTGGCATTGGCTGGCTGGTCGGCTGCGCGCTCTCCGCAATGTTCGCGCTGGCAATGGCGCAGATTGCTTCCGCCTTTCCGACGGCTGGCGGCCTGTACCACTGGGCGTCAATCCTGGGAAACCGCGGCTGGGGCTGGCTGACGGCTTGGCTTAATCTGCTTGGTCTCATCACGGTGCTTGGCGCCATCAACATCGGCACGGCCTTCTTTTTCCAGGCCACATTCGGCGCGGCCATCGGGATGACGGCTGATGCCAGCCACATCGCCTTTTTCGTGGCGGTCATTTCCGTGCTGCAGGCGCTTTTGAACCATTTCGGCATTTCGCTGACCGCCAAGCTGACCGACATGTCAGGCTTTCTGATCCTTGGAACAGCTGCGGCGCTGATCGTTCTATGTCTGGCGTTTGCGCCCTCGTTCGATTTGTCGCGCCTATGGACCTACACCAACTATTCCGGCGAAGCAGGCGGCAATGTCTTTCCTCAGTCCGACAATATGAGCTACCTCTTCCTGCTCTGCCTGCTGCTGCCAGTCTACACGATCACCGGATACGACGCTTCCGCCCATACTTCGGAAGAAACCGAGAAGGCCGCCCACTCGGTGCCATCGGCTATCGTGTCTTCGGTTTTGTGGTCGTCGCTGATCGGCTGGGTCATGCTGTGCGCTATCGTGCTTGCCATCCCGGACATGGCGGCGGGCGCCAAACAAGGCTGGGGTGTGTTTTTTGGCACGATGGACGCGATCATGCCTGCTTGGCTTAAGACTCTGCTTTACCTTGCCATCTTCATTTCGCAGTTCCTGTGCGGACTTGCGACTGTGACGTCGGTGTCCCGCATGCTCTACGCCTTCTCGCGTGACGGCGGCATGCCGATCGGCTCCAAGGCGCTGGCAAGCGTTTCGCCGAATTACCGCACGCCTGTCGTGGCCATCTGGACCGCCACAGTGCTTGAAATCCTCTACGTCTATTTCGCCCAGACGCTGTCCATCGGCGGCACCAACATCTACACCATCGTCGTCAACTCAACACTGATTTTCCTGTTCCTGTCCTTCATTGTTCCAATTGTCCTTGGAATGATGGCCTATGGAACAGCGAAATGGCCGAACCCCGGCCCATGGGCAATGAGCGCCGGACTGTTCAAGCTGACCTGCGCGCTTTCCGTGGTCGGCATGGCGGTGATTTTCTACATCGCCATCCAGCCGCCGAACGACCGGGTGCTTTGGATCGTGCTTGGCTTCCTTGTGCTTACCGCCATTCTCTGGTTCGCGTTCGAAAACAAGCGCTTCCAAGGCCCTCCGATCGGCGACCAGATCGCCAAGCGCGCTGCCGCGATTGCCGCCGCCGAGCGCGCGGTCGGCGAAAAGGCCTGAGCGTAAATCAAGCTGCGGCGGGTCCGCCCGCCGCAGCTTTTTTCCAAATTTTCTCCAGCGCCACGAGTTAAAAATGCCGGGCAATCTGAGTTTCGAACAGCTGAAAAAAGACATCGCCAATGACGTGATCGACACCGTCCTCGTCTGCATTTCCGACATGCAGGGACGGCTGATCGGCAAACGGTTCCTCGCATCGTTCTTCGCAGAGTCCGCCTATGACGAAACGCATGGCTGCAATTATCTTCTGGCCAATGACATCGATATGGAACCGGTGCCGGGGTACAATGCGGCGAGTTGGAACAAGGGCTATGGCGACTTTGTCATGAAGACGGACATGTCAACGCTCCGCTACATTCCCTGGCTGGAAAAGACAGCGATGGTGCTCTGCGATGTGCAGGACCATCACCACCATCAAGACCTGCCGCATTCGCCGCGCGGCATTTTGCGCAGACAGCTCGCCCGCCTGAAAGAGCGCGGCTACATGGCCTATTTCGCCTCGGAGCTGGAGTTCTTCCTGTTTGAGGAAACCTATGATTCCGCCCGTGCCAAGCATTGGCAAAATCTCGGCACAGCCTCGCCTTACATCGGCGATTATGGCATCCAGATCACCACCAAAGAAGAAGGCTACATGCGGGCCATCCGCAACGGGCTTCATCGGCGCGGGCATTCCGGTTGAAAACTCCAAGGGCGAATGGGGCCCCGGCCAGGAAGAGATAAATGTGCGCTATGCCGAAGCTCTCGAAATGGCGGACAATCATGTGATCATAAAAAACGGCTGCAAGGAGATTGCCGCGCAGCAGGGCAAGTCCATCACCTTCATGTCGAAATACAATTATGGCCATGCCGGCTCCTCCAGCCATATCCACAATTCGCTGTGGAGCGCCGATGGCAAGACGTCACTCTTCCTCGACAAGAGCCAAGAGTTCGGCATGACGCCGCTGATGCGCAACTGGGTGGCCGGGCAGATGAAATATGCCAAGGAGTACACCTACTTCCTTGCGCCCTACATCAATTCCTACAAGCGCTTTCAGGTCGGCACATTTGCGCCAACGAAAATCATCTGGTCCGACGACAACCGCACCGCGGGCTTCCGCCTCTGCGGCGCGGGCACCAAAGGCATCCGCATCGAATGCCGCATTGGCGGCGCGGACCTCAACCCCTATCTCGCCTTCGCCGCGCTGATCGCCTCAGGGCTTGCCGGGATCGACGAGAAATTGGAATTGCAAAAGCCGTTCGAAGGCGACGCCTATGCGGGCGTAAAGTTGACGGAAATTCCGAAGACCTTGCGCGAGGCAATGGAGCATCTCGATAAATCAAAAATGCTGCGCGATGCGCTAGGCGATGATGTGGTAGAGCACTATCTGCACACTGCGCGCTGGGAGCAATTCGAATATGACCGGCGCGTGACGGATTGGGAGCTGCACCGCGGCTTTGAGCGGTATTAGAAGTTCCATATCAACGATCAATTTGAGAGGCTCCAATGGCTGAGACCGTCAAACTCATTTCGCCGATCGACGGCTCGGTCTATGCCGAGCGCTCAATCGTCTCTGACAGCGCGCTGGACGCCGCTGTTTCGCGTTCCCGCACCGCGCATGAAAAATGGATGCTGACCTCGTTCGAAGAGCGCGGGAAGTATTGCGCCAAATTCCTCGAAGCCCTGCTGTCGATGAATGACGAGATCACCACAGAGATTGCCTGGCAGATGGGCAGGCCCGTGCGGTATGGCGGCGAGAAAAGCGGTGTGGAGGCAAGGACCAAGTTTGTCATTGAAAACGCCGCCGCCGCGCTTGCCCCGCACATGGTCGAGGATTCGGGCGCGTTCCGGCGCTATGTTAAACATGTGCCGCTCGGAATTGTGTTCGTCGTCGCGCCGTGGAACTATCCATACCTCACGACGATCAACACAGTCATCCCGGCGCTGATGGCGGGCAATTCCGTTATCCTCAAACACGCCGCGCAGACGCTGATTGTGGGCGAACGCTTCGCCAAGGCTTTTGAAATGGCCGGCCTGCCGAAGGACCTCTTCCAGAACCTCGTCATGAGTCATGGACAGACCGAAAAGCTGCTCGCATCAGGCCGCGTCGATCACTGCAATTTCACCGGCTCGGTCGCGGGCGGCCGCGCCATCGAGAAGGCGGCGGCGGGAACATTCATGACGCTGGGCCTCGAGCTTGGCGGCAAGGACCCTGCCTATGTCCTGCCCGACGCCAACCTGCATGCGGCGGTCGAGACGCTGGTGGACGGCGCGTTCTATAATTCCGGCCAGTGCTGCTGCGGCATCGAGCGGGTCTATGTGCATGAGAAAGTCTATGACGAATTCGTCGAGGGCTTTGTCGATCTCACCAAGAAATATGTCGTCGGCAATCCGCTCGACCAGTCCACCACAATGGGCCCGATGGCGCAGGCCCGCTTCGCCGATTTCATTCGTGAGCAAAAGGCCGAAGCCGGGCGCAAAGGCGCGACGGCGCATATCAACATGAAGGTGGACAAGGATGTCGCCGGCTCGCCCTATCTCGCGCCCGAAGTCTATACCGGCGTCGATCACCAGATGAGCCTGATGCGCGACGAGAGTTTTGGCCCGGTCGTCGGCATCATGAAAGTGCGCAATGACGAAGAGGCGCTGGCGCTGATGAATGACAGCCCGTATGGCCTCACGGCTTCGGTGTGGACGCAGGACATAGACCACGCCACCGCCATCGGCGACCGCATCGAGACCGGCACCGTCTTCATGAACCGCTGCGACTATCTTGATCCGGCTCTGGTCTGGACCGGCGTCAAGGAGACCGGCAAGGGCGCGTCGCTCTCCGTGTTCGGCATCCAGTCGCTGACGCGGCCGAAGTCCTATCATTTGAAAATGCTGAGCTGAGGCATGCCCGGCTTCCGCTCCTTCACCCCCGCCGTCTCCACAATTCTTGCCGACGACGAGCGCACGCGCGTCACCCGCTGGGATTTTGAACCGGGCGCGGAAACCGGCCATCACAGCCACGGCCTTGCCTATGTCGTGGTGCCGGTGACGGATATGAATGTGCGCATCGAAGATTCCTCTGGCGTCAACGACCGGTTCGTCGCCGCAGGCGCGGCCTATTCGCGGCCATCCGGCATCGAGCACAATGTCATCAATGCGGGCGACGCGCCGATGAGTTTTATTGAAGTTGAAATGAAGCGATAGAGAACAAGAATGTCCAAACTCGTCTCCAAATGGAACTACCCAACAACGTCCGCTTCGGCGCAGGCCGCATCTCCGAGCTTGCCGAAGCCTGCCTTTCGTCCGGCATCAAGAAGCCCTTGTTCGTCACTGATCCGGGCCTTGCCAAAATGCAGATCGTGGCTGACGCGCTGGCAGGGCTGAAAGACGGCGGGCGTGAAATACGGGCTGTTCCATGACGTGCAGCCCAATCCCGTGGCGGCCAATGTCGAGGCCGGGCATCAAGGTTGTCCGCGCGGGCAAGCATGACGGCGTCATCGCTTTCGGCGGCGGCTCGGCTTTGGATGCGGGCAAGGTCATCGCCTTCATGGCCGGGCAGACGCGGCCGATGTGGGATTTCGAGGATGTCGGCGACTGGTGGACCCGCGCCGACCCGAAGGGCATTCTGCCCGTCATCGCCGTGCCGACCACGGCGGGCACCGGCTCTGAGGTCGGCCGCGCCGGCGTCATCACCAATGAGGAGACGCACACGAAGAAAGTCATCTTCCATCCGAAGATGATGCCCGTCATCGTCATTGCTGATCCGGCGCTCTCTGTCGGCATGCCGCCTTTCATTACGGCTGGCACCGGCATGGACGCGCTGGCACACTGCCTCGAAGCCTATTGCGCGCCGGGCTATCACCCGATGGCCGATGGCATTGCGCTGGAAGGCATGAGGCTCGTTTTCGAAAACCTGCCAAAGGCCTTCGCCAACGGCAAGGACCTGACCGCCCGCGCCCACATGATGTCGGCGGCGGCGATGGGCGCGACGGCGTTCCAGAAGGGCCTTGGCGCGATCCATTCCCTGTCGCACCCGATCGGCTCGCTCTACCACACGCATCACGGCATGACGAACGCGGTGTTCATGCCCTATGTGCTCGACTTCAACCGGGACGCCATTGAGGCGAGAATTGAACCCGCTGCGCGTTATCTCGGCATCAAGGGCGGTTTTGACGGATTCCGCAAAGCCGTCATCAAGCTGCGCAAGGACCTGAAAGTCCCGCACGCGCTTGGCGGACTGGTCAAGGGGTTCGCTCCCGACAAGAAACGCAAGACGCTGATCTGCGACATGGCTGTTGTTGACCCGACGGCGGGCGGAAATCCGGTGAAGCTGACGAAGAAGGGCGCGCTGGAGATTTTGGAAGCGGCGATGGCGGGGTGAGAATTTCGCTTCGGGCTGGAGTTTGATGCACCTTTTGGGCTGACGAAGGCAGGCAGGGCGGGCGGTTTGACAGCGCCATCATTTCAGTTAACGTTAGGGTAAGGGTGCAAATTTGAAACGGCCCGGACACCCGGCAATCAACAGGGCCAGACGGCGGATTATCCGCCGATTTGAAACGGGAGGTTCCGATGCTCAGAAGAATGCTTGCCTGCACTGTGGCTCTGAGCGCCATTGTGACCGCCGCGCCGGCACTCGCCGAAACAAAAGACAAAAAAATCGCGCTGTCCAACAATTATGCCGGAAATTCCTGGCGCCAGTCCATGCTGAAGAGCTGGGACAAGGTGACGAAGCAGGCGGTCGCCGATGGTGTCGTCGCCGCAGCTGATCCGTTCACCACGTCGGAGAACCAGGTCACCGAACAGGCCGCTCAGATTCAGAACCTGATCCTGCAGGGCTACAATGCCATCGTCGTAAACGCGGCTTCGCCGGACGCCTTGAACGGCGCGGTCAAGCAGGCTTGTGACGCGGGCATTGTCGTCGTGTCGTTCGACGGCATCGTGACCGAACCATGCGCTTACCGCATCGCGGTGGATTTTGCCAAGATGGGCGAAGTGCAGATCGACTATCTCGCGAAGAAAATGCCGGCAGGCGGCAATCTCCTTGAGATAAGAGGCCTTGCGGGTGTTTTCGTCGATGATGAAATCTCCAAGGGCATTCACAGCGGCGTGGAGAAGAACACGCAGTTCAAGATCGTTGGCTCCGTGCATGGCGACTGGGCGCAGGAAGTCGCGCAGAAGGCGGTCGCGGGCATTCTGCCATCCCTGCCTGAGGTCGCCGGCGTCGTCACGCAGGGCGGCGACGGCTATGGCGCGGCGCAGGCGTTTGCCGCAGCCGGACGGCCGACGCCGCTGATCATCATGGGCAACAGGCAGGACGAGCTGCAATGGTGGAAAGAGCAGAAGGACGCGAGCAAATATGAGACCATGTCGGTCTCCATCGCGCCGGGTGTTTCGACGCTCGCCTTCTGGGTGGCGCAGATGATTCTGGACGGCAAGGAAGTGCCGAAGGATTTGACCGTTCCGTTCCTGCAGATTGACCAGGACAATCTGGAGGCAAACCTCGCCACCACCGAAAAGGGCGGCGTCGCGAATGTTGAATATTCGGCGGAAGACGCGGCAAAGGTAGTCGCAGGCAAATAGTGTCGCCGACATCATGCAATCAGGTCTGGACGGCGTCGAGAAATCTTTCGGCGCCGTCCGCGCCTTGGCGGGCGTGAACCTGCATGTCGGCGCTGGCGAATGCCTTGGGTCTTGTCGGGCACAATGGCGCTGGCAAGTCGACGCTCATGCACATCCTCGCCGGCACTCTGATGCAAGACAAGGGCGGGCTTTCGATTGGCGGTTCGAGCTATCAACGGAAGATGGAACGCGGCGGCCTCGCAGGCGCAGGGCATCCGCTGTGTTTTCCAGGAATTGTCGCTCTGCCCAAATCTGACCGTCGCCGAAAATATCCGCATCACGCACCGCAGCATCCGGGGCTGGGGGTGGAAGGGAAAGGCGCGCGAACTTGCGCGGGCCAAGCTTGATGAGATATTTCCCGGCCATGGCATCAGCCCGGACGATGAAGTTGCGGACCTTGCCATCGGCAAGCGGCAGATGGCGGAAATCGCCCGCGCCTTCACGGTGACAAATCAGAATCTGCGCCTCGTCATTCTGGACGAGCCGACCTCTTCGCTTGATGCCGTGACGGCCAAGCAGCTGCTCGCCTATGTGAAACAGGAAACAGCGCGCGGCACTTCAATCATTCTCATCTCGCATCTCTTGGGGAAGTGCTTGGCACATGCGACCGGATCGCAGTGATGAAGGACGGCAGAATGGTCGCGGACGCGGCAGGCCAAGGATTTCACCCGCGCGTCGCTGGTTGCCGCGATGGGTTCGGAAACGCGCGAAGAAGCAGCGCAGTGCGCACAAGCCAGCCGGCAGTCCGGCCATCGCCGTGAGGGCAAAGCCCAAGACCGGCGGCGCTTCGGAGCTGATCGTGCGCAGCGGCGAAGTGGTCGGGCTTGCCGGGCTGGCGGGGCATGGCCAGACCCGCATGCTTTTGCAGATATTCTCGAAAGACCGGGCCGAAGTCGCGGGGGCCGGTGGCGTTCATCGCCGGCGACCGACAGTCTGACGGGATATTCAATCTCTGGTCCATTGGCCGAAATATGACCGTGCGCTCGCTCAAGGCGCTGAGAAAAATCGGGATTGATTGATTTGACCCGCGAAAGCGCGCTTGAGCGCGAATGGAAAGAGCGCATGGCCATCCGGACAGATGATGTGAACAACAATATTCTCACCCTGTCCGGCGGCAATCAGCAAAAGACCCTGTTCGCGCGCGCCCTGTCTTCTGACGCGGCGATCATTCTGATGGACGACCCGATGCGGGGCGTGGATGTCGGCACCAAGCAGGAGGTCTATTCCATGATCCGCAGGCAGGCGGACAAGGGCAGGACCTTCATTTGGTATACGACCGAATTCGATGAGCTTTCGCATTGCGACCGGGCTTACGTGTTCCGCAACGGTGCGATTTCGGCCAGCCTGGAGGCAGCCGAAATCAGCGAGGAAAGTGTGCTTGAGGCCTCGTTTGCGGATCGGGCGGCATGATCAGCCGACGGGCGATCCGGCAAGCGCTGCCGTTCCTGTCGCTGGCCATTGTGCTTGGCGCGACCTTCTGGATTCAGCCGCGCACGATGAGCTATTTCGGGCTCAATCTGATGTTGCAATATTCGGTGCCGATCGCGCTTGCGACGATTGCCCAGATGTTCATCATCACTGTCAATGATCTTGACCTGTCCATCGGGCCGTTTGTCGGGCTTGTCAGCTGTGTTGGCGCAACGCTGCTGCATGACAGTCCGGCGCTGGGAATTCTGGCGCTTTTATCGCTTGTGGCTGTGTACGGCGCCGTCGGGGCGCTTGTGCATTGGCGCAATCTTCCGTCCATCGTGGTGACGCTTGGACTGTCGTTTGTCTGGCTTGGGATCGCCGTTCTGGTTCTGCCTTCCCCCGGCGGCAAGGCGCCGGACTGGCTGAAGACCATAATGGGATGGCAGTTTCCAATCGTGCCATTCCCGATCATTGCCGCACTTGTCATCGGCGTCACCGTGCATCTTGCCCTGATGCTGTCATCCTATGGCGTGGTGGCGCGCGGGGCGGGCGGCAACGCCAAGGCGCTGTCGCGGGCGGGCTGGTCGATGTTGCGGACAAAGATCGTCATGTATGCGCTCGCTGGCTTGTTCGGCGTGCTCGCCGGCCTGTCGCTGCTCGGCCTGACCACATCGGGTGACGCCCATGTGGCGGACCGTTACACGCTTTATTCAATCGCGGGCGTCATCCTCGGAGGCGGCGAATTCATCGGCGGCAGAGTGTCGCCTATGGGGGCGGTGGTCGGGGCCCTGACGCTTGCCTTAGCCGGATCGTTCCTGATCTTCCTGAAAATATCGCCCGACTGGCAGATCGGCGCTCAGGGCGCGATATTGATCATCGTGCTGGCGCTCCGCGCGCTGGTCTCCTATGGCGAAGGCGGACGATGAGCGGCCTTTTTCACAAATTACGCCACGAAGCCTGGACCTGGTCGTTTCTTGCCGCCATCGCCGTCTGGCTGCTGACCATCCTTTACACCGGCGGACAGGGGGCTGGTGCCATCCTGACGGCGGCCCTGTCATTTGCGACCTTCACAATTATCGTCGGCCTTGGCCAGATGATGGTCATCACCACGGGGCCGGGCAATGTCGATCTTTCAATTCCCGCCACGATCACGCTGGCCGGTGTTGTCGCCATGAAAGTGATGGACACGGACAGCGCCCGCATGCTGATCGGCATTGCGGCGGCGCTTGGGGCGAGTTTTGCCGTTGGCGTGCTCAATTATGCGCTCATCCGCCTGCTGCGCATCCCGCCGATCATCGCCACGCTTTCCTCCAGCTTTCTGGTTTTGTCGACGGCGATTTCCTATGGAAGGGGCATCCGCATCAAGCCGCCCGCGCCGCTGGCCGAGTTTGCGACCGCGCGGATTCTGGGCGTTCCAATCGCCGCGCTGTTTGTCATATTGATCAGCCTTGGCCTTGCCTTGGTTCTCAAGCGGACCGTCTATGGCCGGAGCGTTTTGGCCATTGGCCAGAACCCGCGCGCCGCATGGCTGGCGGGCCTCAATGTCGATCTGACCCGGTTTGTCACCTATGTGCTCAGCGCATTGATGGCGGGGGTGTGCGGCATTCTTCTTTCCGGCTTTTCCGGCGGCGCGGCGCTTAATATGGGCGAGGAGTTCCTGCTCGCCTCCATTGCGGTGGTTGTCATCGGCGGCACGTCCGTTGCCGGGGGCCGCGCCAATGTGCCCGGCATCTGGGGGGCGGCGCTTTTCCTCTATTTGCTCGTCACCATGCTCAACACGTTTGGCGCAAGCGCGGGGATAAGACTGATCCTGACCGGGCTGATCATCATTGGCGTCATTGTCGCGGGTGGCGGGGAGGAGCGGGGGCGGTAAGCGCATGGATCAGGGCTTTCTGGCAAACCAAGGGCGCGCTGAAGATATTGCAAGCTTCGATGACGGGGTGAGGTTTATCTTGCAATTGTGGAGTTTGATTCCATGATTGAGCGGATTAACGCCCGTTGCAGGAATGCCGCCAATGATTGTTCAATGGTTCTCGCTGTCCAAGTATCACGCCGCCTTCATCTTCCTGCTGGCCGGCGCATTTGCGGCTTTGTTTGCGTGGAGTTCCTTCAATCTGTTTCAAACGGGCATGGCAAACGTGAGCCTGCTGCGCAGGTATGGCTGGATGGCCATCATGGATGGCGGCGCCATCCAGCTGCTCACGCTTGTGATTTATGGCTATCTGTCGCTCGCGTTCTTTATCGCTTTCAAAGCCTGCGAAGTCGAACTCGTCTACCGCTGGCGCAGCTGGCAGGAAAAAAACGGCCGGAGCTGAACTTGATTTGTCTGGTGATCCCGATTGGATTCGAACCAATGGCCTCAGGATTAGGAATCCTGCGCTCTATCCACCTGAGCTACGGGACCAGACGCGGAGACACATAGACGGATTCTGGAAATCCGCCAAGTGTCTCGCTCATGGCCTAAGCGCAGTTTCCGCCAAGCTCACCCAATAGCTGACGCCGTGCGGGATGACGTCGTCGTTGAAGTCATATTCGGGGTGGTGCAGATAGGCGGTGTCGCCGTTGCCGATGAAGATGAAGGCGCCGGGGCGGGCTTCCAGCATGTAGGAAAAGTCCTCGCCGCCCATCACAGGCGGGGTGTTGGGGTCGACATTGGCGGGGCCGGCCTGGGCGCTGGCAATGGCAATGGCGAAATCTGTTTCTTCCACATGATTGAAGGTCACTGGATAGTTGCGGCTATAGTTCACCCTGATTTCGGCGCCATAGGCAAGAGCTGTTCCCGCCGCGACTTCTTTCATGCGCGTTTCGGCAAAGTCCCGCATGTCCTTTTGCAGTGTGCGCACCGTGCCCGCCGAGCTCGGCGGCTTGCGGGATGACGTTCTGGGCGTCCCCGGCGTGGAATTTGGTGACGGAAATGACCAGCGATTCCGAGCGGATCGGCGTTGCGCGAAACGATGCCTTGAAACGCGCTGACCAGCTGCGAGGCGATGAAAACCGGATCAATGGTCCGGTGCGGCATCGCCGCGTGCCCGCCTTTGCCGTTGACTGTGATTGTGAATTCGTCAGTCGCGGCCATGATCGCGCCGGGGCGGATGGCGAATTTGCCCACATCGAGGCCGGGCATGTTGTGCATGCCGAAGACTTTGGAAATGTTGAACCTGTCCATCATGCCGTCGCGCACCATGGCCCGTCCGCCCGCGCCGCCCTCTTCGGCGGGCTGGAAGATGAGCGCGACGGAGCCGGCGAAATTGCGGGTTTCCGCACAGATGCCGCGCCGCGCCGAGCAGCATGGATGTGTGGCCGTCATGGCCGCAGGCGTGCATCTTTCCGGGGGTCTTCGAGGCATGCGGCAGGCCGGTGGCCTCGGTGATCGGCAGCGCGTCCATGTCGGCGCGCAGGCCGATGGTCGTGCCCCTGCCCTTCGAGCCGTGGATGATGCCTACCACGCCCGTGCGTCCGATGCCGGTGACGACCTCGTCGCAGCCGAAGGCGCGCAGTTTTTCCGCCACGAACGCCGCCGTCTGGTGCACGTCATATTGGAGCTCGGGCATTTGGTGCAGGTGTCGGCGCCAGGCGGAAATCTCGGGCTGCATTTCCTTGGCGCGGTTCAAAAGGGGCATGTTTCACCGGACTATGATTTTTGTTCAGGCGGCGCTGCCATTTCAGCGCCACATAGAATAGATAGGCGCAAAGAATGGCGGCGTGAAGCCTTGCCGCGGGATCAATCGGGTAAAGACGGGCGGAATGAGTTTTTTGAGCTTGAAATCATTGGGCAGAAGCCTCTCATCTGCCGCGATTGGCGCGTGCCTTCTGTTCGGCGCGCAGGCGCAAGCCGGGACATCGATCCTGATTGACGCGGGCACCGGGCGGGTTTTGTCCGAGGAAAACGCCTTGCAGCGCTGGTATCCGGCTTCGCTTACCAAGCTGATGACTGCCTATATCGCCTTCAAGGCGCTGAAATCCGGCCATCTGACAATCACCTCGCCGGTCAAAATCAGCGCCAACGCCGCCAAGCAGCCGCCGAGCCGCATGGGCTACAAGCCGGGTCAGGTGCTCAATCTCGACAATGCCCTGAAGATCATGCTGGTCAAATCCGCCAATGACATCGCGGTGGCGGTGGCGGAGGCGACGGGTGGCAGGAATTATCAGAAGGCGATGAATGAAGAGGCGCTGCGCTTAGGCATGACCCGTTCGCACTGGGCCAATGCCAACGGCCTTCATTCAACGCAAAACTATACGACAGCGCGCGATCTGGCGCTGCTTGCAATGGCGTTGCGGCGCGATTTCCCCGAATATTCCTCCTATTTCGGCATTGAGGCGATCCAGTATGACGACAAGCTGGAGCGCAACTACAACATCCTGCTCGGCCGTTTTGACGGCGCAGACGGGATGAAGACGGGCTTTGTCTGTGCATCGGGCTTTAATCTCGTGGCGTCCGCGACGCGCAATGGCCGCACGCTGGTCGCCGTCGTGCTTGGTGAGACCAGCCAGCAGGGCAGGGCAGAGAAGGCCGCTGACCTTCTTGCCAAAGGATTTGCTTCGGACGGCTCTGGCGGAGCGGCGATTGACAGTTTTGAGACAGCGGAGGGCGCTCCGAAAAGCGCGAAAGATATGCGCGGCATTGTCTGCGCCAAGGGCGCGGAAGCGGACCGGTGGGACGGGCGGGAAGTCGAGGGGCGGATGGTGTTCAACTCGCCTTATATCAAAGCGATGCTGCGCGCGCCGAATGCGGTGCAGGTCGGGCTTGGCGGCGCGAGCGGACCCAGCATCGCAGCGAACGATAATGATTCATTCGCCAATGTTCCGATTCCGACGCCGCGGCCAGATTATGTGCGCCAAGAGATCACACCAATGGCGCTGACGGGCGAGGCCAAGCTGCGCAAAAGCATGGCTCTGCCTCAAGCGGGCAATAACTGAGCGATGTTTCCCATCCCTGTTTCCGTCGTCACCGGCTTTCTCGGCTCGGGCAAGACCACGCTCCTGAACCAGCTTCTCAAAGATCCGGCGCTGAAGGACACGGCGGTCATCATCAATGAGTTTGGCGATGTCGGCATTGACCATCTTCTGGTCGAGCAGAGCAGCGACGGGATAATCGAACTCTCCGATGGGTGCCTTTGCTGCACTGTGCGCGGCGAGCTGGTTGACACGCTGGCGGATCTGATCGACCGGCTGCAATCGGGCAAGATCAAGGCGCTGAGCCGCATTGTCATTGAGACGACCGGCCTTGCCGACCCCGCGCCGGTGCTGGCGGCTATCATGGGGCATCCGGCGCTCGTTCAGGCGCTGCGGCTGGATGGGGTCATAACCGTGGTGGATGCCGTCAATGGCGGAATGACGCTCGACAATCATCTGGAAGCGGTGAAGCAGGCGGCGGTGGCGGACCGGATCGTTTTGACCAAAACCGATTTGGAGGCGGGCTGGGCGGCTGAGGCCGAAGTGACGATGCGGTTGAAGCGGCTCAATCCCGGCGTGCGGATTGTGCGCTCTGCCGTGCATGAGGCTTCGGTCTCGGCGCTTTTCAATTGTGGACTCTACGATCCCGCCACAAAGACCGCCGATGTCGCCCGCTGGCTGAATGAGGAAGGCTTCCGCGACAGGGAGCATGAACGGCACGCGCTGGAGCATCATGACCACGCGCACAGCCACGGTCATCATCATCACGACGTCAACCGGCATGATCAGTCAATCAGCGCCTTCACGCTCATGCACGACCAGCCAGTGACCATGGTCTCGGTGCAGATGTTTCTCGACCTGTTGCAATCCACGCATGGCGAGCGGCTGCTCAGGATGAAAGGGATCGTCTGCCTCGCCGAGGACCCGGAGCGGCCATTGGTCATTCATGCAGTGCAGGCCATCATGCACCCACCCGCGCGTCTCAAGGCGTGGCAGGGCGATGACCGGCGCACGCGGCTGGTGATGATCACCAAGGACCTGGCGGAAGACTATGTGCGCAGCCTGTTTGACGCTTTTATGGGCAAGCCTGCGGTTGACCGGGCGGACCGGGAGGCGCTCACGAACAATCCGCTGGCGATAGCAGGATTGAGGATTTAGGCGGATTGGCCCTCGCCGCGTTCAATTGTGAAACGGTGGCCACCTTGGACTGTTTCTGAGGAAATCAGATGATGTCCGTTCTCCTGGCAGAAATGCGGAATGTCGATGACGGCGAGCGAATCGGTGGTTTCGATTGCCAGCCGCTCTCCCGGGCGCATCTCTGACAGGCGTTTTCGGGTTTTGAGCACCGGCATCGGGCAGATCAGGCCGCGCAGATCGTAGATATCAGTTGCCAAGAAGCCACCAGCGCTTCTTTTTGGCAGGAGCAGCAGGCGCGATTGGAGCAGCGGCGCTTGGGCTGGCCGCAGGGATCGGCACGCCTGCGGCGGCTTCCTCTTCGGCGGCCAGCGAGACCGGCGCGGCAATTTCTGCCTTCTTAGGCGAAACCGCAGCCGTCGCCGCCTGAACCTCTGTGTCTTTCGGCTCTGCCGCTTGTATTTCTGTCACAGGTGCAGCATCCGGCGCTGCTTTGACTGGGGCCTTGGACATCATGGGCGCGGTGACGCGCGGCGCGGATGCGGCGAAGGCCATGGTCGATGGCATTGAAACAGGCGTCGGCTTCCATTTCTTGTCGAGCGCGCGCGATTTGCCGCCGGTGACGATTGGCACAGGCAGGGCTGAGTATTTTTGGAGCGCAGACGTGAAAGCGGCTTCATATTTTAGCTGGTAAGCGGCCTCGGCGCTGGCGAGACTTGCGGGCAGCTCGGAGGGCGGACAGGCCGCGCTTGCGCTAAATGTGCCGCCGTTCACCGCTGAGCGGTTGAAGACATATTTCTTTTCACAGAAATCGACCTTCGGCACCTGCCGCGTCAGCTCGAAATGATCGTAGCCTTCCTTGATCATTTTCCAGAATGGGAAATTCGGGTCGCCTGCATAAAACGCCATCTTCTCCGCCGTCATGCGGAAGGGCAGGGCCTGCAGCGTAAAACCGTCCTGGCCACCCTTCAGCGCATCGCGGGCGAAGGCGAATATTTCCTGCACGCTCGCGTCGGTCATGGAATAGCAGCCTGAGGAAGAGCAGGCGCCATGCACCATCAGGTTCGCACCGCTGTAGCCGTGCGAGCGGTCATAGGCGTTGGGGAAGCCGGTGTCGAAGGCGAGGAAATATTTGGATTTCGGATTCAGCTGCGCTGGCCGGATCGTGTAGAAGCCTTCAGGGGCCTGCCGGTCGCCTTCCTTCTTCTTCTGGCCGAGTTTTCCGGACCAGGCGCAGATATTATAGGCGGTCACCAGATCGTAGCGGCCATTGGTCTTCTGTTTCCAGATTTCCAAAAGGTGCTCATCCTTGATGATGCGCATCATAATAGGCGCGCCGACTGTCATGCCTTTGGCCTTGATCTTCTGGACAAGATTGGCGGGCAGCGGCTTGTTGGGATTGGGCGCGAAATCGTTGATCGACGATTCGTTGCAGCCGGACAGGCCGAGGCCGGCCAAAACTACTGAAATGACTAGGAAACGGGATTTCATGCGCGCCGTCTGACCCATTGCAACAAAAAGCGTTTGAACATCATTCAGTTACGGCTTTTATGGTTGAGACTTGGTTACCACAAGCGGTTTGCATGCGAAGTAACCGAAATTTGAGCGGCTTCTGACGCGATTACGCGGCGATTTTGTGGCGCTGAACTATGCTGGGAACCGCGCCCAGTCAGGCCGTTTGAACAGAAATTTCAGCGGCGTGCCGCGCACGATCCAGAACAGCATCAGCGGCCCGACGATGCCCGCCGCCGTGCACATCAGCGAAACGAGGCCCAAATCCGCAGGCTGGCCCAGCCGCAGCAGGACGACGCGCGTTGCCGCCATGAACAGCGAGAAGGCGAGGTAAATGACGATGGAGTTCTCGCCGCAGTAGCGCAGAAATTCGGCGAAGCTGGATTTTGACAGAATGACGCCTGCCGTCACCACGGCGCAGGCGCCGAGGAAGCCAAGCGCGAGACTGATGCCGGGCTGCGCCGCCAAACCGCTGTTGACGGTCAGCGTGTTGACCAGTGCCCAGGCGGCAAAACCTGCCAGAACGGCGGGGAGGGGCTGGCCGCCGACAAAGCGGGCGAATGCGAAAATGTGCGTTGAGAGCCAGTAGCCAGCGAAAACGTAGACGAAGCGGGCGGCGAACTCATCAATGATGAGCCAGTCTGTCCTCAGATCTGCAGCGATTCGAGGCCTGCGCCAGTCGCAAAAATCAGGAGCGGCGGCACGGGTTTCGAAAGCTTGATGGCCACCATGAAGACCGGCAGCATGTAGATGAACCAGACGGCGGAATTGGGCTGGATGAGGCCAAAGGCCCAGCCGCCGATGATCTCGTTCAATCCGAGGTCACCTGTCAGCGCGCCGCTTTTGGCGACGAACAGAATTGTCATCCAGAGGAGGTAAAAATAGGCGAAATGCAGGACTTTGCTGTCCAGATAATCGCGCCACGGCCGGTCGATACGCTGGGCGAGAAACAGGCCGGAAATCAGGAAGAAGTCCGGCATGCGGAAGGGGCGGGCCCATTCGATGAAACCGTTCAACCAAGTCAGCTGACCGGCGGCCTTCTCAACGCCAAGCGTTGAATGCATCAGGACGACGAGGATGATGCAGATGCCTTTAGCGTAATCGACCCAATCGACGCGCGACTTCGCCGCAGACGCCGAATGGCTGCCTCTCGGCGGCAATTGGCTTGCCGAATGTGGAAATGCTCATCGCCGTTGAACCCAAGCGCCGTAGAAGCCGGATTTTAGGCCGAATATGTTAACTGAAGCTTGCAAGCGGCGTTTGGACGGCAAGGGTCGCGGGAAAGTGATCAGATATTGCGTCCGATGGCCAGAAACTTCTCCCGGCGCTCTTCGCGCAGATCGCGGTTTGTGCCCGCAAGGTCCGACAGCAGCGCGCTGACCGTCTCGCCTGTCGTGCGGATCGCCTCCTCGGGGTTGCGGTGCGCGCCGCCCATGGGCTCGGGGATGATGCCGTCGATAATGCCGAGGCCTTTCAGGTCCTCGGCGGTGATTTTCATCGACGTCGCCGCATCCTTGGCGCGCGTGGCGTCATGCCAGAGAATGGAGGCCGCGCCTTCAGGGGAAATGACCGAATAGATCGAATGTTCGAGCATATAGACACGGTTGCCTGTGGCGATGGCGATGGCCCCGCCGGACCCGCCCTCGCCGATGATGACGGAAATCAGCGGCACTTTCACATTGAGGCAGGCCTGCGTCGAGCGGGCGATGGCCTCGGCCTGACCGCGCTCCTCGGCCTCTATGCCGGGATAGGCCCCCGCCGTGTCGACCAGCGTGATGATCGGCATGTTGAAACGGTCGGCCAGATCCATGACGCGCACCGCTTTGCGGTAGCCGTCGGGCATGGCCATGCCGAAATTGTGCTTGAGGCGGGTCTTGGTGTCGGAACCCTTTTCCTGGCCGATCACCGCGACGGGCGTGCCCCGGAAACGGGCGAGACCGCACTGGATGGCCTCGTCCTCGGCAAATTTGCGGTCGCCGGCAAGCGGGGTGAAATCGGTGAACAGGCCGGCGATGAAATCAAGGCAGTGCGGCCGGTCAGGATGGCGTGCCACCTGGGTCTTCTGCCAGGGGGTGAGTTTCTTGTAGAGCTCTTTCAGGGCATCGGACGAGCGCTTTTCCAGCCGCCTGATTTCATCGCCGACGTCAACGGACTCACCATTGTCCTGGAGGCGTTTCAGCTCGAGAATCTTGCCCTCAAGGTCGGCGACCGGCTTCTCAAAATCGAGATAATTGTACATGCGCCACTCGTTTTCTGTCTGAACCGGTCATCGGACGGGCAGGGCAAACGTGGCCCGCCCGTCCATATATGGGGCTGGTTTTGAAAACTCAATCCGAAAACCCGCTTATCCAGACCCGCGCTAAGTTTGGGAAGCAAGCGGGTGATGCTCATTGACCAGCCGTTCAAGCCGCTCGGCGAGGACGTGGGTGTAAATCTGCGTCGTGGAAATGTCGGAATGGCCGAGCAGTTCCTGCACGACGCGCAGATCAGCGCCGTTCTGCAGGAGATGGCTGGCAAAGGCGTGGCGCAGCACATGTGGCGAGATCAGACGCGAGGAAATGCCGGCGCGGGCGGCGAGGCCTTTGAGGTCGCGGGCGAAGACCTGCCTTGGCAGGTGGCCGGATTCGGAAGAGGAGGGAAACAGCCAGGGGCTTGCGGCTGATTTCGGGTCCTTGTTGCGGATCGCAAGGAAGGATGAGAGCGCGGTTCTGGCTTTGCCGGACAGGGGCACAATGCGCTCCTTGCCACCTTTGCCTTTGAGCATGATATGGTCGCGGTCGGCGCGGGCGGCGTTGACGGGCAGGCAGACAAGCTCGGAGACGCGCAGGCCTGTGGCATAGAGCGTTTCGACCAGTGCCAGCAGGCGGCTCTCGGCGACAGATGCGGATTCAGAAGCCTCTTGTTCGGCAAGGTCGAGCATTCTGGACACATCATCAACCGCCATGGTTTTTGGCAGCGGGCGGGCTTTCTTCGGCGCGTCGACCGTGGCGGTCGGGTCGTCAGTCCGGTGGCCTTCGGCGTAGAGGAAACGGAAGAATTGCCGCAGCGCCGACAGTCGGCGGGCCTGCGAGGTGGCGGCGAAGCCCTTGGAAGAGAGGGATTCGAGGTAGGCGCGGATGGTTTCTGTGCCAGCTTTTGCAAGTTTTCCGCCCTTGGCGCTGCAAAAGCCGGACGCATCCTCAAGGTCGCGGCGGTAAGAGGCGAGCGTGTTCTCCGCCGCGCCGCGCTCGGCGCTCATCATTTCGAGGAAGGCCTCGATCAGCGCGTCATTGCTCATGGCGCTGGAGGCGTGGCGCTTGGCGCAGCGGGGTTCAGCCTGTCGGTAGGCACGCGGATGGTCATTTCGGATTGTCTGGGCACGACAAAGGTCGCAAGCGCCACCATACAGCCGAAAACGAGCAGTGCGGCAAGAGTGAGAAAGGTGAGGAGCCGGAACAGGGTTGGCATTGATGGCCGCCAAATTAGAAGAGCCTTACGCACAGAATCATGCCCGCGCGATGAACTCTATATGGTCAGCGGCGGCGCAACAGGCAAGAGTTGACCGGACAGCGGGGCGCACTTAGTGAAAGTGCCATGAGCGAGGAAAATGTCATCCGGCCCGAAGCCGAGGCGATCAAAGCGATGCTGGGCAAGCGCTCCATCGTCGTGATCGGGCTGATGGGCGCGGGCAAAAGCACGATCGGCAAGCGGCTGGCGCAGATGCTGGGGCTGTCGTTCATTGACGCGGACGCCGAGATCGAATCTGTGTCGCGCATGACGATAGCCGAACTGTTTGTGGCCTACGGCGAGCCGGAGTTCCGCGATCTGGAGCGGCGCGTCATCAAGCGCATCCTGCGCAGCGGGCCCCGTGTGCTGGCCACCGGCGGCGGCGCTTTTATGAATGAGGCGACGCGGCGGACCATCGCCAAGGCGGGAATCTCTGTCTGGCTGAAGGCGGAGCTGGATGTTCTGATGGAGCGGGTGAGCCGCAAGGGCAACCGACCGCTGTTGAAAACCGCTGATCCGCGCGCGACGATGCAGAGCCTGATGGACCAGCGCTATCCGGTCTATGGGCTGGCCGATGTCACCATCCTGTCGCGGGATGAGAAGAAGGATGTGATGGTAATCGAGGTCATTGAGGCGCTGGCGCAATTGCCCGCCGACAGCGGGGTTGCGGCGTGAGCGGCGGGGAGAATGTGACGCGCGTGCCGGTGCGGCTGGGCGAACGCGCTTATGAGATTTTGATTGGGGACGGGCTGATCGAACGGGCCGGCGTCGAGCTTGCGCGTGTCCTTCCCGGCGCGCGGGCGGCGATTGTCACGGATAAAAATGTCGCCGGCGCGCATCTGGAGCGGCTTAAGTCTTCCCTCGACGCCAGCGGCATCGCGGCTTCGCCCATTGTGCTTCCGGCAGGTGAGAAGTCCAAGAGCTTTGAACGGCTTGAAGAGGCCGTGGACGGGATTATTGCGGCGAAGCTGGAACGGGGCGACGTTGTCGTGGCGCTTGGCGGCGGGGTGATTGGCGATCTGGCGGGGTTTGCGGCGGGCATAGTCCGGCGCGGCATGAAGTTTGTGCAGATGCCGACGTCGCTGCTGGCGCAGGTGGATTCGTCGGTGGGCGGCAAAACCGGGATCAACACGGCGCGCGGCAAGAACCTTGTCGGCGTGTTCCACCAGCCGCAGCTGGTGCTGGCCGACACAGGCGCGCTTGATACTTTGCCGCCGCGCGAGTTCCGGGCGGGCTATGCGGAAGTGGCGAAATATGGGCTGATTGACAGGCCGGTGTTTTTTTCGTGGCTGGAGAAAAACTGGCGCGACGTGTTTGCTGGCGGGGAAGCGCGGCAGCACGCCATCGCTGAATCCTGCCGGGCCAAGGCCGATGTCGTGGCGCGGGACGAGCATGAAACCGGCGACCGGGCGCTCTTGAACCTTGGCCACACGTTCGGCCATGCGCTTGAGGGCGCAACAGGCTATGATTCAGCGCGGCTGGTGCATGGCGAGGGCGTTGCCATCGGCATGTGCCTGGCACACCGGTTCTCAGCGCATATGAACCTGTGCAGCCCGGATGACGGCAAGCGCATGGCGGCGCATTTGAAAGAAGTTGGCCTGCCGACCCGCATGTCCGACATTACGGGCGCATTGCCCTCAGCGGAGCAGCTGATGGAGTTCATCGCACAGGACAAGAAGGCCAGGCGCGGCACGCTGACATTCATTCTGACGCGCGGCATCGGGCAAAGCTTCATCGCCAACGAAGTTCCGGGATCGGAAGTGCTGTCCTTCCTGCGTAAAGAGCTGGGCTGAGCGGTGATGGCTTGGCGGCGCGCGCTTGCCCTGTTGGGCGTCAACTCCAAGCCTGATGCTGAGCCGCAGTCGGCACACGAAGGCATCCGCGGTCAAGTCGAGGTGCTGCACCGTGAAGGATCTGTCGAAAAGTCTGACCGCGACCGCCTTGGCGCAATCCTTGATCTGCACGAGCTGGAAGTCTCAGATGTCATGGTGCACCGGACCAGCATGCTGTCCCTGAACGCGGACGATCCGATCGACCAAATCGTGCGGGAGGCGCTTGAAAGCCCGCACACGCGCATTCCGCTGTGGAAAGGCGAGGCGGATAATATTGTCGGCATCGTGCACGCCAAGGATCTTGTGCGCGCACTCTATGCGGCGGGCAATGACGCGTCGAAGCTCGATCTGATGAAAATCGCCACCAAGCCGTGGTTTGTTCCCGACACGACCTCGCTGCAGGACCAACTGACGGCGTTTTTGCGGCGCAAATCGCATATCGCCATTGTCGTGGACGAGTATGGCGAGCTGGAAGGCTTGGTGACGCTTGAAGATATAATCGAGGAGATCATCGGCGAGATCGCTGACGAACACGATTTGACCATTCAGGGAGTGCGCAAGGAGGCAGACGGTTCTGTGGTCGTCGACGGCTCCGTGCCGATCCGCGATCTGAACCGGGCGCTTGACTGGAACCTGCCCGATGCTCAGGCGGTGACCATCGCAGGGCTGGTGATAGAGGAGACGCAGATGATCCCGGAGGAGAAACAGGCGTTCACGTTCCACGGGATGCGGTTTGTGGTGATGAAGCGGGAGAAGAACCGGATCACGCGTCTTCGGATCAAGCCGGTGTAAGAAGCAATTGTTCATCATGATTTGCGCTTATTCTCGCATGAACAAAGGTTAACTTGCCTGCAAGCTCTCCACTTGAGACAATTTCCGCGCGTTCAACAGAGGATTCGATCATGCTCTCCCGCCGTTCATTCACCGTTTCACTCGCCGCCTTCCTTGCCTTTCCCGGCTTTGCCGAGGCGCGGGAGCGGGGGGAGCTGCTCCGCCGCATCAGCGAAAAACGCAAGGGCGAGCCGAATGCACGGGCACTGGGGAAACGCCGGGGTAAAGACAAGGTTACCGTCAGTTATGGCCCCGCCAAGCTTGATATTTACACCGCGCCCGGCGCCAAGGGGCAGCCGGTGGTCATGTTCGTGCATGGCGGCGGCTGGGAGAATGGCAACCGGGGCTATGTGCAGAAGAAGCCAGAATTTTTCTTGAAGAATGGCTATGTCTTCGTTTCGATCGACTACCGCATGCTGCCAGAGGCGGAGGTCGCCACGCAGGCGAAAGATGTCGAGGCGGCCTATGCTTATGTCCGCAAGAACATTGCCGCGCATGGAGGCGACCCGGCGCGCATCGCGGTTATGGGCCATTCCGCCGGATGCCACCTGACCGCGCTGACCGGCATGCGCGGCGGTTTGCCGGGCGTGTCGGCCCTGGTGCTGAGCGATGTGGAGATTTACGACGTCGAAGCGCTCATGCAGTCCGGCAAGAAGCAGAAAATCTACGGCGAGGCGTTTTCGGACCCTTCGCAGTGGCGTGCGCTGTCGCCGACGACTTACATAGGCACAGACCGGCATCCGCCAACATTTATTGCATATTCAAAGGTCAAAGGGCACGCGGAGGCCGCCGAAACATTCGCCTCCAAGCTCAAGAGCGCCGGAGCGCAGGTCACGCTGTTTGACGGACGGGCCTATTCGCATTTCTCGATGGGGCGGAATTTCGGCTCGGAGAGCGGCGGCATGACCGGGGCGGTGATGGCGTTTCTGGCCGGGGCGATGTGAGCGGCGCTGTGCAGGGCGTGGGTCAGCCCAGCTGCTTTTCCGCCAGATCAATGAGGGCGCGGGTCTCGGCAAATGCCGCCCGGCTCTTCGCATCGTCCAGAGAGAGAAATTCGCTCTGCCGGTCTTCCTTGGCCCATTTCGCGGCCGGTTCAACAAGTTCCATTAGGAACCAGCGCACCATCGGAGCGCCTTTCGCTTTGCTCAAGGGCGCGTCCATCAGGTGTTCCACGATGCGGGCAAAGCTGCCGGTCTCCTCATGGACTTCGCGCGCCGCCGTCTCGCGCGGCTCCTCTCCCGGTTCGATATGGCCTTTGGGGAGAACCCAATGGGCGCGGTCCTTTGATGCCTGCAGAAGCAGGAATTCCTTCGCGCCGCCCAGTGTCTTTCTGAAAACGACGCCACCCGCGTGCGTGAGGCCATCTTCGCGCGGCGGATTGATCTGCGGCGCTTTGTTCATGGCTTCGAGGGTCAGCACAAACCAATAGGCCTGCTGGGTCGCCTTGAAGCGCTGGTCAACATAGCGCCAAAGGGCGGGGGCCACCGAAACAAGGCAGACCGCCGCCTTGAGCCAGCCGGCCTGAGCCGCATAAAAGAGCGCCAAAGCGGCGAGAACGATGACGAAGCTGCGGAAGAACTTTGAATTCGCCTCAAAGCGCTGAACGTCAAGCAGGCCTTCAGGATGCTCCTTGCTCAGCCGCGCCCGGCACCATTGAAAAGCGTTGACCGCGTGGCCCGCAGACAGGAGATGCAGCTGGCGCGACTTGAGGCGGACGGCCTGGGTGACGGCGGCATCGGCGTTTTTGCCGAAGAGCCAGTCGGATTTTGCAAAGCGCCGCAGCCATGGCCGGGCGAGGTGCATGCCTTTCGCGAGTCCGCCGATCTGTCCAAAGTCCGTGCACTTGCGCAACGGATCGTAGATCCACTCGTCCAGCGCCGCGCCGAGAAGCGAGGCCATATGGCCGAGCAGATAGCTTGCGAAAAGAAATACCGTCGCCGCTTCCACATTGCCCAGCGGGAAGGCCGGGCCTGACCCGAGCTGCGCCGCTGCCCAATCCTTGGTGAGATAGGTCAGCAGCGCGCCGGGCATGAGGATGGCGAAGAAGTCTATCAGCCCGACGAAAAACTTCTGAGGTTCGAAATTCATGCTGTGCCTCCGCGCCGCTCAAATTGCAGATTACCGACCGATCTCCCCCGGCGCATGCGCCTCAATCGCCATCGCATGGATCTCCGCCCTCAGCTCATCCGCCAACAGCTGATTGATGATCCGGTGCCGCTCAAGCCGTGACTTGCCTTCAAACGCCTCTGACACCACTTTAATGCGGAAATGCGATTCGCCTTTACCGTCGAACTCGGAATGATGTCCGTCCGATGTGTGGTGGTGGCCGGCGTGGAGGTGGCTTTCGTTGATGACTTCGAGACGCACCGGCGACAGCGCAGCTTTAAGCTTCTGTTCAATATTTGACTGCTGCGACAATTGTAGCTCCTTTTCCTTTACCCTCCGAACGGCTATGGACTGGATTCGGTATTTGTCAATTTGAAAGCACCTGCGCAGAACAATGGATTTGAACTCAAAACTTTTCGATTCGATACGCACCCGGCCCAAACGCGGCGAGGAGCCGAAGGTGAAGGCTGTCGTCAATTGCCAATGGGCGGAGTGCGAAAAGCCGGCGACGCACAAGGCGCCCGCCGGGCGGATGCGCGAGGGTGAGTTTTTCAACTTCTGCGTCGATCATGTGCGGCACTATAACAAATCGTTCAATTATTTCTCCGGCCTCAATGACACCGAGATCGCCAAATTCCAGAAGGAGGCGATCACCGGGCACCGGCCCACCTGGAAAGCCGGCGTCAACGCCGCCGCCAAGGACGGCGTTGAAGCTTCCACACGCTGGGGCCGCGCCAATCCGCGCGCCAAAATGCGCGATCCGTTCGGCCTGTTTAACGACGGCAAAACGCCGGTCAATGAGCAGCAGCGCAAGCTGAAACAGCTGGAAGCCAAGTCGCTCGACACTTTGGGGCTGCCCGCCAACGCAAAAGGCGAGACAATCAAGGCGCGCTACAAGGAACTGGTGAAACAGCACCACCCGGATGCCAACGGCGGCGACCGCTCGTCCGAGGACCGGTTGGCGGAGGTGATTCAGGCCTACAAATTGCTGCGGCAGGCGGGGCTGACCACCTGACAAGATCAACACCGGACACTTGGTTCTCGCGAATCCCCTTCAAACACCTGAAGATTTGTCCTAGTGAAAAGACCGGCTGGCGGCAGTCAGCGCGCACGGAGTGAAAATGAACAAGATCGACCGCGATATCGCCCATCTGCCGGACACGACAGTGAAAGTGCGCGAAGTGTTCGGCATCGACACGGATATGGTCGTGCCGGCCTATTCGGTGGCCGAGGGGCAGGTGCCGGACATTGATCCGGACTATCTGTTCGACAAGCAGACGACGCTGGCGATTCTCGCCGGGTTCGCCTTCAACCGGCGCGTCATGGTGTCGGGCTATCACGGCACGGGCAAATCCACGCATATTGAGCAGGCGGCGGCGCGGCTGAACTGGCCGTGCGTGCGCGTTAATCTCGATTCCCACGTATCGCGCATCGATCTTGTCGGCAAGGATGCGATTGTGCTTGCAGGACGGCAAGCAGATCACCGAGTTCCGCGACGGCATTCTGCCGTGGGCCTATCAGCATAATGTGGCGCTGTGTTTCGACGAATATGACGCGGGGCGGCCGGATGTGATGTTCGTCATCCAGCGGGTGCTGGAATCGGCGGGGCGTCTGACACTCTTGGACCAGAGCCGCGTCATCCGCCCGCACCCGGCGTTCCGGCTGTTTGCGACGGCGAACACTGTCGGCCTCGGCGACACGACCGGGCTGTACCATGGCACGCAGCAGATCAACCAGGCGCAGATGGACCGCTGGTCGATTGTGACGGTCTTGAACTATCTGCCGCATGACAATGAGGCGGCAATTGTGCTGGCCAAGTCCAAGCACTACCAGAACAAGGAAGGCCGCGACATTATCGGAAAGATGGTGCGCGTCGCCGACATGACGCGGCAGGCGTTCATCAACGGCGACCTCTCCACCGTCATGAGCCCGCGCACGGTGATCACCTGGTCGGAGAACGCGCATATTTTTAAAGATATCGGCTTTGCGTTCCGGCTGACATTTTTGAACAAATGCGACGAGCTGGAGCGGGGGATTGTGGCGGAGTTTTACCAGCGGGCGTTCGGCGCGGAGCTGCCGGAATCGCATGCGAATGTGGTTTTGACTTGACTTAATGCAAAATTTGCAAGACGGGCACAATGGCGAAGACGATTGAACGCATGCGCGCCAACCCGAATGCGGATTGGCAAATCACTGATGTGGAGAAAGCCTGCCGCGAGGCAGGTTTGCAATGCATTCCGCCGGATGGCGGATCGCACTATAAAATTCGCAGTCCCCGGCTCGGTCTGCTATATGTTGTTCCGGCCCACCGGCGGATCAAACCGCGCTACATAAAGGAACTGGTCAAAGTCCTTGACAGGATCGTTGCCAATGATTGATCGAACCAAATTGATACGCGATGACGGCGTCGCATTCGATCCGGCCGACTACGCGGTGCTGGTCGAACCACTGTCCGATGAGGATGGCGGTGGATTCTTCGCGCGCATTCCGGCGCTGAACGGATGCGTTGGCGACGGAGAAACCGAGCAGGAAGCCATAGACGACGTGCGGGCGGCGGCCTTGGAATGGGCATCTGCGGCAATCATGCATGGAGACCGGCTTCCCCCTCCCTTGCCCTACTCGCTCCAAGCGGCCGAATAACCAAAGTGAGTGCTCAAGGCGACAACATCCGCACCAAATCTGCGGCGGCTCCCGACCTCGAACCCTTCCGCACGGCCCTGCGCGTAACCACCCGCGCCATCGCCGCCGACAAGGAGATGGAGGTCGTCTTCGCCTCCGATAAGCCGGCGCTGGCGGGGAACCGGGCGCGGCTGCCGGAGTTTTCCAAGAAGATCACCGCCAATGAAATCGCGGTGACGCGGGGGCTGGGCGATTCGATGGCGCTGCGCCGGGCCTGTCATGACAGCCGGGTGCATTCGACGCTTGGCACCGGAAGGCAAGCAGGCGCGGGCGATTTATGACGCGGTCGAGCAGGCGCGCTGCGAGGCGGTGGGGGCGATCGCCATGACGGGCGTCGCCGATAATCTGGCGGTGATGCTGGACGACAAATATATCAAGGCGAAGTTTCCGGAGATTTCCACCAAGGAAGACGCGCCGCTGGAGGAGGCGGTGGCGCTTGCCGTGCGCGAAAGGCTGACCGGGCGCAAACCGCCGCAGAGCGCGTCGAATGTGGTCAATCTGTGGAAGGATTTCATCGACGAGCGGGCGAGCGCGGCGCTGGCGGACCTTGCTGGCAAGGTCGGCGATCAGGACGCGTTCGCGCGGGTCATCCGTTCGATGCTGGCCTCAATGGAGATGGCGGACGAGCTGTCGGACGATGATCTGAACAATGAGGATGATTCAACGTCGGACGAGGAATCGCCGCGCTCGGGCGAGGAGAACCAAAAGGACGACGACGGCGAGGCGGGGTCCGAGGAAGCGCCTTCGGATGAGGACCAGCAGTCTGAAGACAGCCAAGAAACCGAGGCGCAGGACGGTGCCGAGACCTCCGATGAAATGTCGGAGGATGACGCGGACGCCGAGACGCCGGGCGAGACGCGGCGGGCGGAACTGCCCTTCACCAACCTGCCGCCGGAGTTTGACTACAAAGTGTTCACCCGCGAGTTTGACGAAGAGGTGAGCGCGGCCGAGCTGTGCGACGAGGCGGAGCTGGACCGGCTGCGGGCATTTCTCGACAAGCAGCTGAACAATCTGTCGGGCGTGGTCGGGCGGCTGGCCAACCGGCTGCAAAGGCGGCTGCTCGCCAAGCAGAACCGCTCCTGGGAGTTCGACATCGAAGAGGGTTATCTCGATGCGGCGCGGCTGGTGCGCATTGTCATTGACCCGATGCAGCCGCTGTCGTTCAAGCGCGAGAAGGATACGAATTTCCGCGACACGGTGGTCTCTCTGGTCATCGATAATTCCGGCTCGATGCGCGGGCGGCCTATCACAGTTGCGGCGACATGCGCGGACATATCTGGCGCGCACGCTGGAGCGCTGCGGCGTCAAGGTCGAAGTGCTGGGCTTCACCACCAAGGCGTGGAAGGGCGGGCAGGCGCGGGAGAAATGGCTGCATGGCGGCAAGCCCGCAACGCCGGGCCGGCTGAATGACCTTCGCCACATCGTCTACAAAGCCGCCGACCAGCCGCTGCGCCGGGCGCGCCGCAATTTGGGCCTGATGATGCGCGAGGGTCTGCTGAAGGAAAACATCGACGGCGAGGCGCTGTTATGGGCGCATAACCGTCTGATCGGGCGGCCGGAGCAGCGCAGGATTTTGATGATGATCTCAGACGGCGCGCCGGTGGACGATTCGACCCTGTCGGTCAATCCGGGCAATTATCTGGAGCGTCATCTGCGGGCGGTGATCGAGATGATCGAAGAGCGCTCGCCGGTCGAGTTGATTGCCATTGGCATCGGCCATGACGTGACGCGTTATTACAAGCGGGCGGTGACGATTGTTGACGCCGAGGAGCTGGCGGGGGCGATGACGGAGCAGCTGGCGGCCCTGTTTGAGGATCAGACGGCCGCGCCGCAGGGCCGGATGGCGCGGGCGAGATGAGACAAAAGATTCCCGGCGTGCTTCTCCTGACGGCGGCATTGCTCGCTCAAGCGGGTGCGACCGAGCGGGACTTGTCGCTTCAGCTTGTCGACATCAATGCTTTCCCGATTGAGAGTTTTAAGATCGGCTCCTCCGAAACCCGCTTTGGCAGGCTGGAATTTATCGGAGGGATGGAAATGACCTCGTCAAGCCGCGATCTGGGGGGTCTTTCGGCGTTCAGGTTTCTTGGCGCGGGCACGGGGTTCATCGGTGTCGCCGACACAGGGTTCTGGTTTGCGGGAACGGTGGAGCGCAGCGAGACCGGCGCGCCAAAGGGGATTTCCGGCTTCCGGATGCGGGCGATGCCGGACGGCGGCGGTACGCGCGAGCGGCGGAAATGGGAGGCTGATGCGGAGGGTCTGATCGTGAAGGGCGGCGAGGTCACGGCCTCGTTCGAGCGCGTCCACCGCATAGCGTCTGGTGCGCTTGATGCGGAGACGCTGGAAATCAGCCTTGAAGATGAGAGGCTGCCGGCGCCCGCGCGGGAGCTGCGCAATAATAAGGGCTTTGAGACATTGGCGCTGTCGCCCGATGCGGGTCCACTCGCCGGGGCGCGGGTCGCGGTGACGGAGAAAAGCCTCAACAAAAACGGCGATATTTACGCCGCCGTGATGGAGGGTCCGAAAAAGGGCATATTCTTCGTTGCGCGCAACGGCGCGTTTGACATCACCGACGGCGACTTTCTGCCGAACGGCGATCTCCTGCTCTTGGAGCGGCGGTTCAACATGGCGGACGGCATTGCAATGCGGCTGACGCTGGTCAAGGGCGCCGACATTGAACCCGGCGCGACGGTCAGTGGCGAGACGCTGCTGGAGGCCGATATGGGCTACCAGATCGACAATATGGAAGCACTGGATGTTTGGCGGGACTCTGCGGGCGCGACGCGGGTCACGCTCTTGTCGGATGATAATCATTCGATCCTGCAGCGGAATATTTTTCTGGAGTTCAAGCTGACGGAGTGAGGAAGTCCGCCGAAGTGCAAGATTCGGAAGAACTCAGCGCAGACTTTCCACGGGCCGCAGCACATTAAGCAGTGCGCCGTAAGGGATCAGCGCCAGGAGGCCCATCAGCACTTTCACACACAGGTCGCCGACGGCAAGTGCCGACCAGAGCGGGACTTCGCTGCCAAACAGCGAAGCGGGAAAGCCGAGCGAGCCGTCCTGCATGCCGAACACCGAGTCGATGCCCGCGAAAACCGGCGCGAAGGCGAGCGAGAAGAAGATCAGCGTGTCGAGGATGGAGCCGAAAATCGTCGCCGTGAAAGGGGCCTTCCACCAGCTTTGGCGGCGCAGGCGGTCGAAGACCTGGATGTCGAGAAGCTGGCCGGTGAGGAAGGCTGTGCCGGAGGCGATGGCGATGCGCGGGGTGGCGAGCCAGACGGACAGGATGACGGCTATCGAGGAAGCCGGCGACCACGACGCGGCGGGCGGCTGGCTTGCCATAGCGGCGGTTGGTGAGGTCGTTGACGAGGAAGGCGATTGGATAGGAGAAGGCGCCCCAGGTCAGAATGTCCTTCATTCCGAAATGATCGAACGAATATTGAACCAAGAATGTTCGAGGCCACAACGACGAATCGCCATGGCCGCGATGAACGGCAGAGTGGTTCTTGAAGGAGGTCATTTTTTTATCCTGGGGTGATGGAACCAGAGCGGCGGGTGATCCCGCCGCAAACAATGTGTCAGGCTGCGACGGCGGCAAGCTTCTGCTTGACCTGGCGCTTCAACAGGCGGGCGCGCTGCGACAGCTCGAAGTCGGCAGCTTTCGCGAGGAAGGCGTCGAGGCCGCCGCGGTGCTCAACCGTGCGCAGCGCGTTTGCGGAGATGCGGAAGCGGTAGCTCTGACCCATCGAGTCGGAGATGAGCGTCACATTCACCAGATTTGGCAGAAAGCGGCGCTTGGTCTTGTTGTTGGCATGGCTGACATTGTGGCCATACTGCACGCCCTTGCCGGATAATTCACATACGCGCGACATATTTTAGCACCTTGTTTTGTTCGCAGCCGGGCAGATTTGAGCCAAACGGCATTGCGCCGGAGCAAGCCCCGGATTGAAAAGTTGCCGCTCTATAGTCAGGGCGGCTGAAAGCGTCAAGCCTCGGCGGGCCGGCTGCGCCTCAAAATTGCGATGCGGGCCAAAATTTGCCGGAATTTGCTGAAATGCCGGGTGTCAAGGGCGATCTGGAGAGAATCTTTATGAAACATGTGTTTGCGGCCGCATTGCTTGGCCCGATGCTTGCCCTCGCGGCGGATGCGCGCGCCGCAGATAGTCAAACATTCAAAAGCGAATTCTCCATCTCGCTTTACGGCCTCCCACTTGCAAGAACCAGCTTCACCACAACCGTGAGCAAGAAATGGTTTTCGATCAAGGGTGCGGTCAAGAGCGCCGGTGTCGGCGCGATATTTGACGACACGCGCGGCGATATCGCCGTTGACGGACGGGTCGGCGGCAATGGCGTGCGGCCGGGCGCATACGCGCTCACCTATGTGTCGGGCAAGAAAAGTAAATCAACCAATATAGGGTTCTCCGGCGGCTCGGTTGTCTCAACCCAAAATGTGCCGCCTGTTCGGCCAAAGGGAGAGTGGATTGAGGTGCAGGCGGCGCAGCTGAAAGCGGTCAGTGATCCTTTGACTGGAATGGTCGTGCGGGCCTCAAGCCTTGGCGACGCGTGCAACCGCACTGTGCGGGTGTTTGACGGGCAGACGCGGGCGGACTTTGTCATGTCGCTGCTGCGGGAAGGCACTTATGAGACCAAGGGTTACTCTGGGCCGGTCGCGGAGTGCGCGGTGCGGTTTGTGCCGGTTTCAGGCTATCAAAAGGGCAAAAAGCAGCTTGAATTTCTGCGCCGGAACAAGAATATCCGCATCAGCTTCGCGCCCATCGGCGACACGGGACTATATGCGCCGATAGCGGCGCGGGTTGGCACCACAGTCGGGACCGTATCGGTGGATGCGTTGAGGTTTGAAGCGGTGGAGTGATGGGCATCTGGCCCTGGGGAGGGGCAATGGCCGGCGCGACGCTTACGGGATTTCTGGCGGTTGCGGCTTGGGCGTTTCTGGCGCTGTTGACGGACCTTTCCGGCGGCGTGCCGCCGTTTCAGCTGCTCGCCATCACCTTCGCCATCGGCGCGCTGCCGGGTCTTGCCGCGATGCTGTTCCAGCCGCAAAGGCGGGCGGCGCTGCGTCAGCCGGCCCATGTCTGGGCGCTTGGGGTCGGCGGTCTGTTCGGTTATCATTTCTGCTACTTTACGGCGCTTTCGAATGCGCCGGCGGTGGATGCGAGCCTTATCGCCTATCTCTGGCCGCTCCTGATTGTGCTCGGTTCCGCCCTGCTGCCGGGGGAGCGGCTGGGCTGGCATCATGTGGCCGGCGCTCTTTTGGGTCTTGTCGGCGCGGCGCTAATCGTCACCAGGGGCGGCGCGGTGTCGTTTGAAGCGAAATATGCGTTTGGATACGGCATGGCGGGCCTGTGCGCTCTCATCTGGGCGGCCTATTCTCTGCTGTCGCGGCGCAATGCGCATGTGCCGAGCGATGCTGTCACAGGATTCTGTCTTGTCACGTCAGTCCTCGGCCTCTTTTGCCATCTGGCGTTTGAACCGACGGTCTGGCCCGCCTCTTCAGCACAATGGACCGCAGTCATTCTATTGGGTCTAATTCCCCTCGGTCTGGCTTTCATGGCCTGGGATCATGGCGTCAAGCATGGCAATATCCAGGCGCTGGGCGGGGCGAGCTATGCCGCGCCGCTTTTGTCGACGCTGGCCTTGTTCGCAGCCGGGCGCGCGGAGCTTGCATGGTCCACGCTCTTCGCCTGCCTGTTGATTACCAGTGGCGCGGTCTTGGCAGCCAAGGACCTGATCTTTAAGGTTGCCCCTGGGGGAACCTGACGTGCTGCCTTTTTCAGGAGGATTGACCTTTACGCCGAACGGGCTGCTGGTGTTCTCAGCGGCCGCCTCCTTTTTGTTTTTGTACAATCTGCGTGCGCCGGCCAGCCTGAAACGGGCGGCGGTCAAGACCACCGCGATCGCGCTTCTGGCTTTGATCGCCCTGGTTATGAAGGGGCCCGCGCTTTTAACTGCGGCGCTGGTTCTTTCGGCGATCGGCGACTTTTTGCTGGCGCTCGAGAGCGAGAACAGCTTTCAGGCCGGGCTTGGCAGCTTTCTGTTGGCGCAGATCATTTTGATCGCGCTGTTTGTCAGCCAGTTCGGGGAAATCGGCATGCAATGGGCCGCCGAGCCGTGGCGCATGGCGCTGGCCCTGGCCGCATCCGCGCATTCTGCCGCGCTGATGACGGTGCTGGTCCGGAGGCTGCCGCAGAGTCTGACCGCTCAGGTGTGCGCCTACGGAATTGTCATCACTTTTATGGCGCTCGCCGCGCTTGCCTATGCGCCGCAGCTGGCGCTGCTCGGAGCGGCGCTGTTTTATGTGTCCGACACGCTGATCGCCTATGAGCGGTTTTTGCTCAAAACCGAGGTCAACCAGCATCCGCTAATCAGTCCGCTCGTCTGGGTCACCTACTATATGGCGCAAGCGCTGATCACGCTGGGGATATTGCTTTAGCCTGCCGGGGACCAATCCGGCGGCGCCATTTCAAATTTTGCAAATTCAAACCCCGGCGCAACCGTGCAGCCGACGAGCGTCCATGCTCCGAGACTCTTCGCCGACTGCCAGTGATTGGCGGGGACGATGATCTGCGGGCGCTGGCCTTTGGCAAGGGTGACGCCCAAAGTCTCGGTTGATGAAGACTTGCCGTCCGCCGACAGGCCCAGCTCCAGCGGCGCGCCGCAGTAAAAGTGCCAAACTTCAGCAGCGTCAATGACGCGGTGCCAGTGCGAGCGCTGGCCCTGCTCCAATAGATAGTAGATCGCCGTCGAATGCCCGCGCCCGCCCTGCGGCGCGTCGCGGAATGTCTCCATATACCAGCCGCCCTCTGGGTGCGGCGACATGTGCAGCGCCGCAATAATGTCTGATGCCTGCATCAGAAATTGTTCTTGCGCTGGCGGATTTCGGCGAAGACTTCAGTGTCTGACGCGCTTTCCATGCCAAGCAGTTTTCGGATTTTTTTGTCGTGCGGGCGCAGGAACGGGTTGGTGCGTTTTTCGAGGCCGATTGTTGTGGGCAATGTCGCTTGGCCACTCTCACGCTTGAATTTGATATCTTCAAACCGCGCGGCAAGCTCTACGTTTTCCGGGTCAATCGTGACGCAGAATTTGGCATTGGAAAGCGTGTATTCGTGGCCGCAATAAACCACTGTGTCGTCCGGCAGCGCCATCAGCTTGGAGAGTGAGGACCACATCTGGGCGGGTGTGCCTTCAAGCAGGCGACCGCACCCAAGAGCGAACAAAGTGTCTGCGGCGAAGAGGAGCTTCTCGGAAGCGATGTAGTAGGAAATGTGTCCGAGTGTATGGCCGGGGCAGTCAATAACGCTGACCGCGCGGCCGGCGAAGTCGAAAGTGTCACCTTCTGCGACGGTCACATCTATGCCGGGGATACTGGCTGCCTCGGCCTTCGGGCCTGTGATTTTGCAGTTGTATTTTGCCTTCAGCGCCAAGTTCCCGTCCACGTGGTCAGTGTGCAAATGGGTGGTGAAAATGTCGGTGAGGGTCCAGCCCTTCGCTTCCAGCGCGGCGATGACAGGCCCGGCTTCAGGCGCGTCGATGGCGGCGGTTCTGCCGGTTGCCTTGTCGTGGATGAGGACGCCGAAATTGTCGGAGAGGCAGGGGAACTGGATGATGTCGAGCGGCATGGTGAGAGCCCTTGTTTTCAATCGGGGATTTCTATCCGCATTTCCCTGCCTTGCACATCCCTTTTGACATGCTACCTTTCTGCAATGCATGCGGACATTGTCGAATTGCGGGAATTCTACGCCTCAACGCTCGGTCATCTGGCAGAGCGGTCGATCGGCATGGCGCTGACGCCGCTCTGGGCGAAGCTGCCGGGCGAACGGCTGGTGGGGCTGGGCTATGCGCTGCCATGGCTTGACCGGTTCCGGGCCGACACTGAGCGGACGTTCGCCTTTATGCCTGCGGGCATGGGCGCGGTGAACTGGCCTGCGGGGTCGCCCTCGCTGGCGGCTTTGGTGTTCGACGAGGATCTGCCGCTGCCGGATTCCTCGGTTGACCGGATACTCATGGTGCATGCGCTTGAGCATTGCGAAGACCCGCGCGAGACATTGAAAGAGGCGTGGCGGGTGCTGGCCCCGGAAGGGCGTCTGGTCATTGTCGCGCCGAACCGGCGCGGGCTGTGGGCGCGGTTCGAGCATACGCCATTCGGCAATGGGCGGCCGTACAGCCGGGGACAATTGGGGCGGCTTCTGCGCGAGGCGAATTTCACCATTGGCGGCACCACGGAAGCGCTCTTGTTTCCACCGGTCAAGACCCGCGTTCTGATGCGGCCGGCTTCATGGTTGGAGCGGATGGGGCGCAAGGTCCTCAGCCCGTTTGCCGGGGTCATCATTGTTGAAGCGCAGAAGCGGCTTTATCAGGGTATTCCGGTGTCGCAGAAGATTTCGCGGCGGGTGTTTGTGCCCGTGCTGGCACCGCAGGGAACGGGGCGGATCACTTTCTCAACAGGAACACCGCCTGCTGGCCGAAGAAATTCCAGAACGCCCAGGGCAGGTTGACGCCGACTTTCTGGCCGGACGCGTTAAGCGCGGTGGCGCTTTCGACGGTTGCGCCCACTTCTTTGCACAGATCGACAAAGTCGCGGATCGTGCAGAAATGGATGTTGGGCGTGTCATACCATGAGTAGGGCAGGTCGCTTGTGACCGGCATTCTTCCAAACAGGATCAGATAGAGCCGCACGCGCCAATGCCCGAAATTCGGAATCGAGACCACAGCGCGGTCGCCGATGCGCAGCATGTCCTCCAGAACCTTGCGCGGGTTGCGCGTCGCCTGCAAAGTCTGCGACAGGATCACATAGTCAAAACCCTTGTCGGGGTAATATTTCAGATCCGTGTCGGCGTCGCCCTGAATGACGGAAAGGCCGCGCGCCACGCATTCGTTGACGCCTTTCTGGCTAAGTTCCACGCCCCGCCCGTCAATGCCCTTCTCGGCTTGCAGCAATTCCAAAAGCGCGCCTTCGCCGCAGCCGACATCCAGCACTTTCGCGCCTTGCGCGACGAGATCGCGGATGACGGCAAGGTCAACGCGGCTGGCGGCGATGGCGCTCATTTGGCTTCAAGGCCCCGGGCGCGCGCGGCGGAGCGGACAAAGCCTGATATGGCGGCAAACAGTTCCGGCTCGTCCAAAAGGAAAGCGTCGTGGCCGCGGTCGGTTTCGATTTCGACGAAGGACACCGACGCGCCGGCGGCATTCAACGCATGAACGATTGTGCGGCTCTCCGAGGTGGGGAACAGCCAGTCGCTGGTGAAAGAGACGACGCAGAAGCGGGTTTTTGTGCCTTTGAAGGCGTTGGCGAGCACATCGCCATGTTCGGCGGCGAGGTCAAAATAGTCCATTGCGCGGGTCATGTAGAGGTAGGAATTGGCGTCGAACCTGTCGACAAAGCTGGCGCCCTGATGGCGCAGGTAGCTTTCGATCTGAAAGTCCGCGTCAAAGCCGAACGTCTTTTCCGAGCGGTCCTGCAGGTTGCGACCAAATTTGCGGTGCAGCGCCGTGTCGGACAGATAGGTGATGTGCGCGGCCATGCGGGCGACCGCCAGACCCTTGCTCGGGTTCGATCCCGCCTCGATATAGCGCCCGTCGCGCCACTCGGGATCGGCCATCACCGCCTGGCGGCCGACTTCATGGAAGGCGATGTTCTGCGAGGAATGGCGCGCGCCAGTGGCGATTGGCAGGGCGGCGAAGACCTTGTCCGGGTAGGACGCGGCCCATTCCAGCACCTGCATGCCGCCCATCGAGCCGCCGAGCACCAGAAAGAGCGAATCTATGCCAAGCGCTTCAACGAGCATGGATTGGGCGCGCACCATGTCGGCGATGGTGATAACTGACAGGTCCAGCGCATAGGGCCTGCCGGTCGCGGGATTTACGGAGGCCGGACCTGTCGTGCCCAGACAGCCGCCGACGACATTGGCGCAGACGACGAAATACTTTTGCGTGTCGATGATCCTGCCGGGGCCGATCAGGCTTTCCCACCATCCCTGTTTGCCGGTGACAGGGTGCACATTTGCAACGTGCTGGTCGCCGGTCAGCGCGTGGCAGACAAGGATGGCGTTGCTCTTGGCCGCGTTCAGTTCGCCATAGGTCTGATAGGCGATCTGCAAGGGGGCAAGGTCAACGCCGGCGTCCAAGCGCAGCGGCTTGTCCGCGCCAAAGCGCATGACAAGGCTCGACGGATCGACCGCCTCGCGGCTCTGCGCGCCGTTCTTCTTTGCCTTGACTGCCGTTGCCACCGCCATTTGCGGGCATTCTCCCTGTCGAAGTGGCGCAGTTCTATTGGGGCTTGGCCCCATGTCAATGTTTTCTTTGATTTTCCGGCGGCGGGCCGCTATGCCGCAGCGGTCGCCTATCCTTCCTGACATTTCAAGCGGACCATGACATGAGCACTCAAGGCAAGACGCTGCGCCCCCAGCCAAGGAAAGGCGTGATGGACATCGCCGCCTATGTGCCGGGCAAGCATGGCGCGCCGGGCGTAGCCAAAGTCCACAAGCTTTCGTCAAACGAGACGCCGCTGGGGCCGAGCCCGAAAGGCGGTCGAGGCGTTTCAGCGCGGCTCGGCGCAGCTGGAACTCTATCCGGACGGACAGGCGCAGGAGCTTCGCGACGCGATTGGCGAGGTGCATGGGCTGAACCCGGCGAATATTCTATGCGGCAACGGCTCGGACGAGCTTTTAGGGCTAATCGCGCATGTCTATCTTGGCGCAGGCGATGAGGCGGTCATCACCGAGCATGGGTTTCTCGTCTACAAGATCCAGATTCAGGCGGCGGGCGCGACGCCGGTCATTGTGAAGGAGCGCGAGGCGCGCGCCGATGTGGACGCCATCCTTACCGCCGTGACGCCGCGCACCAAGATAGTCTTCATCGCCAATCCAAACAATCCGACCGGCACCTATCTGCCGTTTGAAGAGGTCAAGCGGCTGCAACAAGGACTGAGGGGCGACATTCTACTGGTGCTTGACGCGGCCTATGGCGAATATGTGACGCGCAACGACTATGAGGCGGGGATCGAGCTGGTCTCGTCGAACCAGAACGTTGTGATGACGCGGACCTTCTCAAAAATCTATGGCCTCGCGGGCGCGCGTATCGGCTGGATGTATGCCCCGCTGCCGGTGATCGACGCCATCAATCGAGTGCGCGGGCCATTTAATCTGAGCACGGCGGCGATTGCGGCGGGCTCGGCGGCGGTGCGCGACCGCGCGCACGTCGCCAAGGCGAAGGAGCATAACAGCGTCTGGCTGGACTATCTGACGCATGAGATTGCAGCGCTCGGACTGCGCGTAACGCCGAGCGCCGGGAATTTTCTGTTGATCCATTTTCCAGATGATCCGGAGAAATCAGCGAAAGCGGCGGACGAGTTTCTCACCTCGCGCGGCCTGATTTTGCGGGCTGTGGGCGCTTATGGATTCCCAAATGCGCTGCGGCTGACGGTTGGCACGGAAGAGGCCAACAGGCTCGTCGTCAAGGCATTGGCAGAGTTTATGGGGCGCTGAGATGGGCAATGTGATTTATCCCAAAATCGCCCTGATCGGCATCGGCCTGATCGGCTCGTCGCTGGCGCGGATCATCAAGCGCGAGGGGCTGGCGGAGCATATTTCCATATCTTCACGGCGGTCAGAAACGCTGACGCGGGCGCAGGAACTGGCGCTGGGTGACAGCTTTTCGACTGACATGGCGCAAGCCGTGAGAGATGCGGACCTCGTCATCGTCTCGGTTCCTGTCGGATCATCTGGCGCAGTGGCCGAAGCGATTGCCGCACATTTGAAGCCGGGTGCGGTGGTCACGGATGTCGGCTCGACCAAGGCCTCAGTCATCGCGCAGATGCAGCCGCATATTCCGGCAGGTGTGCATTTCATTCCCGGCCATCCTTTGGCCGGCACGGAAAAGTCCGGCCCGGACGCGGGGTTCGCCGAACTGTTTCAAAACCGCTGGTGCATATTGACGCCGCCGGAGGGGACGGATGCGGGCGAGATCGCCAGGCTGACGCAGTTCTGGGAAGCGTGCGGCTCGCATGTCGACACGATGGACCCGGAACATCATGACAAAGTGCTCGCCATAGTCTCGCACCTGCCGCACCTCATCGCCTACAATATTGTCGGCACGGCCGACGACCTTGAACTGGTGACGGAATCGGAGGTCATCAAATATTCCGCAACCGGCTTCCGTGACTTCACCCGGCTTGCCGCGTCGGACCCCGAAATGTGGAGGGATGTGTGCCTGCACAACCGCGAGGCCATTCTTGAAATGCTGGCGCGGTTTTCCGAAGACCTCGCTTCGCTTCAGCGCCTGATCCGCTGGGGCGACGGGGAGGCGCTGTTCAACCTGTTCACCCGCACGCGGGGCATCCGCAAGTCGATCATCGAGGCAGGGCAGGATACGAGCGCGCCGGATTTCGGGCGCGGGGCGAAGCTCTGACGCTCAGCGCAGCGTGAGCTTCGGGTGCCGGTTGACATCCTTGTAGAGCAGATACCGGAACTTTCCCGGGCCGCCGGCGTAGCAGGCTTGCGGGCAGAAGGCGCGCAGCCACATGAAATCGCCCGCCTCCACCTCGACCCAGTCCTGATTGAGCCGGTAGACGGCCTTGCCCTCCAGC
Source organism: uncultured Alphaproteobacteria bacterium (assembly GCA_963802455.1). Classification (GTDB taxonomy): domain Bacteria; phylum Pseudomonadota; class Alphaproteobacteria; order Rhizobiales; family Rhizobiaceae; genus JANOYJ01. The sequence goes on along the minus strand of CAWDIY010000032.1, from coordinate 60,544 downwards.
ACATAGAGGCCGTGCTCCATGACGTGGGTCTCGGCGAACGGAATGACGCCGCCGGGCTCGAATGTGACGATGGTGACGTGCATGTCATGGCGCATGTCGTCGAGGGCGACAAAGCGCGTCGTCGCCCATGCGCCGTTGGTGTCCGGCATGGGGGAGGGGGCGATGTCGTTTTCGTTTACGACGAAGGCGTCGGGAAGCGGGATGCCGTCAACTGTTTCGTACGCTTTGCGAATCCAATGGAAGCGGACGGGCTGCGCACCATTGTTCCTCACGCTCCACAATGCGCCGGGAGGGATGAAGGCATAGCCGCCAGGAAGCATGGCATGGGCCGCGCCATTGAGTGTGAGGCTCAGCTCGCCCTCAACAACGAACAGCACAGCCTCGGCCTGAGGGTCGGGTTCAGGCCGGTCAGAGCCGCCGCCGGGGGCGACTTCCATGATATATTGCGCAAACGTCTCGGCGAAGCCGGACAGGGGGCGGGCGAGAATCCAGGCGCGGGTCTTGTCCCAGAAGGGCAGCCATGAGGTGACGATGTCGGCCATGACGCCTTTGGGGATGACGGCATAGGCCTCAGTGAAGACCGCGCGCCCGGTGAGGAGCTGGCTTTGTCCGGGCAATCCGCCATGCGGCGCGTAGTAAGTGCGGTTGGTCATCAAGAATCCCCGAGTTTGCCGCATAGACATTAGCTTGGGGGCGGCGAAAAGCGCAAATGCTCTTATTCTCAAACTTCGGCGAAATTACTTGAGCGCCGGGATGTCACCCAGCGGGAGGAGGCCGATGGAGGCGCGGCCTTTACGGATGGTGACGTCAATGCGCGGGTCGTCGCCCGGCTTGGCGGTGGAGGCGGCGAGGGACAGGGACGGCGCGACGTAGGCGGCGATTTCCGGGGCAATTTGCTCAATGGTTTTGCCGAGCTTTTCCGCTTCGCTGAATGTGATCGAAAGATCGCCTGAAAGGAGCCCGGAATCGTCGAGCGACACCGGCCCGCTAAGCGTCAGACCGCCGCCGTCAGCGAAGTCAAGGCTGACCGCGCGCAGCGTTCCCGACTGGCCGCGCAGCAGGCGGACTATGTCTTTTTCGCCGGACAGGGCAAGCGCCACGCCGTCCTTGACGCCGATGTCCAGACCATAGCTGAATTCCGGAATGGGTCGGCCCTGCGCCGCCGCTGGGTCCAGGATGATTCCTGCGCCGCTTGCGGCGAGGTCAATGTCTTTATCGGCGGTGCGGAAATGCGCCTGAACGTTTCCGGCTTTGAACAGCGGCTGGCCTGTCACCGAAACGGACAGGTCTTTGCCCTCAAGCGAGAGGCGCTTGGGAAGCGGGCGCGCCAGACGGCCGCTCGCGTGCAGGAGCGACCAGTCAGCGCTGACGGTTTTGCCTTGCGGGAGTGAAAGCTCAAGCGGGCCGTCCAGTTCCATGATGCCGCGCATTGGATCATACACTTGAGTGGCGGAGCGAACGGCGCCGAGCCTCAGCGATATCTGCTGCGACGGGTCTTCGAAGGCGAGCGCGTCGCAGAAAAGACCGGCGCGGAACGGATAACCCTTGATGTCCAGGTTGGCGCAGTCCGTCTTTTGGCCTGAGGCTGACTGTGCGGCCAGCGCTTTGCCGATTTCGCCCTTCAGAAATGCCGCGCCCCAGAACCACGCTCCCGTGTAGAGCGCTATGAAGACGAACACGCCGATGCCCAGCCATTTGATGCGGCGGGAATATTTGGGCGGCGTGTCTTGGCTTGACGGCATTTTTTCCCGCTCGTATCGGTTAAGGGCGATTCACTAATGGATGTTCGCTTTGGACGGCGCAAGCGGCGATTTTTGGGTGTTCGGCTACGGGTCGCTGATGTGGAACCCGGGCTTTGCGCATGTGGAGGCGGTGAAGGCGCGGCTGTTCGGCTATCACCGGGCGCTGTGCATCCATTCTCGACGTCTACCGGGGCACGCCTGAGCGCACGGGGCTGGTCATGGGGCTGGACAGAGGCGGGTCCTGCGTTGGCATGGCATTCCGCGTGGCGGCGGGCGACGAGGCGCAGGTCAGGCAATATTTGCATGAGCGCGAGATGATGAACTATGTCTACCGCGACCTGCGGCTAGGCATCCGAACCACTGACGGGCGCAGCACCCGCGCGCTGGCCTTCGTCGCCGTGCCGGCGCATGAGCAATATGCCGGACGGCTGAGCCCGGAGGCGGCGGCGGACATTGTGCGCGGCGCGAGCGGCACGGCGGGGCGCAATGAGGACTATGTCGCCAACACGCTGGCGCATCTGCGCGCCCTGGGAATCCGCGACCTCTGGCTGGAGCGGGTCGGCGGACTCATCGGGGAAGCGTGACGCCCAGCTGTTTCAGCCGTCTTTGCGCCGTCGGCGGCATGGGCGGCGGGTTGGGGCCGGTGGCGGCCTCAATGAGGAACTCGTCGCAGGCCGCCTCTGTGACGCGCTGCAGTTCCTTGAGAAACTCCGCCTTGCCGAGCCCTGGCAGGATCGGCGGCAGGACGCGGCATTTAATCCTGCCGGGATAGCGCATGAACCGTCGGCGCGGCCAATATAGCCCGGCCATATGGGCGATCGGCACCACCGGCAGTCCAAGCTCCACATACAGATGCGCGACGCCGAACTTGTAGGACGGCTCGTCGCCCGGCGCGCGGCGGGTGCCTTCGGGGTAGATCATGATCTGGCGGTTGTCGGCGATTGTCTTGCGCGCGCCGTCGGTGATGGATTTCAGCGCCACTGCGCGGCTGCCGCGGCGCACCGGGATCATGCGCATTTTGCCGACATACCAGCCGAACAAAGGTATCCACATCAGCTCGCGCTTCAAAATATAGACCGGGTCGGGGACGCGCGGAACGAAGGCGTAGGCGTCCCAGAACGATTGGTGTTTCGGCGCAATGATGCAGGCGGTGTCCGGGATATGCTCCAGGCCCTCGATCACATGATCGCAGCCGACAATGACCTTTTGCAGCCAAAGGTTCGAGCGCGCCCAGTTTTTCGGGACGAACCAGGCTTTCTTGCGCTCGGTGAGAAAATAGATGGGCGTCAGCACGATCATCTGGACGATGAGGCTGAGATAGAAGGCGAGATTGAAGAGAAGAGAGCGGATGAAAATCATGAGTTGCGTTCCGTGCATCAATCTGTTGGTTACATGAATGAAGAGCTGCGCTGAGAACTGGGTCAATTCTTGTTCGACATCGCCCAGCATTGAGCCGATTGAAACCGGAACGGGCAGGACGGCGCGGGAGAGGGCGCCGAGATATTTCAGATATTCGGCAAACAGGACCCGCGCCGTGTCCGGCCTTGTCATCCAAGACCAGTTGGCAAGGTCGGAATTGACGACGGGATAAGGAATGATTCTCAATTTTGGCGCTACGCGCTTCAGTTCGAGAACACTGCGGGGAATATGGTAATTGTTAGTGACGAGGATGATTTCGTTGAAGCCGTTGTCCCTGGCCCATTTGGCGGTCTGCTCCGCATTGCCGACGGTCTCCAGAGCCTCGTGATCGATATCGACGCAGCAGCTGAACTTTGCACGGTCGCCGCCCACCGCTTTGAGCAGGTCCTTCTTTTCGATGCTCGGATTGACGCCGCTGATGAAGAGGCGCCTGCCGCTTCCTTGCGCAAACAGCGCCGCCGCCGCTTCCAAACGGTTGTGTCCGCCGGTCAGCGCAACAATGCCGTCGGCTGACTTGGGCAGTTCCGGCTGGCGCATGGCGCTGATATTCTCGACGAACGCGACGAACCCGATGACGAATGCGGCAATGGCCAGCAAAGCAATCACCCAAAAGAGCCGCTTTATGCGAACGCCAGCGGTTTTCGACCGCCTGCGCGCGTGCGCAGCCGACTTTGACACCAACTGAAGGTTCTTCTTCGCCATTCTTTTTGTCGTCACCGGATTCAGCAAGAAGAAAGGGTAAGGCGGAAACGTGGAAAAGAACAGACGTGCCTCAGGGTCAAAATTCATCAAACTTGTGAAATCCCCGCCGCTGAGTGCCACCCGAAGGAATCCGACGCTTGCCGCCATACTGATCGTTTGCTCAGGCGTGCATGCCCGAGCTCGGATCCATGCGGTGCAGATAGCCGATGACGGTCAGGCGTGTGGTCTCGGCTGTGATAATTGCGACCAGCACAATGATGGCGATAACGCCGAGATAGCCATCTTTGCCGATGGAGAAAGTGCCAAACAGGGCGTTCGCCTGATTGCCTTCGGGCGTCGCCAGATTGAAGGATGACCAGACCGAAACCAGAAAGAACACGAGCAATGGCCGCAAGACCGCCTGCGAGCGCGCCCTTCATGCCGTTGACCAAGAACCGGTTGCGGAACTGGCGGGCGATGAACTTGGCCTCCGCCCCGACAAAATGCAGCACTTCAATGATATGGCCGTTGCCGGACATGGCGCCACGTGTGGCAAACACGACCGCCAGCGAAGTTGCGGCAAGCACCAAGCCGAGCACGCCGATGCCGAGAAACACCATGGTGCGCGCCATTTTCACCAGCCGGTCCACCCAGTTGCGGTGGTCGTCCACCGCCGCGCCGGGAATCTGGGCCGCGACGTCAGCGCGCAGCTTGGCGAAATCCGGCGGAGAAGACGGGTCGATGGTGACGATCACCAGGCGCGGCACGGGCAGGGAATCCATGTCGAAGTCCGTGCCGAGCCATGGTTCAAGCAGCCGCTTTGTGTCATCCGGGCTGACGATCCGCGCATCGCCGACTCCGTCAAACCCGGCGGCGATGCCGCGCGCCGTTTCCAGCGCCGCGTCCATGTCGAGGTCCGGGACGGGCCGGATTTGAATGGTCGCCTCGCGTGAAATCTGGCTCTGCCAGGTCGAGGCCGTGTCGCGGACGATGGAGACGGCGCCTATGGTCAGCGAGGCGAGGAAGGTCATAATGGCGATGACAAACATCAAAGCGCTGCCGGCGAGGTTGCCCTCCGGCACGATGGGCGCGGGCGCGTCGGGGTCGTTCAGGCCGAAGCGCTCGGCGAATTTGCTGCGCAGCTTGTGATATAGCGGGGATAGGCGCGAAAGCATCTCAGTCATAGATTTCGAGCTTTCCACTGTTGAGGATCATCCGCCGCGCGTCCACCTGATCCATAAGCGTAAGGTCGTGGGTTGCGATGACGACGGCGGTGCCGGAATTGTTCAATTCCATAAATAGGCGCAGCAGACGGCGGGCGAGTGGCGGATCTACATTTCCCGTCGGCTCGTCGGCGAGCAGCACCTGCGGCTGGTCGATCAGGGCGCGGGCGATGGCGGCGCGCTGCTTCTCGCCGCCGGACAGAACCGGAGGCAGGACATGGACGCGCTCGCCGAGGCCGACCCACTTCAGCAACTCCACCACGTCATTGCGGTATGACGCCTCGTCCTTGCCGCGCACCCGGTGCGGCAGGGCGACGTTCTCGTAGGTCGTCAAATGGTCGAGCAGGCGGAAATCCTGGAACACGACGCCCATGCGCCGCCGGAGCATGGGCAGCTCCTGCGGCGTGATGCTGGTCACGTCCTTGCCAAATGCGGTGATGAGGCCGCGCGTCGGGCGCAGCGCCAGGAAGAGCAGCCGCAGCAGCGAGGTCTTGCCCGCGCCGGACGGGCCGGTGAGGAACTGGAAGGATTTCGGCGCGATATGAAACGACACGTCGCGGAGAATCTCCGGACCCATGCCATAGCGCAAACCCACATTTTCAAACCGGATCAAGCCGACGTCACTTTCAAAGAGCCACCAGCGAATCACCGGCAATTTTGGCGAAAATTTAACGATTTCCGTTTACCGACAGTTAAGCAACTGGAAAAGGCCGCTGTCATGGCGCAAGCACGGCGCGAACCGCGCTTCAGCGAGATCAAGGTGCTGCCGCCGGCGCAAAGCGCGCGGGCGGCGGCGCTTGGCAGGCTTGATGCACCCGATGTTTCCGATGCGGTGTTTGAGACCTTGCCGGCGCAGTCATTGGAAATGTCAGCCCGCAAGCCTTTGCAAAGTGCCATACCGCAGACCAGCCTTCCCGGCTTGGGGCTTCTGAAGCAGAAGGCGGGCGAGCCGGCTGTGGCAAGCGCCGAGCATGCCGGAATCACACCGGGCTTTGCCGCGCTCACCATCCTGTCGGCGATTGCGGTTTTTTGGCTTTGCGGAGGCCACGCCCTTCTGTATTGACCCATCAAACAAATTTGGGGGGCAAAAATGAACATTGTGCGCGGCAAGAAGATCGAGGTCCTGTTCTCTGCATCCAGCATCGCCATGCGCAATCTGGAACTCGCCAAACAGATCGCCGAGCGGGATTATCACGACCTTCTGGTGGTTTCGGTCCTGAAAGGCTCGTTTGTCTTTGCCGCCGATCTCATCCGCGCCATGCACGATGCAGGCCTGCATCCCGAAGTCGAGTTCATCACGATTTCAAGCTATGGCTCAGGCACGACCAGCGGCGAGGTCAAGGTGCTGCGCGACATTGACAGCCATGTCGAGGGGCGGGATGTGCTTTTGATCGACGACATTCTGGAATCCGGCAACACCTTGAAATTCACCCGAGACCTCATGCTCGGGCGCGGGGCGAAGAGCGTTTCGATCGCCGTGCTGCTCGACAAGAGCGTTCGGCGCAAGACGGCGATTGACGCGGATTTCACCGGGTTTGAATGTCCGGACTATTTTGTGGTCGGATACGGAATGGACGTGGCGCACGCGTTCCGGGAGCTGCCGTTTGTCGGGGTGGTGAAGGGGGAGGCTTAAGGGATTAGGCTTCTGAAAACAGAACCTTTTCAATGCTGGCGGGCAGCCGAAGCAGCGAGTCGTTTGTCAAGAACGCAGCGCATTCTGATTCAACCGCCGTTGCCGCGTGAATTGCATCGGGCGTTTTCAGTCCCAGTTGGCCACGCAGCATCGCAGCGCGCAGGAATGTGGCCCTGGACGCTGGAATAAGGCGGACTATCTCCTGAACATCGGCCAGGCCTTTGATTAACCTACGCTTTTCGGCAAAATGCCGTGTTTCCATTTGCAGGAAACCGCTGTCATAACCCCGCTTTTCTTGCAGATTGCCATGACAGATTTCCTGTGATTCACTGCTCCAAACGCTGATTTGGAGGGTGCCATGAAGCCTCGTGAAGCATTGGATGAGGGCCAGCGCGACATGTTTCGCTCGCGTCTGGACCAGATCATCGACATGGGCCACCCGAAGGCGGTTCTGGCCCGCCAGATCGACTGGCGGCATTTGGCGGAGCGGTTTGGCGAGGCTTACAGCGAGGTGCCCGGCCATCCGGCGCTGCCGACGCGGCTGATGGCGGGGCTGCAAATCCTGAAGTTCACCGAGGATCTGTCCGACGAGGTCCTGTGCGACCGCTGGGTGGAGAACCCCTATTACCAATATTTCTGCGGCGAGGAGTTCTTCCAGCACGAGCTGCCGTTCGAGCGCACATCAATGACGCGGTGGCGGCAGCGGATGGGCGATGAGCGGCTCGAGGCGCTGCTTCAGGAGAGCCTGTATGTGGCGGTCCGGCTCGGCGCGGCAAAACCGGCCGACTTCACGCAAGTCATTGTCGACACGACGGTGCAGGAGAAGAACGCCGCGTTCCCGACCGACGCGAAGCTGGCGCACAGGGCGCGCGAACGGCTGGTGAAGCTGGCGGACAAGCACGATGTGACGCTGCGCCAGTCCTATGCGCGTGTCGGCAAGCTCGCCTTGATAAAACAGCAGCGCTACGCGCACGCCAAGCAGTTCAACCGCGCCAAGGCCAAGCTGAGGACGCTCAGAACTTATCTCGGCCGCACCATCCGCGACATTGTCCGCAAGACCGCCGGCGACAGCTTCCTGCAGAACCGGTTCGCCGCCGAGCTCTACAAGGCCAACCGTGTTCTCACCCAGAAGCCGCGCGACGGAGGAAAGCATATTTACTCCCTGCATGCGCCGGAGGTCGAATGCATTGGCAAGGGAAAGTCGCACAAGCCCTACGAATTCGGCGTCAAGGCCTCCATCGCCACCACGCTGAACCGCTCAAAGGGCGGCCAGTTCGCCATTCACGCCAAGACGCTGCCCGGAAAGCCATATGACGGGCACACGCTCGAAACAGTGCTGCCCGACATTGAGGCGCTGACCGGCGCCGGGATCAAACGCGTCCTGGCCGACGCAGGCTACAAGGGCCACAACGCCCCGCTCGCTCACAAATTCCATGTCTTCACCACCGGCCAGAAGCGCGGCGTCGCAGACAAGATCAAGCGCCAGATGAAAAGACGCGCCGCCGTCGAACCGGTCATCGGCCATATCAAAAACGAGCACCGCATGAACCGCTGCTGGCTCGCCCACAGCCATGGCGACGCGACAAACGCAATCCTCGCCGCCGCCGGATACAATTTCACCCTCATCCTCAAATGGATCAAGGCTCTTTGGCTCATTTTCTGCTGGGCTTTGTTTTCGTCAGTTCAAGCCAAATCCGCGTAGATCACGGACGACGGACTATGCCATCACTTTCAAGCGCGCGGCGGTACTTGAAGACAATGTCAGACATATTGTCTTTGAAAGGTTTGGTTAGCACTTCACAAAGTGTCAGCTCGCTTGTGCAGACCCTGCATACCTTTTCATCGACCAGCCGCGCAAGTTCAGCCAGCCGGGGTTCGTATCCTGCGAATCCCTCGAATGAATAGATGAAAATGTTTGCGTCAAAATAGACGCGTTTGCCAGTAAGGAGTTCGCTCAGTCCCACTGGCTTCGCTCAGCGCGAATATACTCATCAACCTCAGCGACACTGGCGAACACACCCTTTGCCGAGCCAATCCAAGATGCAAAAGTGGGCGCTGCGTGTTTTGCCGGCCGAATGGCGTTGGGCCGCGAGTTGATTTCCTGAGCTTTAAGCACGATCTTGCCCTCATCAACCGTAATCGCGAACAAATCGCCAATCTGCGCGGCAATCTCCTCCCGGATGGAGGCTGGAATTGTAATTTGGCCCTTGTCCTTTAGCCTGACGATTTCCATCGAAAAATTCCAGTGTGGTGTCAAAAAGTCGGAAAGTCGCACTTTCCTACCTAAAATGTCTGCAAAGATCAAGCAGCTCAGTCAAACTTCAGCAGCCGCTCCAGATAGTTCCGCTCGATCTGCGGGCTGAGCGCGTCGCCGAGACGCTTGCGGATAGTCTCCAAGATTTCGCGGGCGCGCTGCATGTCGATATCGTCTGGGACTTTGGTGGTCTGGCCGAAATCCGGCCCCGTCGTGGCGCGCGGGCGACCGAGCGGATCGAGCGGGTTATTGCCGCGCCGGAAGCCGGGGCGCGTGCCGCCGCCTTCCTGCCCAAGCGCCTGCTGCATCTGGTTCATCAATCCTTCCGCGCCCTTGCGCAGCGCTTCGAGCGCTTCGCTCTGGTCTGCCAGCGCCTCGCCGCCCTCGCCCTTGCCGAGATTGCCTTCGGCCTGGCCCATGGACCTGCCGGCGTCGCCCAAGGCGCGGCCCGGATCAAGCCCCATGCCTTCGAGGCCGTCCATCAGCGCTTGAAGATCGCGCTGCAATTGGCCTTGGCGGCCTTGAAGCCCCCCGAAACCGCTGCCCGGTGTCTGGCCGTTCTGACCCTGCTGGCCTTGGCCTTCGCCCTGACCCTCACCTTGCTCGCCCTGATCGCCGGACTGGCCTTCGCCGCCCTGGTCCATGCGCTGTGTCTCATCCATCAGCTGCTGCTGGCGGCGCATCATCTCGCCGAGCTTGTTCATCTGCTCGCCCATGGCCGACTGGCCTTCGCCGCCCTTCTGCTGGCCTTTGCCGGCCTGCAGATTGTTCATCATTTCATTGAGCTGCGACAGAAGCTCCTTGGCCTCCTCGCGCGCGCCCTGCTTGGCAAGATCCTGCATCTTGTCCAACATTTTATCGATGTCCTGCTGGGTCAGCATGTCTGTGCCGGGGGGCATTTCCTTGGCGAGGTCCGGGTTCTTGCGCGCCTGTTCGGCAAGCTCGCGCATCACGTCCTTCATCGCCTTGCGCAGCTCTTCGGTGAGTTTGGCGATCTCCTCGTCCGACGCGCCTTCCTCCAGCGCCTTGGACAGCTTTTCCTGCGCCTCGCGCATCCGCCGCTGCGCATCGGTCAGGCCGAAGCTCTCAATGCCGTTGGCAATTTCCCAGAGATAGGCGACGACGCTGCGCAGTTCGTCATCATTGCGCGCCAATTGCAGGCGGCGCTGGGCGGTGTGGATGCCGAGGTAATGGGCGGCATTTTTGATGGTCTCGTCCGGATGCAGCGTCAGGATGTCCAGCATGTTGAGGATGGCGGGCTTTGAGTTGGCGTCCAGCGACAGAATGCGGCGCTGCTCGATCAGGGCCTTGGCGAGCGGGTTGGCAAAGATCTTTTCGGCCAGCTTCATCGCGCGCGGCTGCGAGCGGCCTTCCTGCTTGGCGTCGTCCATTGCGGTGAGCGTCACCTTCACGGACGCGCCGGCCCATGGATGCTCGGAAATATCCTTGGCGGTCTTGGCCAGCCCGTCCTTGGACTTGCGCCCCGGCGCGGAGAGCTTGAATTCGGGCGCGTCAAACAAGGGCCGGGCACTTTTCGCTGCTCCCTCCAGAGTCAGCAGCGCGCGGCCTGAGGCGATGCCGTAATCGTCGGTCGCCTTGTAAGCGAAGGTCTGTGAGCCGCTGAAGGTCCGCTCCGCGTCGCCGAAAAACTCGATCTTGGGCGGCTGGTCGGCGATGATTTTGAACTGCCAGTCCGCCAGATCCTTGCCGTCCGACGAAAGCGACAGCTTCGTGTCGGAAGTCAGCGCTGACTTGAAAATTGCGGGCGCTTCCTTGCCGGGGGCTTCCGCGCCCGCTTCGGCGGGCTTAAGCTCCACAGTGCCGAGCCTCGCAATCTCCGTCCCCGCGCCGCCGGTGACGCGCAAAGTGACCTCGCTGCCGGCCGGAACGGTGAAGAGTTTTGAGGCGGCATTGGCGGCGGATGTCAGGAAAACAGGCGCGCGGCCGGTATAGGCGGGCGGCGTCACCCATGCGTCGATGCGCGGCGGGATTTTCTCCGGCGGCGGCGCGCCGCGCAGAATATCGGTCAATGTGCCGGAGCCGCTGAAAGAGAAGGCCAGCGCGACGGCGGCGATGAGGACCGGAATGCTGCGCAGGGCGAAGGGGTCGAGCCGGGGAATGGCGGGGCGCGGCACATCGGCGGTGACCGAGCCGATCCGCGAGGCCATGCGGCGCTGATGCTCCAGCCACAGAGCTGCGGAGACCGGGTCCGCATCGGCGGGAAGCCTGTCATGCTGAGCGGCGATGGGCTGGTGCTGGAGCCGATTGGCCGTTTCGATGCGGCTGGTGATTTCATCGGCGGATGGCAGGCGGAAACGCAGCAAAGGGAAAAGCGCGGCGAGCGCCAGAAGCGCGAATGCCGCGCCAATGGCGTAGCGCGCAGCGTCGGTCAGGGCGCGAAACAGGCCGGACCAGGAGAGCGAGGCGAACAGAAGCGCGGCGAGCAGCAGCGGCAGCACTTTTGGCCAGAGCTGCTCAAACGCCATGGCCGCCCCGGTTGCCAGCCTTGCGCGGGTTAAGGCGCCGGATCGAACTTGGACCTTGGAGTCAGATTCGATAGTTTCCATAGCCATTAAAATAGCACGGAAAACGGCGAAGGCGAGGCGTCAAACGATAAATTGATGAACGGCTATTTCAACCAGTCCGGCACGGAATCCAGCCCGATCAGCTCCTCATAGGTCCGCCTTGGCCTGATGACGTGGAACTCGCCGCCATTGACCAGCACTTCGGGCACTAGGAGCCGTGAATTATAGGTCCCCGCCTGCACCGCGCCATAGGCGCCGGCGGCACCGACGGACAGGAGATCGCCTGCGGCAGGCAGCGGCATTTCACGGGCAAGCCCGAGGTAATCGCCAGTCTCGCAGACCGGGCCGACCACATCGGCGGTGATGCGCGGCGCGTCGAACTCCGGCTCCATAACGGGGCGGATGTCGTGATGCGCCTCGTACAGAGTTGGGCGGATCAGGTCGTTCATTGCCGCATCGACGATGACGAAATTCTTGTGATCGCCGCCTTTGACGAACAGAACGGTCGTTACCAGAATGCCGGCATTGCCGACGATCAGGCGGCCCGGTTCGGTCAGAACCTTCATGCCCAGATGCGCGGTGTGTTTTTTGACAATCGCGCCATAGGCGTCGGGGAGCGGCGGCGGGTCATTGTCCACCTGGTAGGGAATGCCGAGGCCGCCGCCGAGGTCGATATGTGTGATGTCGTGGCCGTCGCCCCGAAGCGTCAGCGCCAGTTCCGACAGCAGCTTGATCGCCTCGTCAAATGGCTCCAGATCGATGATCTGGCTGCCGATATGCATGTCGATTCCAACCGCCTTCAGACGGGGCAGTTCGGCGGCGCGGGCATAGGCGGCCCTTGCATCCTCATAGGGAATGCCGAACTTGTTTTCTTTCTTGCCGGTCGAGATTTTCTTGTGCGTGCGCGCGTCCACGTCAGGGTTGATGCGGATCGAGACGGGCGCAGTTTTGCCCGCCGCAACCGCGCGCGCTGACAAAAGCTCGAGTTCGGGGCTTGATTCGACATTGAAGCAGGCAATGCCCGCTTCAAGCGCGAAATCCATCTCCCTAGCGGTCTTGCCGACGCCGGAGAAGACGATTTTCGACGCCGGAACGCCCGCCGCCAGCGCGCGGCGCAGCTCGCCCTCGGACACAACATCCGCGCCCGCGCCGAGCCTTGCCAGCGTCTTGATGACCGCTTGGTTGGAATTGGCCTTCATGGCGTAGCAGACCAGCGCGTCAAGGCCGGACAGGCTTTCGGAAAAGACCCTGTAATGGCGCTCAAGCGTTGCGGTTGAATAGCAATAGAAGGGCGTGCCGACCTTGGCCGCGATGTCGGCGACCGGCACATTCTCGGCGTGAAGCGCGCCGCCGCGATATTCAAAATGGTTCACGAAACGCCGCCGCTATTGAATGAGGCCGTCGAGGATGAAGGGCTTGTCCTCTTTCGGCTCGGCGGGCGGGGCCTTTTCGCCGTTCGCGGGCGGCGCGGCTGTCGGCGCCTCCAACGCAGCTTTGCGGCCGCAGGCGGCGAGCGGGATCAGGAGCGAGGCGGCGAGGATGAGGGCGAAGTTGCGGGACATGGCGGCTCCGAGTTCGGATCAAAGTTTGGGAGGTCTTAGATGATTTTGAACCCGGAAAACACCCTTTCCAGCGAATTCAATCACGCCTTCGCAATCCGCTTCTTCCAATACCGCACCTGCTTCTTCACTTCCCCTGGCGCCGCCCCTCCGAAACTCGTGCGGCTGCGGACGGATTTTTCGACGGTCAGCACAGAAAACACTTCGGAGGTGATGCCGGAATGTAGAGATTGCAGCTCCGAAAGCTCCAGTTTTTCCAGACCCTTCTTTTTCGCCTCGGCCATCGCCACGGCCCGCCCAGTGATATTGTGCGCCTCGCGGAACGGGATGTTGAGGCTGCGCACCAGCCAGTCGGCAAGGTCGGTGGCAGTGGCATATCCCGCGCCTGCGGCTTTTTTCATGGCGACGGTGTTAACCACCATGTCCAACACCATGCCGGTCATGGCGGCAAGGCAGAGCTCCAGCGTTTCGGCGGCGTCGAAGACGGCTTCCTTGTCCTCCTGCATGTCCTTTGAATAGGACAGCGGCAGGCCTTTCATGACGGTCAGGAGTGCTACCAGCGAGCCGGTGATGCGGCCGGTCTTGGCGCGCACCAGCTCGGCGGCGTCGGGGTTTTTCTTCTGCGGCATGATCGACGAGCCGGTGGAGAAGGAGTCGGACAGGCGGATGAAGTTGAACTGCGGGGTAGACCAGATGACGATCTCTTCGGCGAAACGCGAAAGGTGCGTCGCTGTGATTGCGGAGGCCGCGAGGAATTCCAGCGCGTAGTCGCGGTCGGAGACGGAATCGATGGAGTTGCGAGTCGGCTCGCGGAAACCGAGGGCCTTGGCCGTCATGTGCCGGTCGATGGGAAAGCCGGTGCCAGCCAGCGCCGCCGCGCCAAGCGGCGATTCATCCATGCGTTCTATTGCGTCGCGGAATCTCGAAAGGTCGCGGCCGAACATTTCGACATAGGCCATGAGATGATGGCCGAAAGTGACGGGCTGGGCGCTCTGCAGATGGGTGAAGCCGGGCATGACGGAAGCGGCGTGCGCCTCAGCTCTTTCAAGCAGCATTGAAATCAGCGACTTGAGCGCGGCAGCGCATTTCCCGGCTTCTTCCTTCACCCAGAGCCGGAAATCCACCGCCACCTGATCGTTGCGCGAGCGGGCGGTGTGCAGGCGTCCGGCGGCGGGGCCGATGAGTTCGGCGAGCCGCGCCTCGACATTCATGTGGATGTCCTCGCGTTTGCGGGAAAACTCGAACTTGCCGCTCTCGATCTCGCTCAAGACAGTGTGAAGGCCGGACGCGATTTGTTGATGGTCGGCTTCTGTGATTATGCCTTGTTTCATAAGCATCTGCGCATGGGCGAGGGAGCCGGCGATGTCCTGGGCATAAAGTTTGCGGTCGAAGCCGATGGAGGCGTTGATTTCCTCCATGATGGCGGAAGGGCCTGCGGCGAAGCGGCCGCCCCACATTTCATTGCCCGTCTTCTTGTCTGACATGCTATGGTTCCGCTGACGGAGTGATTAGATGACCGAAACCGAGACGCCAAAACCCAAAAGCCCCATGAAAATCATCGCTGCGGCGCTGGCGCTTGGCGTTATCGCCGGTGCGGCGGTTCTATACGTCAAGGGGCAAGGCTCTGGCAATGCGGCGGTCGCGGATGCGGGCGGCTGCAAGATCAATGCGGCGCTTTCCGCGAGCCTCAATGCGACTGCAAAGGGGGATGTCGCCGCGATGCTTCCCGCCAGCGAGCCGCAGTCACTTGCCGCGCTCGCCTTCAACGGGCCGGATGGCAAACCGAAGACCTTGGCGGATTTCAAGGGCAGGACCGTGCTTCTAAACCTTTGGGCCACATGGTGCGTGCCGTGCCGCGAGGAAATGCCGGCGCTGAATGCTCTTCAGACGAGTGCTGGAAGCGACAAGTTCGAAGTGGCGGCGGTGAATGTCGATACTGGAAGCGATGAGAAGCCCAAGGCCTTCCTCAACGAGATCGGCGTCGACAAGCTGGCCTTTTATCAGGAGCCGACACTTTCGCTCTTCAACGACCTGAAGAAGCGCGGCCTCGTCCTTGGCCTGCCGGTCACCATGCTGGTCGGGCCGGACGGCTGCCTTGCGGCGGCGATGAACGGTCCGGCGGCATGGGGCGGGGCGGATGCGCGCGCCTTTGTCGATGCGGCCTTAAAAGGCTTCGGCACATGAACGCGGATGATCTGAGGCGGCTGGCCCTGGCTCTGCCGGAGGCGGAGGAGAAGTCGCATTTCGACAAGCCCGACTTCCGCGTGCGCGGCACGATTTTCGCCTCGCTGAAAAACCCGCGCATCGCCGTTGTCAAGCTGACGCGCGAGCAGCAGGAGGTGATGGCGGAAGCGGAACCGGACATATTCTCGGCGGTCGCGGGCGGTTGGGGCGTGAAAGGCTGGACGGAGATTTATCTTGAGTTTGCAGACGAGGCGGCGCTGAAATCGGCGCTGGCTTCGGCTTGGAGGAATGTTGTGCCGAAGGTGATGCTGAAACTGCTGGGGTGACGCGTCCTCGCCTCAGGCAGCGCCTCGGTCGCTTATCCGCTTCCTGCCGTCCGCCCCCTTGCGAATGTAAAGCATCTTGAAAACCCGCGCCACGGTCTCGCCCTCGGCATTCAAGACATTGACAGTCCATTCGGGGAAGTGTTTGTCGCCATCGTTGGGCGTGTTAGCCCGAACGTCGGCAAGCATCTCATCTGTGATCCTGAAATTTGCCCGCAGCGTTCCCTTGCCGGGCTTCAGATATTCAATCCGCGCAGCCTTATCCCAAACCACATAGCCGCGCCCGAGGAGGTTCATCGCCAGGAGCATGTGAAAAGGGTCGGTCATGGAGAAGATCGCGCCGCCGAAATGCACGCCGACATAATTCATGTTCAGCTTGCGGTCTCGAAGCTCGATGACCGCCTCGCGGAAGTCATCGGAGATGGAGATTATCCGGATGCCGGAAAACAGGAACGGCGGCCAGATGTTCATCCAGCGGCGGAGGCTTCGTGCTTTCATCTGCGTCAGCGGGTCGGCACCGGATGCTCGCCGCGATAGTCATAAAAGCCGCGCCCAGCCTTGCGCCCCAGCCAGCCGGCTTCGACGTATTTCACCAGAAGTGGGCAGGGGCGGTATTTGGAATCGGCGAGGCCGTCGTGCAGGACCTGCATGATGGAGAGGCAGGTGTCGAGACCTATAAAATCGGCGAGCTGCAGCGGACCCATCGGGTGGTTGGCGCCGAGCTTCATGGCGGTGTCGATGGCGTCCACCGAGCCGACGCCCTCATACAGCGTGTAAATCGCCTCGTTTATCATCGGCAGCAGGATGCGGTTGACGATGAAGGCGGGGAAATCCTCGGCGACAGTGACCGTCTTGTCGAGCTTGTGGGCGAATTCCCTGGCCGCTTCGAATGTCGGCGCGTCGGTGGCGATGCCGCGCACCAGCTCGACCAGTTTCATGATCGGCACGGGGTTCATGAAATGAATGCCGATGAAGCGCTCGGGCCGGTCGGTGGAGGAGGCGAGGCGGGTGATGGAAATTGAAGATGTGTTGGTGGCGAGGATCGCCTCAGGCTTCAGGACCGGGCAGACGGCGGCGTAAATCTTGCGCTTGGTCGCCTCGTCCTCGGTCGCAGCTTCGATGACGAGATCGGCGGCGGCCAAATCTTCCATCGCGGGCGCCGGCTTGATACGGGTCAGCGCCGCCGCGCGGGCGTCTTCGGTCAGTTTGCCGGATGTGACGGCGCGGGCCATGTTGCCGCTGATGGTGGCGATGCCTTTTTCAATGCGCTCGGCGGAAATGTCGTGGAGCAAAACATCAAACCCCGCCAGTGCCGCTGTCTGCGCAATGCCGCAGCCCATTTGGCCGGAACCGATTATGGCGACAGTTTTGATCTGCATGGGGCTTTACCTCGTTCTTGTCAGCCCCAAACCGTATCGCCTGATTTGGCTCTCGGCAAGTTTATTTTGCAGTGCAACATTAACGCCTTTGCGCCGCACTAGAGATGGCTCTGGCTCAGTGGTCACTTCCAGAACTGGGACTTGGACTTGACTCACCCATAAGTTTCGAGTTCGCTTCCTGAAGTTTTCCCACGGTATACGCCAGCGGCAAAATGGACACTTTATGATGCCGATATTTAACGACGCGCTGCTTCTTTTGCTTGTTCTAGTCGGCGCCGGGATATGCTGCTCCGGCCTTATCCTGCTCTTCAAGCGAAATGAACCTGAAACCGGCGCGGCAAAGGTCGAGTTCTTCGGGCAGAAGCTGGAAGCGAATTCGAAGGGTCTTGTGGTATTTCTCGTTGGCGCCGGCTTTCTCGCTGCTCCGCTCTATTTGATGGCGCAGAGGCCGGAAGCTGCTGCAAAGGCGACGTCATCGAACCCCGAAGTAAAGGCGTCTCCTGCAGCTGAAGCCGCCGCATCGGGCGCTGAGGCCGAAGACAACAATTCTTCTGAAAAGTCCAATATGCTTGCCCTTGGTGGCACGGTCACCGGACATGTGACCGCCGAGGATGAAGACTGGTACTCTGTCAATAGCGGCAAGGGCTCGTCAAAACAGCTCAGGGTCAGCTTGCTCAGCATGCACGACGGCTGCGTGGCCTACGACTTGTTCAGCGTGGATAACCAAAAAATAGCTTATGCCCAATCATGCAGCCGCAGCGAGGAAACTCAGACCTATCAGGTTCCGCAAGGCATCAGCAAAATTCGAGTGCATTCAATTCACTGGTCTGGAAACTATGAGCTGTCGGCGGCTGCGCCTTAGCGCCGGCCTGCCATTTTAATTGCAAAGCAGCGGCACGTCTCACAGCGCCTTGTGCAGCTCCGGCAGGATCTCGAACAGATCGCCGACCATGCCATAGTCCGCCACCTGAAAAATCGGGGCGTCCTCGTCCTTGTTGATGGCGACGATGACTTTGGAATCTTTCATGCCCGCCAGATGCTGGATCGCGCCGGATATGCCGCAGGCTATGTAGAGGTCGGGGGCGACGACTTTGCCGGTCTGGCCCACCTGCCAGTCGTTCGGGGCATAGCCGGCGTCCACTGCGGCGCGGGACGCGCCGACGGCGGCGCCCAGCTTGTCGGCAATGGGAAGCATGACGGCCATGAACTTCTCGTTGGAGCCGAGCGCGCGGCCGCCGGAAATGATGATTTTGGCGGAGGTGAGCTCGGGGCGGTCGGAGCCGGCGATGGCAGAGCCGGCATATTTGGAAAGGCCGGGATCGGCTGCCGTTTTTACGCTCTCGACCGGCGCTGAGCCGCCGTCCTCAGTAGCAGTGAAGGAGGCGGTGCGCACGGTGATGACTTTGATCTTGTCGGTTGACTGCACGGTCTGAATGGCGTTGCCCGCGTAGATCGGGCGTTTGAATGTGTCGTTGCTTTCGACGGAAATGATCTCGGAAACCTGCATAACATCGAGTAGTGCGGCGACACGCGGCATGACGTTTTTGCAGGCCGTGGTGGCCGGGGCGATGATTGTGTCATAGCCGCCCGCGAGTGAGACGATCAGCGCGGCATACGGTTCGGCAAGGCGCTGCTCGAGCGAAGCGTCTTCTGCGAGCAGGACTTTCGACACGCCCTTGAGCTTGGAAGCGGCATCTGCGGCAGGTTTCGCGCTTTTGCCCGCGACCAATATGTGCACGTCGCCGCCGATCTGGCTTGCTGCGGTCAGCGCCTTGGCTGTCTGGTCGGAAAGGTGGGAATTGTCGTGCTCGGCAATTAGAAGAATGGTCATGTTTGAAATCCTTTCTTAAAGCACGCCGGCTTCGTTTTTCAGCTTATCAACAAGTTCAGTGACGGTCTTCACCTTGACGCCGGCCTTGCGGCCGCCGGGTTCGACTGTGGTCAGCACTTTCAAGCGCGGAGCGGTGGAGACGCCGTAGTCGGTGGGCTCCTTTTCATCGAGCGGCTTTTTCTTCGCCTTCATGATGTTGGGGAGCGATGCGTAGCGCGGGGTGTTGAGGCGCAGGTCCGTGGTCACCACGGCGGGCAGCGACAGGTCCACCGTCTGCGATCCGCCGTCCACTTCGCGCGTCACCGAGATGCGGCCGCTTTCGGGCGACACTTTCGACGCGAAGGTGCCCTGCGGCCAGCCAAGCAGCGCCGCGAGCATCTGGCCGGTCTGGTTGGAATCGTCGTCGATCGCCTGCTTGCCGCAGATGACCAGTTGGATGCCCTCGGCCTCGGCGACAGCTTTGAGGATTTTGGCGACGGCGAGAGGCTCCGCCGCATCGTCGGTCTTGACCAGGATGGCGCGGTCGGCGCCCATGGCGAGCGCGGTGCGCAAGGTCTCCTGCGCCTGCTGCGGACCGACGGAAATGGCGATGACCTCCTCGGCCTTCCCCGCCTCTTTCAGCCGCAAGGCCTCTTCGACGGCGATCTCGTCGAACGGGTTCATCGACATTTTGACATTGGCGAGATCAACGCCGGACCCATCCGCCTTGACGCGGATTTTGACGTTGTAATCAACGACCCGTTTGACCGGCACCAGTATTTTCATGTCTGAAACCTCATTCTTATGTGTTCTGCCGAGATAGCGCCAAAGACCTGAAAGCGATAGTCAAAAGCCGACATTTGTTTGGACACATCAGCGCAGCGGCGATACCGTTGATTGACGTTAACGTCAATATGAGCAGCGCTATTGCCGGCCCCATTTTATGGCTGGCTCAGGTTTGGCAGCCACGGGCGCTGAGGGCGCTCCAATGCCAGGTGTCTGCACGATAGGATCATGACGATCAAACAGCTTGACCCCGCGGCGCTTCAGAATAGGCGTCAATATGATTCCCGCGATGATGCCGCCGACATGGGCGGGCCATGAAATCTGGTCCTCGGTTTGGGTGAACAGCATGACGAACTGAAAGATCACCCAAAGCGCGATGGGAATCCATGCCGGAATGCGCAGCGGAATGCGCATTAAGGCCAGAACCCAGAGCTTCACATGCGGATGCAGCATCAGATAGGCGACGACCACACCGGCGATGGCGCCGGAAGCGCCGATCAGCGGCTCTTCGGACCCCGCCAGAATTGCGCCATGCAGGAAGGCTCCGGCGGCGGCGCACAGGAGATAAAAGATGAGATATTTGATATGGCCCATAGCGTCTTCGACATTATCGCCGAACACCCATAGAAACAGCATGTTGCCGCCTAGGTGAAAGATGTCGGCGTGGAGGAACGCGTAGGTCAGATAAGTCAGGTTTTCGGGCACAAGAACCAGCTCCGGCGGCAGCTCCACCGTGTCGTGGATCACCGAGGGAATGTAGCCGAGGCCGATGACGCTGGCGTTTGAGAAGCTCTCGCTCGCGGTGACAGCAGTAAAGAAAAAGGCTGCGATATTGAGGGCGATGATCGCGATGTTCACATAGGAATGGCGGATATGCCGGAGCTCGTTGGCGTCGTGCAGGGGGATGAACATCGTGCGTCTACCGGTTTGCGCCGGGCACCCATAACACGTCATTAGCGCCATTGTCATTGCAGGCGCGGGCGGCGACGAAAAGGAAGTCTGAGACGCGGTTGATATATTCGATGGCGACCGGCGCGACCTTCTCGCCGGGTTTTGCGGCGAGCTCGACCATCAGGCGCTCAGCTCTTCGGGCAATGGTGCGGGCAAGGTGCAGCGCGGCGGCGGCGGGCGATCCGCCGGGAAGTATGAAAGAATTGAGCGGCGGGATGGGTCCGTTCAGCGCGTCAATGTCGCGTTCGATATTCTCGACCTGGCTCGCAATGATGCGCAACGGCTCATATCCGAGCGCCTTGCCGGCGTCCGGCGTCGCGAGATCGGCGCCCAGGTCAAACAGATCGTTCTGGATTCGGGCGAGCATGGCGTCGACCACAGGATGGTGTTCAACTGTGTGAACGCGGGCCATCCCAATGGCGGAGTTGGCCTCGTCAACCGTGCCATAGGCATCGACACGAAGATCAAACTTCCAGCGCCGCTCCCCATTGCCGAGGCCGGTCGTGCCGTCGTCGCCAGTCTTGGTGTAAATCTTGTTGAGCTTGACCATTATGCGCTCAGCCCGGGCGTCCGAAATAGACCGCGATGACGATGAGGATTATGGCGATGAACTGCAGGAAGACGCGCAGCTGCATCATCTTGTTGGAAAAGTTGGCGTCACCCGCCTTCAGCATGTTGCGCAGGCCGACCATCAAAACGGCGGCCACCGCGAGCATGGCGACCAGGGCAAGAACATTGAAAACACTGGACATGGGATACTCCTGTGCGACCTATATATGACCGCAGCAAGGAAAAGCCAGCGTCCAGAGTCAATCGTCCGCGCCGACGTTTAAGCGGCACGCGAACTGCTGAGGCGGCCCAAGCGCGCCGGAGCCGGCCTAAGCTTCTGAGCGGTCAGGCGTTGCGCATACGAGAAAGCAGCAGCGGCAGCGCGCCAATAAGCAGGCCGCCAATGCCGATCGCCAGTGTGATTTTGTCAAAAGTCGGAATGCTGTAGACGCCGATGAACACCATGAACAGCGCGCCAAGGAACGGCCAGATGACATGGCTCATCGCATCACGGAACCCGGATTTGAGATATGAGCGATAGTGCCAGGCGCAGGCGAAGCCGGCAAGGCTCATGTAGAAGCAAATCTGGATGCCGATCGCCAGGATTGAGCTTTGCAGAATGGCGCTGACGGACGGCATGTAGGACGAGGAAAACAGCATTATGACGCCAAGACCCCAGATGACCATTGTGGCGATCCATGGCGTCTGCCATTCCGGATGGATACTGGCGTAGCGCGGATGCAGCATGTTGTCGCGGGCCATGGCGAACATGGAGCGGCTGAACTGCAAAATTTGCGTTTCGATGGTTCCAATGGTGCTCAGCACGGTCGAGAGCACAGCGAGATAACTCCATGGCGCGGGAAACAGCTTGTCTGCGATAGCGTAAAGAACATTGGTGTTGGCGGTGGCGATTTCTTCGTCAGTGAGCACGATCAAAACAACGATCATCATGATGATGAAGAAGAGAATCAGGTTAATCATCGCCCAGAACGCACCCTGTCCGGCGGGCGAAGGCTGGCCGTCCTTGGTCTCCTCGCCAAGGTTCATCGTCACATCCCAGCCCCAGTAGAAGAAGATCGCGGTGAGGGCGCCGGTCGCGAACAATTGCGGTGTGAACGAAAACGGCGATATCCAGTCAAAGGATGGCACATGCGCCGGCTTGCCGCCGTACTGGACAAAGGCGCCAATGATCAGCGCCAGAACGATCACGGTTTCAATGACGGTCAGGGTAACCTGCGCATAGCTCGCGTGTTTGATGCCTTTTGTGACGACGGCGGTGACAATTGTAAGCCATATCGCCGCAGTGAACGTGACCCAGCCTGTGCTTTCAACAAGGTCCGGGGCAATCAGCACCAACGTTGAAGTTGCTGCCGGTATGGTCGCGGACACCATGAAAACCACTGACGCCACCAGGAGACCCCAGCCGGCGAAGAACCCCCAAGTGGGGCCGAAGACCGCGCCGACCCAAGCGTAGGTGGCTCCGGCGTTTGGCGACATTTTGTTGAGATTCTTGAAGGCCAGCATCAGGCCGAACATGATCAGGCCGCAGTATAAAATGCTTCCGACAGACAGGGTGCCGACCGCTGCGACGATGGTCGCCGTGGTGACCGCGACGCTGAATGCGGGCGCCGTACCGGCGATGCCCATGATTGTGGATTCAAGCGTGCCCAGCGCGCCTTTTGCCAAACCTACGTCAGTGCTCATTTCCTGTCTCCCTTGCACGCGTCAATAGCAAATCTTGGGAACGCAGCTTACCCAAGGAAAATCAAAAGGATAGAGCAAAATGGGCTGTGTTCAGCGCTTTGTTGTGCAAAAAAACGCGCCGATGAAGCGCGGGAAACAGAGCGCAATTTTTCGTCAGGACGATTTTGCCAGCAGCTTGTACAGCAGCTTCGAAGGCAGAATGCGCTTGAGAACAACGCCTATTTTCGCAGGCCGTGTGACGACATAGTGAGGCTTGGGCGAAGCCGAATTGAGCGCATGCCTCAGCACGGCGTAGACCGCGTCTGGGCCGAGTTTTGTCGGATCCTTGATGCCGCCTGAGCGCAAAAGCGCCAGGCGCTTTTCGTAGGATTTCCTGTGCGGCGAGTTCTCGACGTCGATATATTTATCGGCGTAGGCGGCGGCTGTGACTGCGATTTTTGACTCGATTGCGCCGGGCTCGATCAACGACACCTCGATGCCCGAGTCCCACAACTCCATGCGCATTGTCAGCATCAGGCCTTCAACGGCATGTTTCGAGGCGTTGTAGGCGCCGCGCAGCTTCTGCGGCAAAAGGCCTAGAATGGAGGAGCAGTGCACAATGCGGCCATGGCCCTGCTTTCGCATCACCGGCACGATTTGGCGGGTCAGGTCATGCCAGCCGAAGAAATTTGTCTCGAACTGCTCGCGCAGCGCCTCCATGGGGAGGTCCTCAACCGCGCCTGGCTGGGCGTAGCCGCCATTGTTGAACAGGGCGTCGAGCGTGCCGCCTGTCGCCTTGAGCACGTCGCCCACAAGCGCTGCGATTGATTCAGGTTCGCGGTAGTCGAGATAGAAGGTCTCGATGCCCTCCGCTTTCAAAGCCGCAATGTCCTCAGGCTTGCGCGCGGTGGCGAAAACCTGCCAGCCGTCCGCTTTCAGCGCTCTTGCGCAATATGCGCCAATGCCGGAAGAACAGCCTGTGATCAAAATGGTTCGCGTGTGATTCATTCAGGGACTCGTTGAAATGCAGGCATGCGGCTTCCCATATCAGAGGCTTGAGCGCAATCGGGATGCAACTTTTGCTTAAAGTCATTGCCATCGCAAAGCGAATTCTGACGGACGCGCTTGGGCACTATAACGACGATGACGGCTGGGCAATGGCCAGCCATGTGGCGCTCTCCAGCCTGATGGCGCTGTTTCCGTTTTTGATTTTTGCGGCGACGCTGGCAAGTTTCCTCGGTGCCGACGCGTTTTCCGACACAGCGGTGCACCTCATCTTCGACACATGGCCGGAGCGGATCGCCGCGCCGATCGCGGCGGAGGTGCAGAATGTCCTGACCGTGCCGCATGGCGGGCTGGCGACTCTGTCCTTCTTTGCCGCCTTCTACTTTGCCTCCAGCGGCATTGAGGCGCTGCGCGTGGCGCTGAACCGGGCTTACCGGGTCAAGGAATCGCGCAGGCTGTATTTCCTGCGGGCGCAGAGCTTCGGCTTTGTGCTGGTGGCGGCGATCGGCATGCTGGCGATCAGTTTTCTGCTGGTGCTGGCGCCGCTGGTCATCAGCATCCTGCAGAAATACATGCCGGGCATTGAGCCCTATCTCGGCACGATTCAGTTCTGGCGGTTTCTGATCGCGTTTTTCGTTTTAGTGTTTGGGCTGCTGTCGGTGCATTTCTGGCTGCCGGACGGCAGGCGGCGGTTCCTCACCATTCTGCCGGGCATTGTCGTCACGATGCTTGCTTGGTTCATCAGCGCGACGGTTTTCGCCACTTATTTGGAGCGCTTCGCCAACTATTTCTCGACCTATGCGGGGCTTGCCTCGATCATGGTGGCTCTGGTGTTTCTCTACATCGTCGCCTCGATTTTCATTGTCGGCGCCGAGCTAAACGCTGCCATCGGGCGTTATCTGGACGCGCGGGAAAAAGTGAAGCCCTGATGTGTGGCGAGCGCCACTCCCGCCGCCGTGACCACCATTCCGAATATCTGCAGGCCGCTCAGCGTTTCGCCAAACAGTGGCCAAGCCATTAGCGCGGTGACCGACGGGACAAGATAAAACAGCGATGCGACCTTTGACACTGCCCCGTCGCGGATAAGGATCATCAATAGGAAGACCGCGCCGAGCGACAGGATGAGAACAAGCCAGACCATGGCGAAGATGAGTTCGCCGGTCAGGACGAATTGCTGTTTCTCGAAGGCCAGCGTCAGCGCGCCGGTCAGGAGCGTCGCGCCGAGATACTGCAGGCTTGTGGAGGTGCGGAGATCGGCCTTTGTGACAAAGCGCTTCTGCCAGATTGTGCCCGCCGCGATGCCCAGCACTGACACGAACGAGGCCGTCAGCGTTGCGGCGTTGACGC
Organism: uncultured Alphaproteobacteria bacterium; assembly: GCA_963802455.1. GTDB lineage: Bacteria > Pseudomonadota > Alphaproteobacteria > Rhizobiales > Rhizobiaceae > JANOYJ01. The sequence continues at coordinate 35,491 of CAWDIY010000032.1, read as the reverse complement.
CGGTACCGGCCAGATTGAGTTTCGGCGACAAGACGAGCGCAATGCCTGCCAGACCGATGGCAAGGCCCAGCCAGTGCTGCGGTGTGATATTCTCATGCAGAATTCTGCCTGCGATCAGCGCGGTAACCAGCGGCTGGATGCCGACAATGAGTGCCGACATGCCGGCGGGAAGACCATTGCGGATCGCCCAGAAGACGCAGGCGAGATAGACGCCATGGATCAGGCCGCCAGCGATGGCGGCTTGGATGGCGACCGCCCGGTCTGGCCATTTCGCCCTTGCAAGAACGGCGACAAGCGCAAGAATGACAAAGGCGATAAAGAACCGCGCCGCAAGAAACAAAAACGGCTCACACCAAGGCATGGCGTAGCGGGCGCCGATGAAGCCGGTGGCCCAAAGCAATACGAAAAGCGCCGGCAACATCCGATCACCCATCAAATCTCCGAAAAATTTGGTCCTTTGCGGCGCATAGACCGATGACGTGAAACAGTTGGTAAAGGTTTTCGTATATTTTGTAAGCATAAATGAAGCCGTTCCAGCAAAGGGCTAGAGCGCCGAGGATCGCGGAAATGTCGCTGCCTGACACAGATGTGCTGATTTTTGTTCTCACCATTATTCTGATTTTCGGGTTCTTTCTCGGCCACGCCATGGATGGCGTGCTGGGCGATGAGGGGTTTGGCTCTTACGGCAACATGTTCATCATCATCATTGGATTCACCGCCGGCATCTATGTCATGCATCATTTGGGCATTTCGCTGAGGGACATGCGCTTTGCCGTCGGCGGAGGGCTGGCGGGCGCGTTCGCGCTTCTGGCGTCGCTGGTGCTCGGAAAAAACGTTCTCCATCGTCTTGGCTATTGACGCGGCGCGTCAGCGCTGCTCCGCTTTCGGTAAAAAAAGACCGGAAGGCAGAAATGCGGCGGATTGACACTCTCACGGACATCAGGAACGGGCTGGACGCCTTGATCAGGCTCGAGCCAAGGCTGGCGCATGTCGGTAAGATCGCCGGTGAAGTGCCGTTGCGACGCCATCCCGCAGGGTTCGAAAGCCTTGCCGGCATCATCGTCTCACAACAGATCTCCAAGGCCAGCGCCGATGCGATATTTGGGCGGCTTAAGCAGGCGCTCAACCCGTTCTCGCCGCTGGAGGTGCTGCGGCTGGGCGAGGCGTCTCTCGTCAGCGCCGGACTATCGCGGCCCAAGCAGCGGACATTTTTCGCAGTCGCAGAGGCATGTGAGGCAGGCTTGGACCTCGAAGCGCTTTGCGAGCTGCCCGCCCGAGAGGCTATTGCCGCCATGACTGCGATGCCCGGCATCGGGCCTTGGACGGCCGAGGTCTACCTCTTGTTTTGCGCAGGCCATCCGGACATTTTTCCCGCAGGCGATATCGCTCTGCAGAACGCCGTGCGCCATGCGTTCAGACTTGAGGCGCGGCCAACACCCAAGCCTCTGTCGGCTATCGCCGAACGCTGGTCGCCGCACAGGAGCGTCGCAGCACGGCTGTTCTGGGCCTATTACGCCAACATGAAAGGCCGCGACGGCGCGCCTTTGTGAGGCCGCATTTTCCCCCTTCACATTCCTGTCATCCGCGAATTACACTGTGAGCGGACTTTGAGCTGAAACAGAAGGGTTGATTCCTTGAACGTTGCGGTTTCCCCCAACGGGTTGCCAACGCTCGTGCTGAACGCGGATTACCGCCCGCTCAGCTATTACCCCCTGTCGCTCTGGTCCTGGCAGGACGCGGTCAAGGCGGTGTTTCTCGACCGGGTTAATATCGTCGCCGAATATGAGCAGAAGATTTCCTCGCCGTCGTTCTCGATGAATTTGCCGAGCGTCGTGTGTCTGAAGAATTATGTGAAACCGTCCAAGCATCCGGCGTTCACGCGATTCAATGTGTTTCTGCGCGACCGGTTCGAATGTCAGTATTGCAGCTCGCCTGATGATCTGACGTTTGACCATGTCAATCCAAGGCGGGCCGGGGGGCAGACGACTTGGGAAAATGTCGTGGCCGCCTGCTCGCCCTGCAACTTGAAAAAAGGCGGGCATCTGCCGGCTCAGGTTCACATGTGGCCCAAGCAGAAACCGTTCCAGCCGACCGTCCACGATCTGCACAAGAACGGGCGGTTGTTTCCGCCCAATTTTTTGCACGAGAGCTGGATGGATTATCTTTATTGGGATGTCGAGCTGGAGCCGTAAAGGCCCCGGTTCAGCGGCGCACGGCCGCTCGGATTGCCATTGACATCAGCACGACGCTCGCAACCGCATTCCATCCCGCCATGGACAGGCCGAGAATGCGCAGGGCCGCCTTGTCGCAGGAGGGTGGTCGGGTTTCATTGATTGAGTTCAGCAGATTTTCCGCGTCAGTTTCAATGTTTGAAGTGACGGCGGCGCAGTCTGTTGGACCCGGCCAGAATGCCCATTCGACGCCGGAATGATAGATGCCGAGATACAGGCCGTAACCCATAAGGGCGGCACCGATCACAAGCAGCGCGCGGGTGAGCGGCCAGCCGTTCGCCGCGCTCAGCGCCGCCAGCGCCATCAGCGGCGCGCCGATATAGTAAGGCCAGCGCTGCTGAGGCAGAGTTTGCAGGGGATGTAGCCGCCAATGTATTGGAAGGCGAGGGCCGAGCCGACGACGCCTGCCATGGCAAGCGCCAGAAAAAGCGCGACGCGGGTATGGAAGAGCGAAGTTGGCGCGGTGAGGAACATGTGCGGTCTCGAAGGCTAATGCGCGATCCATCGATAGGCGAGATAGAGCAGAATTAAGGCGGCCGCGCCGCCGCCTGCAATCAGACCCAGCCGTTTTCTCAATGAACTCCTGGATCGGCGCGCCATAGCGGCGCAGCAGCCAGGCGAGGAAAAAGAACCGCGCGCCGCGCGCCACAATAGCGGAGACGATGAACAGCCAGAGATTGACGCCCGCGACGCCGGAAAGAATGGTGACGACTTTGATCGGGGGCAGATGCGCGAGGCCGGATGTCACCAGCAGGAGCAGGATCATTTCGAAGCTGACGGAGGCGCGCAGGCTCTCGAACGTGTCCAGCTTTCCGTAGAATGCCAGCACCGGCTTGGCGATATTGTCGTAGGCAAAGTAGCCGAGCATCCAGCCCGCAATGCCGCCCAGGACGGATGCCACAGTGGCGACGAGCGCATAACGGTAGGCGCGGTCGCGGCGGGAAAGCGCCATCGGCACAAACAAAACATCCGCGGGGACGAGGAAGACCGAGCTTTCTATGAAGGCGATGATGGCCAACCACATCTCGGCGGATTTTCGGCCCGCAAGCGCCATGGTCCAGTCATAAAGCCCGCGAAGCATGAAACATCCCCAATCAGTCCGCCGCGCAATAGCCGCTCGGTCGGCGCGCCGCAACCGCCATTTCGCCATTGACCCGGACGCCGCCGCCGATGTATCTGCGGCTTCTGTGCCTCTATGGTGGAATTGGTAGACACGCCTGACTCAAAATCAGGTTCTGCAAGGAGTGCTGGTTCGAGTCCGGCTAGGGGCACCAAATTCCTGACTCGGAATTTCCTCCACATGTTTGAATCCCAGCCTGTGGCACTCATGCACTGGCGCGCCGATAAGCGCGCTGGCATTTTTTGCATATGAAGCAAGAAGACATCTGGGACATTGAAGCCGCCGAGAATTATGACACTCCGGGAACCGGCATGTTCGCCGATGATGTTCTTGGGCCTGCCATAGAACGTCTGGCGGAGCTTGCATGTGGCGGCCGCGCGCTTGAGTTTGCCATTGGAACAGGACGCGTCGCCATTCCGCTGCGGGCGCGGGGCGTCGCCGTCAGCGGCATTGAGCTGTCGCGGGCAATGGTGGACCAGCTCAGGACAAAAGCCGATGAACTGACAATTCCAGTTGTCATCGGTGATATGGCCAAGACGGTTGTTCCGGGCGGGTTCGCGCTGGTCTTTCTGGTTTTCAACACAATATCGAATCTCCTGACGCAGGCCGAACAGGTCGAGTGTTTCCGCAACGCCGCCAGACATCTCTCGCCCGGCGGGCGGTTTGTTATTGAGCTTTGGGTGCCTGAGCTTCCGAGGGAGGCTCCGGCAGCGCAGGCGGTCGTGGGTCAATCGCAGCCGGGCTATTTGCTGGTCGACACATTCGATGCGGCAGCTCAGCAGGTTGTCTCGCACCATTTCCATTTTGCCGAAGGCAAAGCGACGACGTTGTTCCGTTCACCGCACCGATATGTCTGGCCTTCCGAGCTGGATCTGATGGGGCAGCTGGCTGGATTTGAGCTTGAGAGCCGGCACGCCGACTGGTCCGGCGCGCCTTTCACCTCCGCTGCGCGCTCGCATGTTTCGGTTTACCGGCTGTTTTAGGCGTTCCAGAGCGGAGTGAGGCAATGCGCAAATTCTCAGCATGTGTGGAATGGCTTTTCGCCGACGAAGCCGAAGATTTTGCGGACCGCATCCGCCTTGCGGCAAGGGCCGGGTTTGACGCATTTGAATTTTGGCACTGGACGAACAAGGACATCGGCAAGATCGAGGCGGCGATGGGCGAAACGGGACTTGCGCTTGCAAGTTTTGTCGCCGAGCCGATGATTTCACTGACGGACCGCGCCAACCACGCCGCCTTTCTCGAAGGCCTGCGGCGCTCGGCGGAGCTTGCGCGGCGGCTCGGAGCAAAGAGGCTGATCGCGCAGGCGGGCGATGACCGGGCAGGAGTGGGCCACGCCGATCAGCGGGCGGCGCTGACGGAATGCCTCGTCAAAGCGTCGAATATCTTGCGAGGCAGCGGCGTGACGATTGGGCTGGAGCCGCTGAACACGCGGATTGACCACGTTGGATATTTTCTCAGCTCGACGATTGAGGGGCTGGATATTATTGATGAAGTCGCCAGTCCGAATGTGAAAATCGTCTACGATATCTACCATTCCGCCGTCATGGACGAGAAGACGGCAGAGGTTTTGAAAGGCCGGGTTGACCGCGTGGCGCATGTGCATGTGGCCGATCATCCGGGACGCAATCAGCCGGGCACGGGGGCGGTTGATCTGCGGGAGCGGCTGAACTGGATTTTTGGCAGTGGGTACGACGGGTTTGTAGGGCTGGAGTATCGGCCGGTTGGCGGGACTTCGGCGCAGATGGCGGGGGTGTTTGAGAGGCTGGCGGGGTAGTTGATACGTGGCGCTAGAAGGCTTCCGCTGTTTAATGTACATATATCTGCACATAAGGAGCGCAAATCATGGGCTATGTCACTTTCACCGATTTCCGCAACAATCTCGCAACCCATCTCGACAAGATCGAGGAAGACCGGGTTGAGCTGATTGTCACGCGGCAAAACCGCATGCCTTCAGTGATTATGCTGCTTTCCGAGTGGGAGGGCATGAAGGAGACTCTGCATCTGCTTAGCTCAGGCGCCAACGCCAGCCGACTTCGAAGTGCGATGAAGGCGGCAGACGAAGGGCGTCTGACCGAGCATGATCTTATCGAACCATGAAGCTGCTCTGGGCTGATGAAGCTTGGGATGATTATCTTTGGTGGAAGACCAACGATTCCAAGCTTTTGAAGCGGGTAAACGAACTTTTGCGTGACACGCAGCGAGGACCGTTCGACGGTATCGGAAAGCCGGAGCCGCTTCGAAACGAAATGTCCGGCCAATGGTCGCGGCGCATTACGCAAGCACACAGGCTGGTGTACCGGGTACATGGCAAAGGCGCCGAGCAAGTGCTCGAAATCCTGGCGTGCCGCTTCCACTATGACAAATAATTGCCTCAGCCCCGTCCGGCGAATGCGCTGAGCTTGTCCCGGATGGTCCTCGCCACATCCTGCGTGCGGCGGTAGAGGTCGAGCTGGCTGGCGGCTTGCCTGGTGGCGCGGTCGGCTGAGGGGCGCAGGCCGATGGCGATTGTCGCCATCGGCTCCTTTTCCATCCAGAGCCGCGACATGACGGCGTGGTTTTCGATGGCCAGCGAGTCCGAGCGCATGATGTTGGGGTCTTCGAGCAGTTTTTTGGTTGTGTCGATCATCAAGAGCGTGCCGGGCGAAAACTTGGCATAGTTTTCATCGAACGCGGTCTTCCATGTGTAAGCAACACCAGATTCGCGCATCACCACAAGCGAGGCGATGGCGCGGCCGTCTAGGTCAAGCGTGTGGATGCGGCACATGTCGCGCTCGGCGAGGCAGTAGAGAGCTTCGCGGGCGAAGGCGGCGCGGAAGCGGTCAACGGCCATGGCCGTGCGCTTGCGGCCTTTCCAGCCGGAGGCTTCAAGGCTGAGGAATTCTTCGGTGCGGCGGCGCACATCGTCGGGATGGCGGCTTTCGGTGAATTCGAGCCTGCCCATCTTGCCAAGCTTGCGCTCAAGCCTCTGGAAATCGCGGCGGTGATGGGAGCCGAGCGATGATTGAATATATGCGTCGCCGTCAAGCCTGCTTTGAAGAATTGGGCGCTCGTGGCGCTCTGTCGTCACGACAGGAAGGTTGCGGCCGATGGCCACCTGGCGGATGGCGCTGGCTGCGGCGCCGTTGATCCGCATGTCGGGAAACAGGATTACTTCTGGCAATTTCAAATGCGGGCGCGAAAGAACATCGAACACATCCTCCATGACGCCGACCGGATCCTCGCGGTCGATCAGCGGCGCGCCGAGCGGGCCGAACGGCGTTGACCAGGCTCGGATGACGGTGACGCCGACATTGAAGCCCGGTTTTTCAATCGAATAGGGCATGAGGAAGCGCATGCGGCTGCGCCCGTCCTCCTCGTCGCGCAGCGCCATGAAACGGATTTCGCGGTCATCGAGCCTCGGCATTGCAGGCGCGAGAAAACGCGGATTGAAAAATATGTTGGGCTCGACGGTGCGGTAGGTGAGATATTCCAGCTCTTCCTGCAGATCAAAGCCGGCGCTGGCGGCGTAGGCGGAAAGGCGGCGCGCGCCTGAGCCTGACGCCATGTCCTCAAAATGAAGTTTTGTGATTTCCGGAAGGTCAAGCCCGGCGAGGCCCGCAATCATCGCGGCCGCGCCGCCGCCGGCGGTTTCTTCAAATATCGGGAGGGCGGCCATGTCAGAGCCCTTCCTGTGGCTGCAGCGTCTTGGCTGACAGGATGGAAATTGAAAAACCGAGCCGGTGTTTGACGGCGGCGGCCAGGAGGACGGCCTCAAAAACCATCCCCGCCGAGAAGCCGCACGCTGCGCCCCACAGGCCGTAATGCGGTATGAGCAGGCATGAGAGCGTCACCGAAAAGCCGAGCGTCAGCGCATAGAGCACGGCGCAGAGATTCTGGTTGCCGGACATGTTGAGAAGGCTTTCCGCAGGACCGACGCTGGAGCGGGCCAAGATGCCGAACACAAGCGGGAAGAGCAGCGGGAAGCCGGCCAGAAAGTTTTGGCCGAACATTCCAAGCAGCGGCCGGCCGATGATGAGCACAACGCAGCTCATGAACATCGCGCCCCAGAAGGTCCAGGAGGCGGATTCGCGGGCGAACGCGGCAAGCGCCTGCTTGCTTCCGGCGCCCATGAGTTCGGAATAGCGCTGGGCTGAGCCCGCCTTGACGGCGAAATAGACGAAATGGACCAGCGCCAGGACTTTGACTGTGGCGAAGTAAACCGCGACATGCTGCGGGTCCATAAAATGGCCGACGACGAGCACATCCGCATTGGTCAGGAGGAACAGGAAACCCTCGACAAAAAAGATCGGCAGCGAGACGGCGAACCATTCGGTGAAGCTCGCCCTGTTTGGGCCTGTGGGCAATTTCCGGTCCACGCCCGAGGTGACGGTGACGAGCTGAAACAGCGTTGTCGCATAGGTGGCGATGATTGCGGAGATGATGGCCGTTTTGGCATTCGCTTCATAGCCGAGCCAAAGCGCGGTTAGCATGGCGGCGAGGATCAGCACGGGCCGGATAATGTAAGTTGGCGACAAAGCCCTGATGGGCCAAGCGTTGGCCCGCGCCGTGCCATCGAGTGTGTCGCCGAGCGCAATCATCGGCAGCGCCAGCATGCCAAGATAGAAGGGCGCGATATAGTAGCTTTCGATGTGTTCTGAGAAAGCGGCCACTCCGAGCGTGCCCAAAAGCGCGATCAGGCTGGCGGAGATGATGGCGAAGACGCGGCCGGTCAGGAGCAGGCCGCGCAGATGCGCGAAAGAGCTTTCAGCGAAATATTGCGGGGCAAAGCGGATAATGGTCGTGTGAAAGCCGAAGCAGGACAGATTGCCGGCGATGATCGCCGCCGTCCAGACCAGAACAAAAATGCCGTAGTCAAACTGGCCAACCCAGCGCGCCAGAAGGATCTGCGAGACGAAGGCGATGGCGGCGCTGATGATGCGGATCGAAAAAGCGATCAGCGACATGCGCTGCGCCTGGCCGCTGACGGATGTGTCGGCCAGGACCGCGTCGAGCTTTTTCGCCCACGGCTCCGCAATCCCGGCATAGCGCGCCGGGAGCACTTTTGCAGCGATGCTGGCGGCAGAAAACCGCAATGTCTGGCTCCTCGTGTCCATGTCCCGGTTTGGTCTTAGGGGAAAAGCGTTTAGAAACGGTTTGGAAAGCAATTTTTTCAGGCGGCGCACATGCCGGGAATCAGCGCTGAAGAACGCGGCAAAATTCTCAAGGCCCATTCCATCGGGCCGCGCATGCTGGCCTATCTGGAGGAAATCGGCATCAGGCGGCTTTGTGATCTGAAGAGCGCCAGCGCGGACGAAATCGTGATTCGCATCGACATTGTTCCGGGAAAGCGCCGGCTGAACAAATTTGGGACTGAGGCTGTGCGCAATGTGATCGCGCTGGCGGATGCGGAATAATGGAGCCATTGGAAAGTTCCGGGCGCGCAACACGGCAAGCTTCCTCCTCACCGCGCCTGCTTTCGCATCCGGCCATTGAAATTTCAGGGAAGTCCAGGGCGTGCAGTCCTGCCGAATGGAACTAACCTATGGCCGGGTGTGGGCTCGCCACACGCCCTGTCACGGCTTTTTGCCCGGGCTGGCGCATGTAACGCTTCGTTCAAGCGTGCGAAGGCCAGGAGGGACATGGCTGAGGGGCTCCGCCCGCCCCGGACACCTCTGTCCAAAGCTGCCATAGGCCGCCTGCTCTCCCGAATGCCGGTGATCATCCGGTCCCATGAGAGCAGCAAGTGAAGTATGAAGGATGATGGGTGAAGGGGGATGGAAATGGTGGAATTTATTTTTGGGATGGTGATAAGGTGTTGAAATTGAACGAAACTATTTTTCAAAAGCCACAGCTCCGTCCCCGCGCGCTCACCGAACCAATTTCGGAGCGAGGCGCCCCCACCCCTGCCCCTCCCCACAAGGGGGAGGGGTTCTGCAATTGGCTGCATGTCCCCCTCCCCCTTGTGGGGAGGGGTTAGGGGTGGGGGCGCCTCGACGCTGAACTCTCCACGTCTGCAAAACCCTCACGACGTGTCGTCCCAAGCCTTGCGCGCAAAATAATGGCAGTCGCCGAGGATGTCGTCGATCTCGCGCTGGCCGGTCCGGTGCATAGCCCGGGGCGAAGCCGGGGCGGAAGGGCGTGAGGCGGCCGGGCTTGTGAACTTCGGCCTTGCGCGCCAGCTCGCCCCGCGCCTTCCAGCGCGCCAGCCGCTTGGCCTCGCGCGGCAGATTTTCGAGCGCTGTCTTCAGCGCCTGAATGCGCCGCACGAGCGAAGCGGCGCCGACGGGGTCGTCTTTTAAAGGAAAGAGCACAGGCTCAGGAAACACCGGGTCGAACAGGCCGGGCACGGAAATGCGCGGCAGCACCTGTTCCTTGCCCCAGTCCTTTCCCCACTCCTTCGCCCATTCAAACCCCTCCGGCGCAAAGCGCTTCAAGGGGTCGATGAGGCAGAAGGCGGGGATGCGCTCCGCGTCCCTGTTCAGGACAAGCCCTTTCGGAAAGGCGCGGCCCGCCGCCAGCCTCAGCTTCAACACAATCCCGCGTGCGGCGATGATGATGAGGCGGCGCACGGCGGATTCGGCCGGACGCAGCAGGGCGATGAGCGCGCGGTGAAAATGCCGGGGCATCTCACCGCGCCGCCTCGGATCGAACCCAAGAACGGCGAGCAGCGGCGCGATGGCGAGGAGTATCCGCCCGCGGTTGCGCTCGATGATCGTGTCCCAGTCCATGCAAGTCCTTTCCGGTTCGAAGATCGGGGACAGTTCACTTTTCAGCTCCTTTGGCGGCCAATTTTCTGCGGCGGCCGCCGAAAAGCAAACTGTCCCCGATCTGGCGCGGGAGTGTGCGGCAGGTTCGGAGGGGGAGGATAAGAATTTTTGTGAAAAGTGATAAGGTGTTGAAAAGAATTGGGACTATTTTTCAGACCGGGTGGTCATCACACTACACGACAGTGAATTGGCGAGAGGCCGGGAATCAGTTTGAATGAAGGATTCAACCCTGCAAGGAAGGATCCTTCAATGTCTGTTTCTCCCGGCGCTCTCGCTTCCAGACTATCGCTTGAAAATGGATTGGGCAACGACCGGCGCGTAACGTTTTGCGCGCTGCCTGTGGGTCTGATCAGCGCCCGCACGGCGATCTGAATGTGCGGCTCAATGACGGCTATGAAGGCCCGCTCGAGCGGCTGGCTTCGACCCGCTTCGGGCGCAGGCGGCTGATGAAGGCCAAAGGATGTTTCGACAATATGGACGGGCGCTTTGCAGACGCGCTGTCTTTTGCCGCCATCAAGCTGCCCTGACGCCAGTCTCTTGATCCTGGCCGCCAGCATCAGCGCTGAGAAAGCGCTCAAAGCCTACAGGAAGCGCTGGCAGATCGAGTGCCTGTTCGGCGACACAAAGACGCGCGGCTTCAACATGGAGGACACGCGCCTGACGCAGCCCGGCAAACTCAGCCTGCTCCTCGCCCTTGTGGCGCTTGCCATGGCATGGAGCGTGGCCTGCGCCTGCGCCATCAAAGGCAAACAGGACATTGACCGCGCCGGCCACGGATACCGCCGCAAATCATGGTTCAGAACCGGCTTCGACACGCTCAGACACTGGATCAACGCCCAACCGGAAAAGCCATAGAATTATGGGAGCAGTTCTGGAGAAGGGCCGGAAAACCGGTCAGAGACCGTAGAGTCGTGTGGTGTGCATTCTTTGGGAAGATTGGCCGCAGAACTGACTGGCTTTGTCGGATTTACCGTGCGTTTTCAATAGTTTTGGGGAATTCGAAATTGTCTGCCCCACAGACTTTGAGGCAGACCCCCGCTAGATGCCTCCTCACAGCAGGCATTGAAGACGCACATCTTGACGCGTCGGGGCCAGTGAACGACACCTGTATCAAAATTCTATTAAAGATTGCAATTACTGGCGTAATTGCAACTTTCGACGGTCGGCCAGGACCGGGCTGACAATAATGCACCGGACCGCAAGAATACTCTTCTTTTCCGGTGACGGCGACCCAAGCCTTCGCTTATGTTAAAGAACACCGATGGAGTTCGAAGGACTCTCGAATGCCAAACCGCATTGAATTCGCCAGACTCAAGATCGACAGGGCGCTGCACGATTTAACCGCCAACGCAGCCCTTCCTGGCACGGGCGCGACGGCGGACAATTCCTCTTTCGGCCTCGCCACCGTCCTCAGAGCTTGTCCCCCGAAATACGCTGCGCACTTGAAAAAGCGCGATGAGCTTCAAGCCAAAATCGACGTTCGGCATATTTCCAAGCGCCCTGCGAGCCGCTCCATGCCCGAATGTAAATCCTTCCTCGCCGAAATCGGATATCTCATTCGCAACGGCTCGGAATTCAAAGTCACGACTGAAGATGTCAGCTGCGCGAAGGTCTCCAGTCGGTGACCCTTCTCAAAATCGAACATCTGGCCAAGAGCTACAACGGTGTTCCGGCGCTGAAGGATGTTTCTTTGACAGTGGAAGCTGGGGAGGCGCACGCTCTTTTGGGCGAGAACGGGGCTGGCAAGAGCACACTGATCAAGATACTTGCTGGCGTGATCAGACAGGATAATGGCGCAATTCACGTTGACGGCGCGGTAAAACGTTTTTCCAGCCCGCGTGAGGCGCACGCGGCGGGCCTCCGGTTCGTGCATCAGGAGCTCAATAGCGTTGCCCAGATCAGTGTAGCCGAAAACATTTTTCTTGGAAGGCCCTGCCCATCCCGATTCGGCTTGTTTGTTGATTGGCGGGGGTTAAACAGAGCAGCGGAGTCCGCGCTGCGGGCATTGGACCTGCATCACCTTCGGCCCGACCAGATCATGGCCCGACTGTCCGCGGGTGACCAGATGCTGGTGAAGATTGCGGCAAGTTTTGCTTCAGGTAAGGACGATGCGCCGCGGCTTTACGTCATGGACGAGCCAACCGCCGCTTTGTCCGGGAAAGAGGCCTCCAAGCTCTTCGAAGTGATCTCAATGCTGCGCGTTCAAGGCTGCGGCGTCATTTATGTCTCGAACCGTTTGGACGAGGCACGGGAGAACTGCCAGTACATCACAATATTGCGGGATGGCGAAAGCGTCACCACCGTGCCGGCGGGAGAGGTCAGCCCGCCGCTTCTGACCGAACTGATGACGGGGCGTGAGGCGCTGGAGACATATCCGCCGCGCATGGGCAAAGCGGCGCAGGAGATCGCGTTTCAGTTTGCAATTGCTGGCAAAACAGGCGGGCGAGCCAGCAAAATCATTTTGCGGAAAGGCGAAGTGCTCGGCGTTGCAGGGCTTGTCGGCGCTGGCCAGACCGGATTGCTGCGCGCTATCATGGGGGCCGGAGGCGGCAAGCCCGGCAGTTTGCTCAAAAATGGGCGGCGGCTTTCAATCAAAGGGCCGTCAAAGGCTTGGGCAAGCGGCATGGCATATGTGCCGGGAGAGCGGCGCGGCGAAGGGTTGATCCTGGGCCATTCCATTCAATTCAACACGGTCCTGCCCTATCTGAATAAGATCAACCGGTTGGGCTTTCTGCTCGACCGAAAGACTGAAAAGGCGTGCGCTAAAGCGACGGCAAAACAGGTGCGCCTGACATCCGTGGGCCCAAAACACCCGGTCTGGCGGCTTTCCGGCGGCGATCAGCAGAAGGTAATGTTTGCCCGCGCGGTCGCGGGCCGGCCTGACCTGCTTGTTCTTGAAGAGCCGACGCGCGGCGTTGATGTCGGCGCAAAGTTTGATATCCATCTCCTGCTTCGGGAGCTTGCGCAATCCGGTGTGTCTATCATCATCGCATCATCAGACCATGCTGAGCTTCTTGGTATGTCTGACCGCATTCTGGTCATGCGCGATGGGGAGATAAGTGATGATGTCGCAACGGACGAGTTGACCCCGCACCTGCTGATGAGCCTGTGCGATGGCGGCGATCCGCCAAGCACAGAAAAATTGCCGACCGTCCAAGCTTCAACCCACTGAACTTTTCTGGAAGCGCACCGTGCCAGCTCATCTCAAACGATATGGAACACTGATCGGCGGCGCCGCGATCATCATATTCTTCTGGGTCAGCCTTCCCGGGACTTTCATGACGGGCCGCAACTGGCTCAGTATTTCGCAGCAGGTCAGCATGCTGGCGGTCGTTGCCTTCACCGTGACCGTTGTTATGGCCATGCGTGATTTTGATCTTAGCGTCGGCTCAATGGCCAGCCTTGCCGGAATTGTCGCCGCGCTTGTGTTCCGTGACACCGGTTCGATGCCCTTCGGCGTTTTGGCCGCACTCGGCATTGGCCTTACCGGAGGGCTTCTGAACGGGTTTCTCGTCAGCTATCTCGGCATCTTGTCTTTTGTGGCAACGCTTGGAACCCTGACGGTTTTCAGCGGGTCCGCCTTTCTCATGAGCGGCGGCAAGACCATCTTTGGCCAAGACATACCTGCGGCATTCTCGGAATTTGCGCGCGGCGGCATTGCCATCACACTGGGTGGCGGAGAGCCGCTGCAGTTTCCAAATCTGACTATCGCCGCTCTCTTGGTTCTTGTGTTGGTTTGGGTTTTTCTCGAGCAGACCATTTTCGGTCGGCGGCTTTATGCAATTGGCGGCAACAGCGAAGCCTCGCGCTTGGCAGGCGTGCGTGTCAAACCGCTGCGGATGATGGCTTTCGGCCTGTCAGGGGCAGGCGCGGCGGCGGCAGGCCTCATGTATGCAGGCAGTGTCGCTTCGGCAAACCCGGCACAAGGCAGCGGCCTGATGCTGGATGCGATTGCGGCAGTCTTTATTGGAATGACTTTGAACGAGGAAGGCGAGCCGCATGTCGCCCACACATTTGTTGGTGTCCTCACTCTGGGAGTTCTCAGCAACGGGCTGACCCAGTTAAGCGTGGACCCCTATCTGAGGGAGATACTCACCGGCTCAATTGTCATTCTTGCTGTCGCGGCCAGCAGTCTGGGCAGACGGCAGGCGAGTTGAATCCAGTTGTAATTCTGTGCTGAGATGGTAATCGCCTGACACTCGAATATCATATCGGAAAATCGTATTTTACAATCATTTTCCAAATATCAGAATTTATGTCTTTAATTTTTTCAATAGATTTTTTCACATTTATTTTTTCATTTTTATCAATCATCTCCGTTTTGCCATATACTATTTTATTTTTTTCGTCATGAATTCTCATTAAAATTGTTTTCGCATTCTTACCATCTTTGTCGAATGAATAAATGCAATGATTATATTTATTACGAATTCTCGACTCCCTCGAAATTTCGTCCGTAATTGACAAAATGTCTTTTCGGCATCCCGGGTTTGTCTTGGAGGCCTTCGCCAAGCGCTCCACCAGGTCCAGCCGTGCGCGCGTTGTGTTGAGAGTCAGGAAAATGATCACCGCAGTCTCTTTATCAACTTCCGCCAAGCCGGCGATTAGATGAAGCAATAGGCTTTCCGTGTTCGTCCAAGTGTAATTGAGCTGCCCGACAAGAAGCAGCACTTCTTGAAAAGATGGAGATTCGTCGATCTCAGCGGCGACATTCATCTGCTCAAACCCTGCCTATGCCTGGCTGGAAAACTGACTGAAATAAGCGGCTGCCGCCTGTGTGCGGTTATGGGCTCCAAGCTTTGAGATGATGTGGTGCATATGGAGCTTGACCGTGTGTTCAGACAGTTTGAGCCTTGCCGCGATCTCTTTGTTCTGATGCCCTTCAGCGACAAGTTTCAGAACATCAATTTCACGCCTTGTCAGCTCGCCTATCGAGTGCGCGCGCACGTCCGTTGGAGGCTTTGAAGCGCGATTCAGGTCAATGGGCGGCGCAGTGTTTTCGGCGCCATTCCGCATGGCCCCGACGGAAGAGGCTCCGGACATGATCTCAATGGGTATGTAGTCGCCGCCATTCAACATCAGCTGAAGCGCCGACAGCCAGATATCCAGCTGCAGGTTCATGGGAAGAACGCCGCGGACAATTCCTGCATCGACCAGGCTCCGGATGCTTTCACGCAAGTTTGCGCCGCTGCCGTCGCAGGCAATGGAAATGACCTTATCCGGGAATGCCGCTGCAATCAGCGACTTGTTATCATAGAACTGAGCGAACTGCGCGCTGTCTATGATCAGCAGCTGCACTTCAATGCTGTTGGCAGAAAGCTTCTGGCAAAGCGTGTCGACGTCATCGATGAGCTCAACGTCAACGTGAGAAAAATCTGTTTCCACGGCCCGTATCAATTTGCCGCAAAATTTGAATCGGGTCCCGACGAAGACAATCGAGCTTCGTTTTGCCGTCGAGGCATAGACTGAGTCCAAGCGCTTGGCGGGATGCATCATACATCTCCTAACGTGCGCCCAATCAATTGATTACAGGGGACCGATTATCAAACTTCAGTATGCACCAAGCCATTGCATTTGCGCATATTGTAAGACGTAAGCCTTATCTCACACGCAGCGTCCCTCATATTGGTTAATAGCATGAACGGATTAGGTAGTAAATACATCATTCGATGTATTGTTCGTTTGCGCTAAAAATTAAGCTATTGATTCTGTTGAGTAAAATTTTGAACTTTGCTGCGAATAGCGTGGGAGCTGCAATTTTGACACCTCAGAAGTAACCAGACGAGCTGGCATCAGTTCGGATAGCTATGAAATGTCTCGCGCCACCAGCTTTTTTCGCGTGAGCGCGCCTCCATGAAGGTCCGGGTTTTCAGTTAGTAACGAGTAATTAACTGATTCAATTGGGGTTTTTCTCCGCCGAACGGCATAGTCCGAATTTGATACTGTTCTTGGCCGGAGCCTTGTCCCAATATTGGACGGTCCGTTGAAAACTGGCTTTTCAGAATAAATTGGGGATCATTTGTGCCGCCGCGCCTTGAGGCGCTGGCGCGGGTGGTTCGTTGATTTGTTTTGCCGTGCCGATGCTCACCGGTCGACTGCGAAACCCAAACGCGATTAGCGCATGTCACGCTTTAAGATGAAAAGTGACGACGCTGACGCTTAACAGCGAGGATACGATTATGTCGTCCAAACACCCCCCCATTATGCCAATGTCCGATCCAAACCAGGATCAGAGCCAGCATCAGGGCCAGAAGGAACATCAGAACCAGAGCCAGAAAGAATATCAGGGCCAGAACCAGAAGGAATATCAGGGCCAGGGCCAGCACGAAAATCAGGGTCAGGGCCAGTATCAGACCAGTGAGAACTGGAATGGCAATGGTAACGGTAACGGAAATGCCAATGCCAATGGTAATGGAAACTGGAATGGAAACGGCAATTACAATGGTAATGGCAACAGCAATGCCAACGGTAATTCGAACGGAAACTACAATGGGAATTCCAACAGCAATGGAAACTCCAACACGAATTCCAACACTTCCACGACCGATGTGAATGTGAAGTCAGTGACCGATGTCAAGGTCAATCTTGATCTCACAGGCTACAACCCAACTGACGACGATTTCGCTGATATCGATCTGTCCGGCGGTGCCAGGGTCGACAAGATGTTGATCAACCATGACGGCGAAATCAACTACAATCCTGGCGATGACGTCAGCATTGACGACATTCTCAATGGATCCTTGAATGGCGAAGGCAATGACAATGCCAGCGTCTTCTCGCAGGTTGCCCAGCTGACAGACAATGACAAGCTGATAGATCCGGACGTCACCAACAACTCGTCGTTCAACCAGAATGGCGACGCCAAGGGCGGTCGCGCCACATCAGGCGACGGCATCAGCGCTGGCGGTCTCGGCGGCAATGGCGGCAAGGCCGGCGATGCTGACGGCGGCGATGGCGCTCATGGCGGCAAGAACTATGGCGGCGACGCCAAGGCCTATGGCGGCCACGGCGGTGACGGCGACGGCGGCAAGGCCAATGGCGGCGACGGCGGCGACGGCGGCAAGGGCATTGGCAGCGGCGACGCGCTCGGCGCGGTTGCTCTGGGCCTCGGCGAAGGCGGCGAAAGCACAGGCGGAACCGGCGGCGAAGCAAATGGCGGAGCTGGAGCTGGCGCAAACGGCGGATCCGGCGGATCCGGCGGCACTGGCAACGGCGGCAATGGCGCTTCTGGCGGCTCCGGCGGGTCATCCGCTAACGTCGCGACGGTAGCCGGCCTGTCAGGAGATGCAACCGCATCTGGCAACGGCGGCAACGGCGGCGCAGGCGGAGCTGGCGGCGCATCGCCTGCGGGCGCTGGCGGCGGCGGCGGCGATGGAGACGGCGGCACCGGCGGATCCGGAACTGGCGGCGCAAGCGGCGCATCTGAAGGCGGCATTGGCTACGGCCTTGGCTATGCCCAGGGCAAGGCGCTTGGCCTCGGTCAAGGCAATGGCGGCGACGGCGCAATCGGCGGCGATGCTTACGGCGGCAAGGCCTGGGGCGGCAGCGCCAAGGGCGGCTATGCTGAAGGCGGCGATGCCAAGGGTGCGAACGGTGGCGACGGCGGAGACGGCGGTCACATCAAGACCGGCGATGGCGGTTCGGGCGGCGATGGCGGCATGTGGGGCTCCCACAATGGCGACGACAGCTTCCTTGAAGCCATGTCACAAGCCTCGGCTGATGCCGTAATCGACACCACAGCGTTCAACCAGAACATTGTGATGGGCGCCAACATCCTCGGCAACACTGTCGATATGACAGTCGTCGGCGGCGATTACACCTCCACATTGACGGGTGATGACGCCAGCTGAGTGAAATCCGGGAGCTATCCGCTCCCACTGATAAAATGCTGCGCGGCAAACGCCGCGCAGCTTCTAAACCAGGTTACTTATTCACTGCTGGGGCAGTCGCAAGCATTAAAATTGTGAGGCACACCCATGCGTCTGGATCCTGTCACCGAGGCAATTTCCCATTTCATCGGCATGTTCAGCCAGAAAGTTGAAGAGGCGCGCCTCAGGCAGAGCTACGACGAATTCAAGGCGATGCAGGCCGCCCAGGAACAGGCTGCGCGGCTTGCCAATCAGACCCCGGGCCTTGACGCCGCCTACCTCTTGAACAACTTTGACCCCGGCGTAAAATACGCCTCTCCTCCACAGCCATATTTCGTTCCCGAGCCTTATTCGAGCGTGGACGGGCCTTGGGCGGATTTCTCTTATGCCAGCCTGCCCCCCGCGCCGTATCTGGACGGCTACCGGGATTCTTCCCGCGCCGCGCCACATCCCGTTAGAGTGCGCGAGCCGCATATAGATCCTCCGGGATCGTCGGCCGTCATTGTCCTTCAGCAGACCCATCTTGTGGATAGTGACTATATCAACATGCTGGACCACAGCGAGTCATTTGGATCATCGGCGGCTGTCAAGACCGCGCTGCTTGACCATGTAATCAGCAAGGCTGCTTCGATTGATCTGCTGTATCACCCTGACCTTCCCGCAGACGAGCCCGCCATCGCGTTGGCGGTGGAACAGTTCCGCGACAGCGCCGCCGCAGTTGAGCTGGGCGGCTCAGGCAGTTCTCCTGCTTCGGCAGCCTTGTTCAACGATGGCGATGTGAACGGTGTCCATGTCAACGGCGTCCTCGCCGATGAAATGCCCTTGTTCAAGACCTACCGCCCCGACGAGCAGCCTGCGCAGAAGGGTCCAAATGCAACGGAGTTGAAAGGCAGCGGAGCATGGGAGGCCGCTGGCAATCTGACGTTCGAAGCAGGAGACAATACCCTGGTCAACAGCGCGGTCGTTGTGACAAGCTGGACCGGCACGCCCGTCATGGCGGTGATAGGCGATCATCTGGACCTCGACATTATCAGCCAGATCAACGTCCACAGCGACATTGATTCGATCAGTGCGCAGTTTGACAGCTGGAGCACCTCGCCGTCTGTCTCCACCCTGGCCTTCAACATCGCTTCGGTGATCAACGCGCAGGCAAGTCCTGACGGCGCGGCGGCGGCTGGCGCGGCGGGTCTGGCGTTCCCTGACTTTTGGGTTGTCACGAAAATCACCGGCAATCTGATTTCGCTCAATTGGGCCGAGCAGATTAACTTTGTCACTGACAATGACGTGAGCACCCTCACCCAATCGGGGGCGCAGTCGTTTATTCAAACAGGCGGCAATCTCGCGTCCAATCTCTTGTCTTTGCTCTCACTGGGCGACTTCTACGATCTCATCATTATCGGGGGCGATTTTTACAGCGCCAATATCATTTCCCAGACAAATGTTCTTCTCGACAATGACAGCCTCTCCGCGCTGGGCAATTTTGAAACTTCGGGAGCGGCCTCGCTGGACACGCACTCTAATCTTCTGTGGAATCACGCGTCGATCAAAACAATCGGCCAGACCAGTTTTGACAAAATGCCTGACGCGATGCTCGCGGCAATCAAGGCCTTTGCGGACGGCAAAGGCGGTCTGCCAATTGAGCTGCTGCAAGATCCCGCCTTTGCCGGTCTTGCGGGCCTGAGGGTTCTCTACGTCGAAGGCAGCATGTTCAAGGTGAACTATGTTGATCAGACAAACATTCTAGGCGACTCGGATGAGGTGCTGGCCGCCATGCAGGAGCTGGACGGAGAATGGTCGATTTCGACCGGGGCCAACACTTTGGTCAACTTTGCCAGCATCGTTGATGTGGCCACTGACACGCATGCCTATGTCGGCGGGGAGCAGTATTCCGACGCTTTGCTCTATCAGGCCGAGCTCATTCTGCCGGCTGCGCCTGCTTCATTATCCAGCCCAGATGATCTGGTCAGCGAAGCGGTGGTTTTTCTCTCCGATGACATGCTGAGCGACGCGCCATACGCAGACGGGGAGATAGCCAGGCCAGACCACACGGCGGCGACGCCCACCGACATCATGCAATCAGTTTTGGCTTAAGGTGGATTGAAAATGGACGCCCTCAGCCCCAAGCGCAGGTCTCGCCGCGCCGTTAAAGATTCTGAATCTGAAGTTTTCCAACAGCAGCCGAAATCAAAGCTGCAGACCGAGGCTGAGAGTGAAGTCGAACGCTCGATGCTGCAGCTTGATCAGATCATCGAGGAAATGAAGGCTCCGGAGCCGGACAATGCTGCGGCTGAAGAACTTGAGCATCAGCCGTCCGGGTCCGGCTGGAACGGCGCGCCGCAGGCGGAGACGCAAACCGCGCCAGCGCCGCCTGTCCAAGCTGCGGCGCCTGTCATTGAAACCGTGCAAGATCAGCCAAGTCACCTGAAGAATTGGGATGAAGCCAGCGAAGCGGCCCTTGAAGCGCCGCCAAGGTCAGATGGTTTTGTGCGGGGCAGGCGTCAGACAGTTTCGATTGAAGGCGACAGCGGGCCGATTGAAGTCAGCAGCCGCAGCAAGGATACGCCGGACGGCAAGCCGTCAGGCAGGCGGTCAGGCGGCGGAGATGGCGGCTCGCGGGTTCATAAAAGACTTGGGCCCCAGGATTTTTCCAGAAGCCTTAAGCTGGGCATTCAGGCTGTCCGCCGAAACCTGACAATCGTCATGCTTTTCACTCTGGCCAGCAATATCTTGGTCCTCGCCATCCCGATCTATCTGTTTCAGATTTCTGACCGCGTTTTCACGAGCCGATCAGTTGACACGCTGGTGATGCTGACAATCGTCATCGTCGGCGCCGTGATTTTGCAGGCCCTCATTGATGCCTTGCGCAGATTTATCCTGATGCGCACGGCTGTTGAGGTCGCTGCACAGCTGGGAACGCCCATTTTGACGGCCGCCGCCCGTGCGGCGCTCAACAGCAATGGCCGCGAGTATCAGACGCTTGCGGATCTTCAGCAGCTGCGCGGATTTCTCGTTTCAGGAACGCTTCTCTCGTTTCTCGACACGCCGTTTGTACCCATTTTTATCTTGGCGATTTATCTGGTGCACCCGCATCTGGGCCTTATTGTCATTGGCACAGCGCTGCTTCTTTTGGTGATTGCCCTGATTAACCAAAGGGCGACATCCAAACCTTTTGGCGATGCGAACAGTCATCAGAGCAAGGCAAATCTGCATCTTGAATCGATGTCGCGGAACTCTCAGATCATCAATGCGATGGCGATGATCCCGGAGGCTGTGAAGATCTGGGGCCGCGACACCGCCAGTTCCCTGTCAGCGCAAATCCTCGCGCAGGACCGCAATATCGCTGCCGCCGCCGTTTCCAAAATGGTCCGGCTTCTGACCCAAGTGGCCCTGCTTGGCTGGGGTGCCTTCCTTTCGCTGCACGGCGAACTGACAGGGGGCATGGTCATTGCCGGGTCCATCATCGCGGGACGCGCGCTTGCCCCGATTGAGGGCGCTATCGAGGGTTGGAACCAGTACCTTTTGTCGCGGGGCGCCTATGACCGGATCAAACTGCTCCTCCAGTCATCAGCCCAAAATTATGAGCGGCTGAACCTGCCAAACCCTGAAGGACGGCTGGATGTCGAACGGCTGCTCTATGTTCCACAAGGCACAAAGCGGGTCGTCTTGAACGGCATCAGCTTCACCCTGATGCCAGGCGAATCGCTGGCCATTATCGGGAACTCGGGCGCCGGCAAAACGACGGTGGGCAAAATGCTTGTGGGATCAATCATGCCGACCTCTGGAAACGTCCGGCTCGATCTTATGGATCTGCGCAATTGGGATCAGCGGCAGTTTGGCGAGAACATCGGCTATCTGCCGCAGGACATCCAGTTGTTTCCGGGCACCATTAAAGACAATATCGGCCGGATGCGCGAAGACGCTTCGGACGCCGACATTTACACGGCGGCGATGCTGGCCGATGTGCATGAGATGATCGCCTCGCTGCCGCAGGGCTATGAGACCGTAGTCGCGGCGGACGGCGCCCCGCTTTCGGGCGGACAGAAGCAGCGGATCGCCTTAGCGCGCGCCTTTTTCGGTAATCCGAAATTCGTGGTCCTTGATGAGCCAAACTCGAATCTCGACGGCGCTGGCGACGAAGCGCTGGCGCGCGCCTTGACGCATGCAAAGCAGCAGAAAATCACGGTTGTTGCCATCACGCAAAAATCGTCGCTGCTCAAATGCATCGACAAGATCATCCTGATGGCGAACGGCACGATCGCCCTGTCAGGATGCCGGAATGATGTGCTTAAGGCGCTTGCCAGCCAGCGTGGCCAACCCGGCGCACTTCAGGCGCAGCTGAGCTGACGACACGAAGGCGGATGGGAGATCACAATGAGCAGCATTGCCGAGTCTGAACACACAGAATGGTACCGCGAAGTGCCGCGCTCCATAAAGACCCATACAATTTCAGGCATCCTGCTGATGGCGGTGTCATTTGGCGGATTTGGCGTCTGGGCGTTTGGCGCGCCCTTGGCCGCCGCCGTCATTTCACAAGGCAGTTTTGTCGCTACCGGCCAGAACAAAACTGTGCAGCATCTGGAAGGCGGCATCATCAAGGAAATCCTTGTGAACGAAGGCGACAAGGTCAAGGCGGGCCAGCCTATCATCCAGCTTGACGGCACAGCCGCCCGCGCAAATGACAGGCAGCTGTTTCTGCGCCGGGCGCGGCTTGAGGCCATTTCCGCGCGGCTCCACGCCGAACAAGAAGAGAAGCCAACACTGGAAGTTCCTGATTTTCTGAGGACTTCAGCGGGGGATCCCGAAGTTCAGGCAATTATCCAGAGCCAGATTCTGAACTTTGAAGGCACTTCGAAAAAAATCAAAAGTGATGTGCTTATGCTGGAGTCTAACATCCAAGCGCTGGAGTTCCGCAGCGAAGGCTATGAGAGCCAGAAACAGTCGATGGAGCGCCAGATATACTTTCTCAAGGATGAGCTGGCAGGAAAGCAATCGCTGCTGAATGATGGCCTCATTCGGAAAAATGAAGTGAATGCGCTGCAGCGGGCTATCGCTGACGCGGAGGGACAAGTGGGGCGCCTGTCGTCTGAAGTTTCTGAATCGCACGCCGAAAAAGCTAAATATTCCGAACAGATATCACAGACAAGAGCAGCCTACCGTCAAGCCGCGCTGGACGAACTGCAGAGCATCGAAGCAGAGCTCGATGCGATCAATGAGCAATACCGCAATGCGGAGAATGTGCTCAAGCGTTCCAGTATTGACGCGCCTGTCGACGGCACAATCGTGCGGCTCTTCTATCACACGCCGGGCGGCGTGATTGAGAGCGGCAAGAACATTGCGGAGATTATTCCAACCAATGTGCCCTTGATTATCGAGACACAAATTCCGCGCGCCGATATCGATTCAGTGCATGTCGGCCAGGATGCCGTCGTCAATCTGACCGCTTTGAACCAGCGCACCACGCCTGTCTTGAATGGCAAGGTTGTTTATGTGTCAGCAGACGCCATACCCGATCCCAAAACGCCCACTTCAAAGGAAGTCTACATCGCGCGCATCGGTCTTTCATCATCCGAGCTCACCCGCGTCAAAGGCTTCTCTCCAACGCCCGGCATGCCTGTGCAGGTGATGATCCAGACCGCCGAGAGAACCTTTGTGAACTATATCACTAAGCCCATCGCCGACAGCATGTCGCGCGCGTTCAGGGAGCAGTAGTCACGGTGTTGTCGGGAATGGAAAGAACGTGGGGCTAGCGGATTACTGGTAGGGCCGGAGGTGTGACGAGTATGGAGCGCATCAATGGCTGGAATGATGAAGTGGGTGGTGAGACTGGAAGCGGTATTTGAGGATGGCCGGGCGTCGATCATCTCAGAAATTGGCGCGGTTGTCGGCGAACATCCTGAGGGGGTCTTCCTCAAAGTCTGTGGAGCAGACAATCTCTAGATTCCCCGAACCCATTGTAAATGCACGGTAAGTCCGACGCAGTCAGTTTTGCGGACGATGTTCCCAATGTGAAGGTTTTCACAAACTTCAACCGGTTTTTCAAACCGTTGCCGGTTTGAATTGATCTCCATTGCCACAGACTTTGAGGCAGAACCTTCCATTGACACAACCTGCACGCGGCTCAGCGCGCCACCACCAGTCCGCAGATGTTCCGGGATTCCGGCGGGCGTCTGCGCGCCGGCAACGGCTAAAGGCAAGCGCCACCTGGCCTTGCGCTGTCTGCGGCGGATTGATACGTCTTCTGACTGCACGCAGCGGCATGTGCCCTTGTTGGACGCAATGCCCAGCTCGCGCGCTTTGAAGCAAAGGACCGACCGATGAACATCGATGTCATGTCAGCCTCCTACATCCAGGCCGAGCGGATCATCCGGGTTGAGACGGAGCTTGGTCCCGATGTGCTTCTGCCGGAGCGGCTGACCATGCGGGAGACGGTTTCCGGGCTGTTCGAGCTGACCATCGCGGTCAATTCCAAGCGCACGGACATTGCGCCGGACGAGCTGGTCGGCAGGCTGGCGGATGTGTCGGTGGACACCGGGTTCGGCGACCGGCGGACCTGGAACGGGCTGGTGACGGACCTGATCGAGGGGCCGGGCGTGACGCGCGGGCTTCGGGCCTACACATTGGTGCTGCGGCCCGAACACTGGCTCCTGTCGCAGCGCTCTGACTGCCGCATCTGGCTCGACAAGACCAGCGTTGAGGTGGCGCAGATTTTGATGGGCGAGCATCAGCTGGCCTCGCCGGTGACCAAGGGCATCATCACGCCGCCGCCCGCGCAGCATTATTCGGTGCAGTTCAACGAGACGGACCTCGCGTACCTGACGCGCCGTCTGGAGGAGGACGGGATTTTCTACTGGTTCGAGCATGAGGGCGGCGCGCCCGGGCAGGTCGCGGCCAAGCACACATTGCACCTCGCCTCGGATGTGTCGGGCTATGTCACCGGTCCGGAGACCGATGTGCGCTTCGCCATGGGGTCAAGCCGACCGCAACCATGTGACCAGGTTCGAAAAGCGCTTCCGCTACCTTCCGGGCAAGCGGGCCGGGCGGGACTGGAACTTTGAGACGCCGGGCCAGACGCCGGGCGGCGACACGCCGAGCCTGATCAAGCTGCCGAAGAATGACGGCTATGAGCTGTACGAATATCCCTCGCTGGCCGGCTATGGCTCGGGAACAAGCGCCTCAGAGGGCATCGACAATGACGCGGTCGAGCGGCAGTCGAAGCTTCGGATGATGTCGAGCGAGGCCGACCACCAGCGCTCAGAGGGCGCGTCCACGGTCAGGACGCTCAGCCCCGGACGAAGGTTCAAGCCCTATGATGTGGCGAACCCTTCCAACCTGTTCGACGAGCAGGTCATCGTCGAGATCGTCCACACCGCGCACGACCGATCCTACGCCACGAACGATGAGGGCGAGCCGGAATATCAGAACGCTTTCATCTGCATCCCTTCCAAAGTCCCCGCCACGCCGCACCGGCTCACGCGCCGCCCGAAGATCGAGGGCACACAGGTGGCGCTGGTGGCGGGTCCCGAGGGCGAGGAAATCCATCCGGACAAGTATGGCCGCATCAAAGTCTGGTTCCCCTGGGACCGGCGCGCCAGGAAAGATGGAAGCGACACGTGCTGGATACGCGTGGCGCAAAGCTGGGCCGGCGCGGGCTGGGGCGGCCAGACCATCCCGCGCATCGGCATGGAGGTCATGGTCACGCATCTCGACGGCGACCCCGACCGGCCGCTGGTGACGGGCGTGGTGCCGAACGCCAGGCAAAAGGTGCCGTATGGATTGCCGGAGAACAAGACAAAGAGCGTCATCCGCACCAACAGCCATAAATCCACCGGCTTCAACGAGCTGTCGTTTGAGGACCAGACGGGCACGGAGAACATGTTCCTGCACGCTCAGAAAGACCAAACCGTCAAAGTTCTCAACAACCAGACCAGCCGCGTCGATTCCAACGCCATGCATTCGGTCGGAGCTAACCAGTCGCTGGAAGTCGGCGCCAACATGAGCAAGCAGATCGGCGGCGGGCTGAACATGGTCGTTGGCGGGGTCGGCGGGATCGTTAACGCCATCGCCGGCGGGCTGCTCGCCGCGCTTGGCGGAAAGAGCGCCGCCATGCTGCAGCAGGCTATGGCGGTGGTGGGAGCGGCGGCGGCTGACAGCCCTTCAAACGCGGACCGCAATGCCTCAGCAGCCAGCGCGGCGACGGGCGGCGGCAGCGGCAATGGCGGGGCCGCCGGCGATGCGCTGCAGGCGGCGGCAGGCACCTACGCCGGCACGATGGCGGCGGGCGCGCTCGGTTCGATGCTTTCCGGCATGGATCAGGTGCGGGGCGGGGTGAATGATGCGGCGGCAGGCGACATGCGCAGCGCCGGCGGCGCGTCGATGAATGACGCTGGATCGGGCTTGGCGTCACAGGTGGGCTCGATGATTGGCAAGGGAATTTTCAACACGCTGGTCAGCAAGATGCAGAACACCAGCGTCGGCGTGGCGCAAACCGAACAGGTTGGCGTCGCCAAGGTTCTTACCGTGGGACAGGTTTACAATCAGAGCATCGGCAACACAAAACGCGTCATGATCGGCAAGGAGCTGTTTGTCGGCGTCGGCGGCGGCAAGGACAAGGACGGCAATGAAACTCCGCCGAAATCCATCCTGATCATGAAGGACGATGGGACGATCTTGCTGAAAGGCGTGAAGATTTACATTGATGGCGACAGCCATGTGCAGGTCACCTCTGCCATGATCGACCATAATTGAGGGTGCGGATTTGCCAGAGCTGGTCAACTACACGCCTTATCCGAATTTCAGATATTACAGCCGGGACAAAGAGGACCGGGATTTCGGCATTGTCATTGTGAAGGCGACCTATGAGCTGCTGCCATCGGGAAAGCTGGAGCGGGCGGAGGAACAGGCGCCAATGGTGTTCACCGACCGCTGTCACGGCGCGGTCAACACAACGTCTCTTTGGCATCCGTCGGATCTCGTGCCAAACAAACCGGCGACGGATGTGATTCTCAACGCGGTCGCCCGCGCGCCAAACGGGGTGCCTGTGAAATCCTGGGTCTGCGGCGTGAAGATTGTGGCGGGTGAGGAGGTACGGCTGGAAAAGGCGCTGCGCGTAACCGGCCCCCGCGCCTGGCAGCCAGTGTGGAAACGCCAGCTGAGCGAGCGACGAAAAGCCGGTCTGGCAAAGCCACAAAAGGCAGTTTGAGCGCTGGACGCTCACTGAGCCAGAGCCCGTGACAGAAGTGCCGCTGCGTTACGAGTATCGCCTTTGGCGGCGAGATCGCCATGGGCGCGGACGAGGAAGGCAGGCCGCTGCTGGACACTGACCACCGCAATCCGCTGGGGCGCGGTAAGATGAGCGCTGAACAAACGGATCACACCAAGCCTGTTGCCGCGCCGCAGATTGAGGACATCGACGCCCCGGTTTGCGAGCCCTTCAAGGACTATGCGCCGCAGAGCCTCAGCCCCATTCCCCCTGCCTGGCTGCCGCGCCGCCCGCTTGGCGGCACCTATGACCAGAACTGGATCGACACGGTCTGGCCCGCCTGGCCGGCGGATTATGACTTTGCCTACCACAATTCCGCGCATCCCGATTTGATTGTGAAACCTTATCTGAAGGGCGGAGAGAAAGTGATCCTGTCCGGCCTTTCATCCTGGGCAAAAATCGTGGAGTTCGATCTTCCGGGCGAAGATCTGTTCGTGGATTTTGTCCGAGAGGACGGGACCAGCGAGCGTGCGCGGATGAATCTCGACACGGTGTTTCTCGACATTGGGCCGAAAGCGCTGCACAGCTGGCGCGTCTATCTGTCCTGGCGGGTGAATTTTGAGCCGGACGCGTTTGAGACGGCGGTGATTCATTCATCGACCGGCGCGCATGAGATTGAAGAGGAGGAAGCCGCATGACCATGGCAATAGTGTCAGCGCGCAAATGTGCCTCCAATGTCATCGTTTCGAAGGGGCCGGATGTCTGCCTGACGCCGGTTGGCGGCGCGGTTGTGCCGGTCGCCTATTCGTCGATCGCCTTTTTCGACACGGCGGTCCGCTATTCGAAGTCGGTGCGCAATAATGGGAAGTTTGATTTTCAGCTGAATTCGCGCACAGCCAACTCCACCGGCAACGAGCCCGGAACACAGTTCGGTTTGAAAGTGAAAGGCTATATGGGCCACGCCCATGCCGATGTCGCGGCGCATTTCGTCTATTCGGAGGGCTGGGCCACCGTCAGCCACCGCGACCCGGCTTGGATTAATGGGGTTGGGCTGGGTGTTGTGGAGCAACGCAAGCCAAAAGGCGACGTTGAGATCGCGGCAACGACAAAGAGTTTCAAACACGCCTGTAAGACGCTTGGCCTTGATCCCAGGGCCGCGTCTGCAGCGCTCCACGATGCCAAGTCAAGCGCCGGTCTTGGTGGCGCCGATAACTGCACATTCGACCTCAATTCGGGCGATATTCTATCCCCAAGCGGGGAATGGATAGGAAACCTCGGAGGATGATGTTGAAGCAGACTGATTTCAAATCAAATTTGCGGATGTGGAGCGACACGGTTTCGTTCAATTCGCTCGATGGCTCGATGCCACTGCCTGCCGACGTCAGCTATGATAAAGGCGATTTCACCCGTGCCCCAAATGGCCAGCAAACCAAAAGGCGGATGGATCGGCATTATTATTCATCTCAATCGTCAAAGAGTTCCGATGTCGATCAGCTAGGCGAATGGGTCCGTGCCGTTTTGCAGAATATTCAACAATGGAGTTTGGCTTCTGCGATCACCACAGGTGAAATTGAAGCTGTCTTGTGGATTGCCAGCTTGGGCGGCCCGCTGAATGAGCCGCTCACCTTAGATCCCGCCATTTTGACAGAGGCGCAGGAAATCGGGCTAACACTCATGTTCGAGGACTATGCACATTCTGATGAAAACGGCGCGCCATTGAGGACCTATCTGACATGACGGGAACCAAAAATGCCTGACGGCGGCGAAACGACAATTGCCGTCCGCGATGGCGTCGGCCAGTACATCGTGACCGCAACCGGCGAGAAGACCGGGGAGGAAGTCGGCGGCATGCCGGGCGCGACCCGGCCGCCTGTCAAGACCAAGGAGCGGGAGGTTCCAGGCGATCCGAAGTCAAAGGATCCGGACAATGCTGCGGGAGAAGTCAATGCTGGGGCAACAGCGGTCCCAAGCACATGGCAAACCATCAAAAAAGGCGCGTCAGACTTTGCAAAGGGTGCATATAACTGGGTTACTGAAGACACACCCAGAGCAGCGGGCCAAACGGCTAGAGAGTTTTCAAGAAGGACGGAATCTTGGCAGATATATTACAACGAGATCAACGACAGAAATAATCAACTGCCTTGGTACAATCCAGTGCGAGGACTGTCAAATATAGTGACTCCATTTAATACTGTGATTGCTTCACCGATTCTTGGAGGATTGACCCTTGCGGGAGAAATTTATCCTCCTGCTGGCATGGGGAGAATTGGTGCAGTTGCCAAGACCGGCACACTCACCATACCAAAGGTCGCTCCTCCAAAGACGGTTACCTTTGCAACTCCCGCTGCCAAAGTCGTGGATGACGTGCCGCCCCCTGTTGCCAAACCGAAGGCCAACCCACTGGCAGCCGGCGAACCCGTCTCCGTCGCAAATGGCGAATATCTCGAGACCTGGCGCGATTTCCTCGTTCCCGGCACGTATCCCTTCGACGGCGCGCGCTATATGGGGCTTAAGCTGGCGCTGCCGCAGGACTATGCCAGCCCGCTCGGGCCCTGCCAGATTTCCATGTTCGACGAAGTCTTCTCGAACCCCACCCCCGGAAAGCTGTGCTTCCATGACAGCGACGGCAAGGCGATTGAATTTGACCGGCCGTTTAACTTCCTGCCCTCCACCAATCCCGGCTATCCGCATCTGGAGCTGAAAGCCCCGTGGCTGCGCGAGCTGCGGCTGAAGGACCGCTCCATCACGAAACATTTCCGCCAGTATGACGATGATGTTTACCGGCTGGAAAAGATTGAAGACATGAACGGCTCCGCGCTGGATTTTGTCCGTGACGAAGACGGCGCTCTGCGGCGCTGTGACGGCCCGGACGGCCTATCGCTTGTCTTCACCAATGACGCCGCCGGGCGGCGCAGCCGGATCGTCCTGATTGGAACGGATGGCTCCGAGCTTGAGCTTGCGCGCTATGCCTATGATTCAAGAGGCCGGATGACGCAAGCCGACTGCGCCTTTGGCATGTGCGTGTCCTATCAATGGCAGGAGGGCGCGGACCTTCTGGACAGCTGGCACAATTCCACCCGCGCCTCGGAAACGTTTTTCACCTATGATGAAAACGGCCGCGTCATCCACACCAAAACCAACGGCATCTGGAATGATGACCGGTTTGACTACCGCGAGGGCGAAACCGCCTATCTGCCGGGCGGCAAAGCGGCTGCGGCGCAGCGCTTCCAATATGACGGACACGAGAACATCACCGCTGAAATCGACGCGCTGGGCGGCATAGTCGCTCACCGCTATGACGGCAACGGTTTCCGCACCGGCACGAGCGACCCGAACGGCAATGCCAGCGCCACGCGCTATGACATCTGGGGCAATGTCAAAGAATTCACCGACGCGGAAGGGCGCTCGACCATCTATGGCTGGGGCGATTATGGCGAGCTGGACATCGTCATCGATGGCGCGGGCAACCGCAAGACCTATGAGCACGACTTCCGCGCCAATGTGATTTCCGAGACCGACGCCGAAGGCCACACGACACGGCTGACGCGCGATGACAAGGGCCGGGTCATCGAAACGCAGTTTGCCAATGGCGCAACCGAGACGCCGGACATGGGATGAGTTCAACCGGCTGACCACGGTTGCCGACGCGAAAGGGCATGTCACACGCTTCGAATACGACGCTTTCAACCGGCTGATCGCGGCGACCGATGCGCTGGGCGGGGTGACAAGGCGCGCCTATGCCGCTGCGGCGGGCGGGTTTGATGTGGCCACAGAAGTCACAAGACCGGATGGCGTCACCGTCACCCGCGCCTTCGACGGGCAGGGCCAGCTCGCCACGGTGCGCGATGGCGAGGGCCGCACCTGGCGCTACCGCAATGGCGCGTTCGGCGTGCTTGAAGCGATCAGCGATCCGAAGGGCGGCACACTGTCGTTCGGCTACGACATTGAGGGCCGCATTCTCACCGTCACCAACGCGCTTGGCCGCGTCTACCGCTTCACCCGCGACGCGGCGGGGCGGGTGAGCGAAGAGGAGGATTTTGACGGGCGCGTCAAGCGCTACACGCGTGACGCTGCGGGCCAAGTCACCGAGACGCTGAAGCCGGACGGCGCGCGGCTTGCCTATGGCTATGACAAGAGCGGGCTTTTGCGGCGCATTGAGAGCTTTGCCGCCGATGGCAAGGCTGAGGACACAACGCGGTTCTGGTATGACCGGCGCGGGCTTCTTGGTCCAGGCCGAGAACAGAGCGGCGCTGATCGAGATCGAGCGCGACAGGAACGGCCGGATCATTGAGGAATGCCTGAACGGCAAACGGGTCAAATCATCCCGCGACACGATGGGCAGCCGCATTCTGCGCGAGATACTCCATGCCGACGGCAGCGATCTTGTCCGCCTGATCCGCGATCCCTTGGGCGCGGTGGAGAAGCTGACCGCCGGCGCGGCGGAGTTTGCCTTCGCCCGCGATGCGCTCGGACGCGAGACCAAGCGCAGCGGCAGGGCATTCGTGCTGGACCAGCGCTTTGACGCCGCCGGGCAGCTGACGGCGCAGGCGGCGGGCGGGGTCAAACGCGCCTATGAATATGACCGCGCTTTCGCCCCCGTTCGCATTGACGACTCGCTCTGGGGCGAAACCAAGCTCGCCTATGACGGCAACGGCCAGCTGGCCTCCGCCGACGGCGCGGCGGGCGCCGAGCGCTTTGCCTATGATGCGGCGCGGAATGTCGCGGGGGCATCGTCCGGCGTTGCGGCGGGTTATGGCGGCGCGGCATACCGGGCTTCGGCGCCGGGCGGCTGGCAGTCGACGCCCGGCGGCGTGGTCAAGATCGCGCGCGGGCCGAAGGGCGAGCGCATCCGGCTTCTGCACGATGCGTGCGGACGGCTGATCGAGCGCCATGTTGAAAAAGACGGGTTCCGACCGCGGGCCTGGCACTATGGCTGGGATGCGCTGGACCGGCTGGTCTCATGCGAGTTCATCGGGGCCAACTCCGAGAATGAGCGCTGGGTCTTCGCCTATGATCCGTTCGGACGGCGGGTTTCGAAAGTGCGCCAGCTTTCCGGCAAGGCGCTGGATGAGGTGAGGCTGCGCTGTCCCGCCCCGGAAGGCCGGGCCGACACGCCGCAAGTCGGCACCTCCTTCCTGTGGGACGGCGACCAGCTCGCCGCGGAAGCGCCGCTGCATCTGGGCGGGCGCATCGACTGGGCGCGCGCGGTCAAATGGCATTTCGCCGACGAAGGCGGCTTCACGCCGATTGCCAAAGAACTGCCCGACGGCGAACTGCTGCACATCGTATCGAACCATCTCGGCACACCCAAAGAAATGTTCGACGCCAAGGGCGAACTCGTCTGGGCCGCCGACCACCATGTCTGGGGCGCGGTCCGCACAGCGCGCACCCACGGCGCACTCGCCCTCAAACCCTCACATGACCCGCAGCCCGCCGAACTCCATTGCCCGTGGCGCTTCCCCGGCCAGTACGAAGATTCCGAGACCGGCCTTTACTACAACCGCCACCGCCACTACGATTCGCTGACAGGGCAATATGCAAGCCCGGACCCGATCGGGCTGGCGGGAGGAGACAGGCCGCAGGGGTATGTGGAGAGGCCGACGGTTTGGGTTGATCCGCTGGGGTTGGCGGCTGCTCTCAATCCCGTTGCTACCGAAGCGAACTCCGCATTCTTCTGGTCAGGTCGCACAAATGGCATTGGCGGGGAGAAGGTTGCAGCGCAAATTGCTGACGCAAATGGTGGGACGACGCTTGAAACCCTCATCGCAAAACGCGGGATTCAGATGCCACCCTGGGGAGATGGCACCAACCCGATTGTTGTAAAAGCGTGGAAGGACATCTCAGCCCAATACGCCGCTGGCGCAAAAGGGACTGTTACCGTTGTTCGCGGAGCCAACTTGCGGCCTGGAAATGTGTGGGAGACGGCCGAGTTGCCTGCGCTGATGAACAATCCAGCGGTTACGAAAATAATTTCAATTGACCCTGCGACTGGCTTGCGCAGCGTCATATTCTCGAGGTGATGAAGTGATCATCGAGGTGACCCGAGGGCACATAAGGTTTGGATTTAGAAACAAACTCGCAACCGTGCAGGGCGAGATGTTCTTTCCGGAAGATGGGAAGATGGGCTTCGTTGTTTATTCCGATTCGCTAAAAAAATGGGACTCCCCAAACGACTCTGTGGAAATTTTGCCAGATGAGCGCATCGAAATTCTGCAAATGCTAAAAAGAGAATTCACCATTGGTGGCAACATACTTGAAATAGAATAAAATCAGAGACGAATATTCCATCTTAACGTGTATTTGAGTTGTCCAGCTTGCACCTCAGAGGAAATGTCCAAAAGAATTAGGCCGAGAACTCGACTGACCGCGCCTTCGCGCCGGTGAAGATTGAAGATTCGCTCTGGGGCGAAACAAAGCTCGCCTATGACGGCAACGGCCAGCTCGCCTCGGCGGATGGGGCATCGGGCGCCGAGCGTTTCGCCTATGACGCGGCGCGGAATGTCGCGGGGGCCTCGTCCGGCGTTGCGGCGGGTTATGGCGGCGCGGCATACCGCGCCTCGGCGCTTGACGGCTGGCAGTCCACGCCCGGCGGCGTGGTCAAGATCGCGCGCGGGCCGAAGGGCGAGCGCATCCGCTTGCTGCACGATGAGTGCGGGCGGCTGATCGAGCGGCATGTCGAGCGCGACGGGTTCCGGCCGCAGGCGTGGCATTGTGGCTGGGATGCGCTTGACCGGCTGGTCTCCTGCGAGTTCATCGGCGCGAACTCCGAGAAGGAGCGCTGGGTCTTCGCCTATGATCCGTTCGGACGGCGGGTTTCGAAAGTGCGCCAGCTGTCCGGCAAGGCGCTGGATGAAGCCAGACTGCGCTGGCCGGAGCCGCAGGGCCGCGCCGACACTCCCGCCGTCGGCACGGCGTTCCTTTGGGATGGCGACCAGCTTGCCGCCGAAGCGCCGCTGCATCTGGGCGGGCGGATTGACTGGGCGCGCGCAGTCAAATGGCACTATGGCGACGAAGGCGGCTTCACCCCCATCGCCAAGGAGCTGCCCGACGGCGCGCTGCTGCACATCGTCTCCGATCATCTCGGGACGCCGAAGGAAATGTTCGACGCCAAGGGCGAACTCGTCTGGGCCGCCGACCACCATGTCTGGGGCGCGGTCCGCACAGCGCGCACCCACGGCGCACTCGCCCTCAAACCCTCACATGACCCGCAGCCCGCCGAACTCCATTGCCCGTGGCGCTTCCCCGGCCAGTACGAAGATTCCGAGACCGGCCTTTACTACAACCGCCACCGCCACTACGATCCGCTGACAGGTCAATATGCAAGCCCGGACCCGATCGGTCTGGCGGGAGGAGACAGGCCGCAGGGGTATGTGAGCAATCCGGCGGTTTGGTGCGATCCGCTGGGGTTGGCGGCGACAAGTCGAGCCGGCCTGTTTCGCGGCGATACCCGTCCGCCGGATGTGATTTTTCGGGATGGTTTTAAGCCACGTGGGTCAAGCACTGATCTTCAAAAGCACGCCCTTGATAACGCTAATCCCCCTAGCAACTTTGTATCAACTACTATCGTAGTCGAGCCAGCAATTGCCTTTGGAAAAGGAAAATATGTCTATGTGATTGATAAGCGAGTTAAGGGCGTAGATGTCAATAAGAGTCTTGGACGCAACAGCCCGTTTCCTGGCGAGGCGGAGATTGCCGTGCCAGGAGGCATATCTTCAGGTGATATAATTGGCGCGCGTTCCATACTTCCTGGCGGAAATTTGGGACCCCTCATTCCTAATCCAAATTACATGCCATAAGGAAGCCGCTATGGAAAACGACACTGTTGAGTATATAAAAGATGAAATAAAGAAAAACGTCACGTTCGAATACAGTCACCAAGACGATAACAGTGTATTATTGCGGTGTGAAATTGACGGAGAGGTCATTAGCGTGGTTTCGATTGACTGTGACCATTGCTTTAGGGAAATTCGAGAAAAACTAGGCGATGACTATGTTTTTTTGTGTCAAGGCGCTAAGCCGAACTTTGTATTGTCGGCCATGGCAAGCCAAGCAGGAGGATTTCAAGGTTACGTTGTACAAATTGGTTTAACTCCAAGCTTTGACAATGTTAGACGTATTTTCGATCCCGCTCCCCTCGCGGAGATTGGGACGGTGAAA
Source organism: uncultured Alphaproteobacteria bacterium (assembly GCA_963802455.1). Lineage (GTDB taxonomy): Bacteria > Pseudomonadota > Alphaproteobacteria > Rhizobiales > Rhizobiaceae > JANOYJ01. Next base: position 167 of record CAWDIY010000032.1, on the reverse strand, counting down.
GAACAGATTGAGTTCCGAAGGCGTTTTTTTGCGCAATTCGATAACGCCAGTTAAATCGTCAAGGTAAGTTAATCAAGCACTACGCTTGACGCGGCGAGAAATGTCGCTAGCGCGGGTTATGGCGGGGCGGCTTACCGGGCGGCTGGCAGTGTTCCCCGGCGGCGTGG
>CAWDIY010000031.1:0-208161 GCA_963802455.1 uncultured Alphaproteobacteria bacterium | reverse complement strand
AGCTGCACAATCCCGCCGACATGCCGGACACAATGAAAATCACCGCCATCTGTGAGCCGTGGATCAAGGCGACGATCCTGACCCCCGACGAATATCTCGGCGCGACCTGTAATGGTGCGAAGACCGGCGCGGCTTGCAGGCCGATCTGAACGATGTCTTCAAGGCGCCATGCTCACCTATGATTCGCCGCTCAACGAGGTGGTGTTCGATTTCTAGACTGGCTGAAATGAATCTCGCGCGGCTACGCCTGTTCGATTATCACGTCACCGATTATCAAACAGGCCGACTGTCAAAATGCCGATCCTCGTAACGACGAGCCGGTTGATGCGCTCTCCATGCTCGTCCACCTCAACGCGCGCCGAAAGCGCGGCCGCGCGGATGGCGAAAAGCTGAAAGAGCTGATCCCCAACACATGTTCAAAATCCCGATCCAGGCCGCGATAGGAGGCCGGGTGATCCCCGCCAAACCATCTGCGCGCTCCGCAAAGACGTTACCGCGAAATGCTACGGCGGCGACGCGACGCCGCAAACGCAAGCTGCTCGACAAGCAGAAAGAGGGCAAAAAACGGATGCGGCAGTCGGCAAAGTCGATATCCGCAGGAGGCGTTTATTGAGGCGCTGAAGATGGGGGATCGAGGCATGGCCGCAGCGCTGCACCTGCACGCTCTTCTGCCATGCCCGAGCCCGGCGTGGCCGAAACCGAAGTGATTGCAGCCATTGAAACCGGCGAAACCTCTCCCGCCAAACATGGCAGGACTTGCTTCCGGCGCAATTTCCGCGGGGCACATCCTGCGTAACAAGGTGTTCGACACAAAACAGCTCGAAGTGTATGCTGTGTTCGAAGAGGGCGCTGGCCGGCGATCATGGTCATTGTCGAGTTCTTCTGAAAGGCGCCCTGATGCAACTGAGTTATTACCTGGAAGCCAACATCGCCTATATCCGTATCCGCGAGCGGCAAGGCACTTGTCGAAACCATTGAAGTCACCAGCGACTTTCTCGTCGATATCGACGAGACCGGCGCGGTCTGCGGCATCGAACTGATGAACGCCAACGAACAGCTGATTTCCGGCGACGGCGGTAAGTTTGTCGTTGTCAACTCAAACAGTGGCGAAGAGATGGCGCTGAAGGTGGTAAGGCCGCCTGACCGCCGTGCGCGGCCCGCGCAAACGCAAGCTCCCCGGCAAGCGGAAAGAGGGCGAGAAGCGGATGCGCCAGTTCGGCAAGGTGGATATTCCGCAGGAGGCGTTTATCGAGGCGCTGAAGATGGGGGATTGAGGAGGTGGTTTCGCGCTCAGCGCGAAACGAAACGATTGATTATCGTTTCGAGCCGACGAAACCCGAGACGCTCGTCGAGGGCAGCGCCGGGGGTGGCGTGAATTGAGTGGGGGGTGTTTCGGGACACTTATGGTCAGAGGGGTAGTTGAAATGCACCAGAGGTAGCTTAGTTTCGCTATCTGCCCTAGCGCGCTTCTACCGGCGTGCGTTCGTTTTCAGGCACCACACGATTACCAACGTTCTGACTATTGACTGATGTTGGGAAGCGGCCAGTATCAAGGTTGTCAAACCGGACCCGATTTTGCAATGAGAACACAATTTTCAACGGCGAATTCTAAACAGACGTCGAATTGTTCCTCATACAGCCATTGCTTACGCAACCGCATGCTCTTGGAATTCCGGAAACGGCGCTGCGCACCAAAGATTCCTTAACGGCTAACGAAATCGACAAAGGTCTCAACGAGGAAGAGGTATGTGCCAGACTATATAGTTTATTGTCAGGGTTACCAATTTTCGTGCTTGAAGCAAAGCGTCCCGACGAGTTTATTGATGATGGATTTGCAGAAACCCAATATGCTCTCGAATTAAACAAAAACTTGGCACAGGGTCGACCTTGTCGCTTGGTGGCTTGCACCAACGGCATTGATATCGCACTCGGCTTTGGACAATGAAAAGCCAAGAGTGCTTGAAAAAAACCAGACACATTGCAAGTCGGCTCGAAAAATCTTCGAACGAGCGAAAAAGATAGCAAGCTGGGAGTTCATCCTGAATATAGCCTACAAATGCGTAGAGTCGATCAGGCCATCCAACTACTATCTACCGTCAACTTTCCTTGGAGAGAACAGAGTCAATCTTGCAAAAGCTGGGCACAACTCACTTTACGAGGAATTAGATCCGATACTTCGGCGTTTTTTTGATCCCAAAGACAAAGAACACGAAGACGACATTATAAAAAATGCCTATGTAACTACTGACGAAGTTACAAAATATGAAAGAAGTTTCGAGGATTTTCTACGTGCACGCATAATACCAACTTATGATGATAAAGGCATTGAAGTTGAAACTTCCAAGAAAAAGTCAGAGAGATTTACAAATAAACTCGATAGCCTAGTAAATTTAAATAATCCATACATGCAATTGATCATCGGAGGAGTTGGTTCTGGCAAAACTAGTTTTCTAAAGAGATATTTCAACTATGTAATAGACGCACAACTTAGCGACAAAATTGTTTATTGTAGAATAAATTTCAATCAAGCCTCGGACGATTTGCAAGACATCCGCTCTTGGGTGTGCTGGCAATTCGTAGAATTAGTCCGTGAGCGATTTTCGCACATAATTGACTTTCAGTTGAATCTGGGCTAGGTCTGTGTTTTCAAAGGAAATAAAGGACAACCAAGGAGCTTATAATTGGCTCAAGAAGGCTTCTGAAGAAAAATACATTGAGCGTATTGCAACCGACATTTTGGGTTGGATGAGGGATCCGGAGGTTTTCGCGAGGTCACTCGCCCGCTCTCTCGGAGGTGATCGTGCGCGAACACTCGTGATCGCATTTGATAATGTAGATCGAAGAGATCGGGAGTCGCAGCTAAAGATTTTTCAAACCGGACAGTGGTTTATGAATCTTACTCGAGCGTTTTGCTTGATGACTTTCAGAGATGAGACCTTTGAAATATATAAAAATGAAAAGCCACTTGACGCACTTGAAGACAGGAAATTTTTATATCAGGCCACCAAGGTTTGTCGATATGGTATCGAAGAGACTTGATCTGGTAATAAATTATCTCAGTCGGCAATCGAACAAAACAAACTCTTATGAGATAGATGGTTTAGGAAAAGTAACTTATCCGGCGACTGCTATCGGTTCCTACTTAACTGCGGTTTATGTAGACCTGTTTAGAAAAAAAGAGGAATAACTTTAATACTCGAAGGTTTATCTGGCAGAAACGCTCGAAAATCTCTGGAAATGTTTAGTTCTGTGCTGACCTCCGCCCACTTTGATACAAGGGATTTTACAAGCTCAATTATTACTCAGGGGCAGTATCATATCCAGGAGAATGTTCTTTTGAAATCTTTGATGAGAACAAACTATCTATATTTTACTCCAAATCATGGATTCGTCAGAAATATTTATGATTTCCCCCCAAATTGCGTTGATTCTGGTCACTTCTTGAAATTTGAGTTGTTAAGGTATCTGGTGGTAAACAGAAAGCAACGCGGCGACACACGATACGAAGGTTATTACTCAATTCGGTATCTGACGCAGATTATGTCGTAATAAGGGATTTCTACCGGAAGATGTTCCTCATGCCGTAGATTGGTTGATTGGAGACGGTTTGGCCATATCGGAAAACCTGACCCTTCAGCCCGTTGATGACTCAACTTCTGTTAGAGCAACTGCGTCGGCATATGTTCACTATGAGATTTTGACCGGAAGAACCGAATATATCGCAAGCTGTGCCCTTGTAACTGATTTGTCCAGCAATGAGCTTGCACGGGACATAGCCCAAAAATGGCAGATATCGCCTGAGTTGTTCGATGCGAAGGCTGCCGCGAAAAAGCAAACTGCATTTCTGTTTATCAATTATCTCGAAGGGAGGGCCGCAGAGCACAAGGGTAAGGGGGTTGGTCTCGCTCCCTCGGAACGGATTGGTGCACACCTAATTAGAAAGGGGCGAGAGGCGCTATCGTTCACGCACAGTGGTGTTGCCGATATGACCCGGCACAATGAAGAGGTGAAGGAGTTTGATCGCCTTTTTGACTCCGAATAGTAATTACGACGACTTTTCACCCATCCCCCCGCCTCAACCCACCCCGCCGCAACACAGGTGGGAATTCCGGTGCCCGTAACCGAATTTCACATCGTGCCAAAACGCTGATTTCCGACGCGTCTACCTTTGCGCCCTATCCCCCACCGCCAGGAAATCCGTCACGACCCATGTAAAATCCTTGAATTCCAAAGCGCGGCGTCGATTTCCAGCCGCTGGCATATCACATGCATGTTTTCACCAAGCCGGTCATAATCGGAGCCGATGACTGCGCCTGACGGCAGAGGCGCGCCGCGCTTTGCGCTGTTCAGGAAGGCGCGCACGCGGTCAATCAGCCGGCGCGCGTCGCCGCCATGGGCCTCAATATCCTGACCGGCAATGTCGGACATAAATCTCTGGTATCGGAAGCGCTCAACATCCAGAACAAGACACTTCTTGCGCCTTTGGCGGGGATCGCCATAGCGCTTGGCTCCAAGAAACAGGCCAAGCTCCAGCGGCATGTTGAAGCGCGGCAAGGCATTGGCCGCATCAAGCTCCGTCCGCGAAATGTCATGAATCCCGAGCGGACATTCCTCGATCAGATTTTCAATCTTTGAAATGCGCGTCGATCCGCCATCAATCACTTCCAGCGCGCAGCGCGGCGTGAACCCGCAGCGCAGGACTGTGAAAACCATTGCCCAAAACAGGGGACGGTATTCGTCATCAAACGGGCAATTGACAAAAACGGACTTGGCGCGGCGGGCCAAGACTGATTAGCCCGCCTTGGCGGGCTGTTCGCGGCAGTTCTCGCATGACTTTGTTGAGCTGGCGCTCGGTGAAGCTCACCGGCTTGAAATCAGGCCGGGGAATCCGGATGCCGTCCTTGGTCACACCCAAGAACTGCCCTGACTGCGAGGAACGGCGCACGATTTTTGCGGACGATGTTGCGGCTGTTTTGCTCATGAGATGAATATGGCGCAGATTTGTTACGGATTTAAGAAGCGGCCACTGCCACCGTCTTCGGCGCATCGTCAGTGATACGCAGCAGGGTTGCGGCGATGCGGGGGTGTCCGTGAGATCGTTCTCAAAACGCGCAGAATATTGACCCGAATCCCCACAAGGTCCGTTATCCCGGACGGCGAAGCCGATGCGGGACCCATTCCGGCAAAGAGCGTGAGTGCGCGCCCGTTGCCAATCTCCAGCATTCAGGCATGGGTCCCGGATCGGCTGCGCCGTCCGGGATGACGGTCGCCGGAGGCGACAAACTGGGGCATGGAATCGCCCGCTCTGAAAAATAATTTCGTTCAATATCAACCCCTTATCACTTTTCCAAAACACATTCCATCCGCCCCCTCCGAATCACCCCCACAATGCCCCCAGTCCTTTCCTTCGGGAGCGTCTCCGGAGTTGTTCGATGGCGGGAAGGGGCCGGCGCCCTCCGTCTCTTGGCCGACGAAGCCAAGGGCCCGGGGAGGCTCTGTCCAGGTGTTCCCCTGCGGCCACTACGGGCCGCGTGCGCAAGGCGTGCGCTTAATCCAAGCCAGCCCGGCGCGAATGCCGGGCGGGCGGGGAGAAGCGGAACGGACGGAGTTTGCAGAACGCCGAACGGGCGGCCTTCGGGACGCATTTGTTATTCCACCAGACGCGCCCCGAAGGCCGCCTGTTTCCCGAACTGATTTTTTCCCGGCGGGCGCGGCCCGGCCGGGGGTTCAACCTTGAGCTCTGAAGGAGATGAGAGTGGCAAAACACAAGCCGAAAAGCGCAGCGGCGAAAATGCCTTCCGGGCCAAGGGCGCCGGAGCCTTGGGACGATATTCAGCGCGGCAAGGACGATTGGGTGATGCCCGATCTTTACACCCATCCCGAACAGCAGTGGAAAGGCGCTTTCAACGCAAAGGCCAGACGCCAGGCGGGCGACAGCGACGCGCAGTTTGCGGGGGCGCAATATATGAAGTGCTACCAGAACGAATTCATGGGGCTTTATCTCTATCTGTTCCAGGATCTCGCGACGCGCCAAGGCCATGCGCTGCGCTGCGGGCGCGGCCAGTGCCGCCGCACCGGCCAATGCTGCGGGCAGCGGCATGAAAACGAGGTGTGGCAGGTCTCCATAGAGCCGATCGTGCCGCCCTGCGTGCCGGACGACGATGACGTGATCGAAGCCATGCGCAAACAGCTGCTGGAGGAATATTACGAGATGGGCCGGAAGGCGGGCGCGCCATGGGCGTTCAGGCCGGGCGACGCGCGGTCATAGCGCGTGACTTGGCTCGGCCTTGTCACAAAATCACTCCGGCATAGCCGGTTCCATGCATGGTCAACCCGCGCCAGCCGCCGATCCCCTTGCCACCAGCTTCGGAGGCACGATAAAGCTGACATCCTCCGCCCTGCCTTCCATGCGCTCAAACAGAAGCTGCGCCGATTTTTCGCCCAGCAGGTTCGCCGACTGGTCGATTGATGTCAGCGAAAGCTGCGACAGCGCCCCTATGTGCGAATTGTCATAACCGATGACCGAGAGGTCCCGCGGCACACTGAGGCCGAGTTCGCTTGCGGCGGACATGATGGTGAGGGCCACCGAGTCCATCCAGGCGAAGATGGCCGTGGGCCGGTCTTTGCCGGACAGAAGCTCCAGCGCCAGGACGCGGTCGTGCTCCGGCCCGCCGAGATGGGTTGTGAAGCTGACGGCGATGTTCTGTTCCAAGCCATGCCTGCGCATGGCATCCCGATAGCCTTTCAGGCGGAACGTCATCGGATTGTTGCCGCTGCCCTCAAACAGCGGCTCAAGGCTGACATGGGCGATGCGCCTGTGGCCGAGGCCGACCAGATGATCGACGGCCAGATGCGCGCCTTGTTCGTCGTCATTGTTGACCGTGTCAAAGCCGCCTTCGCGGTCATGCCGCCCGATGACGACTGTGGGGACATATCTGCGCGACATTGGCGATATAGGCATGGTTCAACAGCGGCGCGATCATGATGAAGCCGTCAAGCTTGCGGTCCATCATCGTCTCGACAATGCTGCTTTCGTTCTTCTCCGCCGACAGGCGCACGCCGAGCAGCGGCTGATACTGCGTTCCCTCCAGCCGGTGCACGATGCCGTCCAGAATGTCGGGGAAAAACGGATTGCGGATTTCCGGCAGAAGCACGCCGATTGTGTAGGTCGAGCCGCGCAGGCCGCGCGCGGCGGTCTGCGGGCGGTAGTTGAGCGCGTCCATCGCCACGCCCACCTTCTGGCGCATCTCGTCCGACAGGCCATAGGCGTTGCGCAGGACTTTGGAGACGGCGGCGCGCGACACGCCGGCCTTTTCCGCCACTTCGCTGATGGTCGCCCGTTTGTTCAATTCAGCGCTTTCAGCCTTTGACCCCGCCCGCCGTCATGCCGGCGACGATCTGCCGGTTGAAGAACACAAAGATGATCAGAGGGGGAATCGTGATCAGAAGAATGTTCATGAATAGCAAGTTGAACTGCGATTGGAACTGGCTCTGGAAGTTATACAGGGTCAGCTGCACCGTGACATTCTGCTTGCCCGGCAGATAATAGAGCGGGTTGGTGAAATCGTTGAATATGCCGACGGACTGAACGAGCACATTGGTGATGGTCACGGGACGCAGCAGCGGGAAAATCACCTTGAAGAAAACCTGCCACGGATTGGCGCCCTCGATAATGGCCGCCTCGTCCAGCTCGCGAGGTATGGAAGCGAAGAAGGCGCGGTAGAGGAGGACCGAGAATGACAGGCCGTAGGCGACCTGGATGAGGATCATGCCGGAGATGGTCTTGAACAGGCCGATCTGCTGGAGCACCCAGATGGTGGGAACGACGGCGGGCGGGATCATCAGGCCGGCGAGCACAAAGCCGTAGATCACATTGTTCCAGCGCGAGCGGCGGCGCTGCAGGACGAAGCCTACCATGGCGCCGAATATGACGAGCAGCGTGACTGAGCCGACCGTAATGATGATCGAGTTCACATAGGCGGTCAAAAGCATGTAGTCGCGCGCCTTGATGACCTCCATCAAATTTTCCCAAAACAGGAAATTGGCGGGCAGCGAGAAGCTCATCAGAGCGGCTTCCTGCTTGGATTTCATCGCCATCAGAAAGATGAAGATGAAGGGCAGCACAAAAATAACAAAGGCGGCGGCAATGCCCGCAACGCCTTCCCAAGTCCTGAGGCTTTTCATTGCTGCACCTCGCGTCGGTTGAAGTAGAAGGTAAGCGGCATGATGATGAGCGCGATCAGGGCGAACAGGATCACATTGCCCGCCGTTGAAAGACCGTAGAAACCGGCCTGGTACTGTTTATAGACAACGCTCGCCAGAACATCCGACGAAAAGCCCGGCCCGCCGCGCGTCATTGACCAGATCAGGTCGAAGGAGCGCAGGCCGCCGATCAGGGACAGGGTGATGACGGTGACGGTCGCGGGACGCACCAGCGGCACGGTGATTTTCCAGAACATCTGGCGGCGCGACGCGCCTTCGATGCTGGCGGCCTCGTAATAGTCCTGATTGATCGTGGCCAGACCGGCAATGTAGATCAGCGTCGCAAGGCCGATGCCTTTCCAGACATCGACGAGCGCCACGGAAAACAGCGCCAGATCCGGATTGACGAGCCAGCCGGGGCCGTCGACGCCGATGGCCGCGAGGCCGACATTGAACATGCCCCTTGTCGGATGCATGAGAGCCGAAAAGGTGAGACCGACGCCGATGGTGGAGACGAGCACCGGAAAGAAGATGACATTGCGCATCAGGCCCTGCGCAAACACGCCGCTGGTCAAATAGACCGCGAGGACAAGCCCAAGCGCGGATTTGATGCCGGACGTCACCACCGCGTAAATGAGCGTGTTGCCGAGGCCCTTGAGCAGGAACGGCTCGGAAAAAAACTGCCGGTAATTGTCCATGCCGATGAAAGTTGCCGTCGCTAAATCCCAGCGCGTCAGGCTGAACCAGAACGAGGCCACAGTCGGCAAGAGATAGAGGACCGCATAGACGATGGCGGCGGGCAGGATGAACCAGTAGGGATAGGCCGCGCGGGCGTTCATGAAAATACCCTCCTTGCCCCGCCCCATGATTGGGGCGGGGTTGAATTGCATCGGATCAGATCACCAGTTCGGCAGGCCGAGCTGCTTGGCCTGCTTCTCAACGTCCTTGTCATAGAGCGCCGCAGCCTCGGCGGCCGGGCGGATGCCGGAGCCGACTTCGACCGTCAGCTGCTCGAGGTTTGGTCCCTTGATCGGGGAGACGAACTCAAGCGCTGGCGAGGTCAGGCCCGCCTGGAAATAAGGCAGCATGTCGGCGACGGAGGGCGGCACGTCGGCGGGCAGGCCGCAATCCTTGATCAGATAAGGACCGGTCGCGCCGTTGGCGTCCTGCATGATCTTGCAGCCCTCGGGTGACGCGACGAATGCCAGGAACTTCTTGGCCGCGTCGATGTTCGCGCTCTTGGAGGTGACGTAAAGGCCGCCCGGCATCCACACGGTCAGGCCGTTCTTGGCCGCGTCATCGCCCGGCTGGGCGAAGAAGCCGACATCGTTCACCTTGTCGGGAAAGTTCTGCTTGATGTTGCCAAGCGCGAATGTGAGCATCGGATAATGGGCGATTTCCCCGTTTGCCAGCATACGCACGCCGTCATCAAATGTCGCCGCGCCGAAGTCGGCGTTGAGATAGCCCGCTTTGAAAACCTGCTCGAGATATTCAAAGCCCTTCATCGCCGCTGGGGTGGTGGCGTATTTCGCCTTGTTGCCGGTATAGTCGGCGGCGAATGTCGGGTTGGCGGCCTGAACGTTAAAGAAGTCTGCAAGGACGAAAAGCTGGCTTGACCAGGTGTCCTTGTAGGTCTGACCGACAGCGACTTTGCCGGCCGCCTTGATCTTCTCATTGTTGGCCATGAACTCGGCCCAGGTCTTGGGCACAGAGAGGCCAAGCTCCTTGTAGATCGGCTTGTTGTAATAGATGCCGCCGCCCATCGCTGCGCCAAACGGCACGCCGCGCACCATGCCGTCGGTCGAGGTGACGACCGGCTTGTAGCTGTCGAGCACACCGCCCTGGATGTCCGAGAGATCGGCCAGATTTTGTGTCGGGTTCAGCGCCTGGAACAGCGAGCCGGAATTATACTGGAAAATGTCGGTCATCTCGCCGGTGGAAAGCCTTGTCTTGACCAGATTGTCACCTTCCGCGCCGCCGGGACGGCTCTCAAGCTCGAACTTCACGTCGGCGTTTGCCGCCATGAAGGCCTTGGTCAGAGCGTCCAATGCCTTGGTTGTTTCCTCATTGCCGTCCGAGCTGATCGACAGCGTGGTTTCCGCAAAGCCCGGCGCGGCGAAGGCGACGGTCAGCGCCGTGCCGGCCGCTGCGGCGAGCAGGAGACGCCTTGTGATGGAAAGTTTCATTTCGTATTCCTCCCTTGGTGAATTGGAAGCGCTCTGCGCTCCGGCCTGTTTCAGTTCACATGCGTCACAGGATATTCCTAACCCTGCGGTCCGCTGATCCGGAACGTGATCTGGTGCGTTCCGGGCGCGAGCGGGCTGCGCGTTTCTTTTCCAGCGGCCGAGGAGACGGGCGCGCCATTGATTGTGATGCCGTGGTATCTGGAAGAAAGAATGAGCGTTCCCGAAGCGCCTGAGGGCACGACAGCTTCATAACTCACCGTATCGCCATCGGCGGTCCAGTTCGCTTCGATCCTGCCAGAAGCCGAGTCATGCGAGGCCGCCACTGGCGACAGCGAGGGCACGATGACCGGCTCGAAAATCACGTGCCTGAAGCCCGGCTTGTCCGGGTCAGGCCGGAAACCCGCCACGGCCTCGAAGAGCCATTGGCACACCGCGCCATAGGCGTAGTGATTGTAGGAATTCATCGCCGGATCGAAGATTGAGCCGTCCTCCTTGATCGCGTCCCAGCGCTCCCAGATGGTCGTCGCGCCGTTCTTCACCTGATAGAGCCAGCCCGGCACTTTCTCCTGCAGGAAGACGGCGGCGGCCAGCTCCGGCTCGCCGATCTTGACCAGAGCGGGGAGCAGGGCAGGCGTGCCGATGAAGCCGGTGCCGATGCGCCCGTCGGCGCGGGCGATGGTGGACTTTGAAATAGTCCTTCGCGGCGGCCTGGTGCTCCGGCCGGGATCAGGTCGTGCAGGAAGGCCAGCGCGTAGGATGTCTGGTCGTCATAAGCGAGCCGTCCGCTCGCCGTGATGAACTCGTGCGCGAAGGCCGCCTTCACCGCTGCCGCGCGCCCGCGCATCCGGCTTTCGGTCTGAGTGTCGCCCAGCACCTTGGCAACGTCCGCGACAATCACCGCCGTGATGTAGAGATAGATCGTCGCCGACGCGTCGTCGCCAATGGTCGGCAGCGGCTTTTCCGTTGGTCCCGACGGCTGCAGCCAGTCGCCGAACGAGAAGCCGCGTCAAGCCCCAGCCGCGCGGCGGGCGCACGACCGGGCCGTTGGAAATCGACCAGACGAAATCCGACCAGCGCACCATGGCGGGAAGCGTTTCGGCAAGGATCGCCTTGTCGCCATAGTGACGCCAGAGCGTCCAGGGCACGACGGCGATGGCGTCGCCCCAGCCGGTGGAGCCGAAGAAGCCGGGCACCTTGTCCTCATGGCCGCGCGTCGGGTCCGGGCAGACATGCGGTATCGCGCCGTCCGCCCTTTGGTCGCACATCAGGTCGCGCAGCCATTTGACCCAGAAGGCGTGGCTGTCATTGAGATAGCAGGCGGTTGGCGCGAACACCTGCGCGTCGCCGGTCCAGCCCAGCCGCTCGTCGCGCTGCGGGCAGTCGGTCGGCACTTCGATGAAATTGGCGCGCTGCGACCAGATGGTGTTTTCGACCAGCCGGTTTACCAGCGGATTGCCGCAGGAAAATGTCGATGCCGGGTGGATCGCCGAGGTGATCGGGATCGAGACAATTGACCTGATTTCGGCCTTGCCCTCAATCGTCACGCGCACATATCGGAAGCCGAAAAAGGTGAAGTGTGGCGTGTAGCTCTCAACGCCGCCGCCCTTCAGCACATAGTCGATGCGCGTCTCTGCGGTGCGCATGTTGGTGTTGTTGAACTCGCCCTTGTCGAGAATTTCCGCGTGTTCGACGCTGACCTTCGCGCCGCTTTCGCCCTCGACCTCGAACGAGACATAGCCGCCGCTGTTCTGTCCGAAATCATAAATGGTCCGGCCTTCCGCGTCCTTGAACGAATTGACAAACGGCAGCGGAGCAAGCTCTTTGACACCGTTGATTTCGTGGGGAATGAGAATTGCCGGGTCGAAGCTCTTGACCGCCTCGCTGTCCTGATCCGCCGTCAATGTCTCCAGCCGCGCGTCATAACTCTCGCCGAAATAGATGCCGGATTTGAGGATCGGCAGGAGCCCGCTCTTCCAGCTTGCGTCCGTCGCCAAAAGCGTCTCGCCGCCAGAAACGATCTCGGCGATCGCCCCGATTTCGCTGCCCCATGTGTTGAACAGCTTGATGTTGCGCCACATCATCTGCGAGCGCAGCCATCCGTCGGCGAGCCAGATGTCGATTGTGTTTTCGCCAATCTTCAGCAGCGGCGCCACGTCGTAGGTCTGATAGGAAAGCCGATCCTGATAGCATGTCCACCCGGGTGTCAGCTGGTCATCCCCGACGCGCTCACCATTGATGAAAGCGCGGTAAAGGCCGAGCGCGCTGATGCGAAGGGCGGCGCTTTGCGGTGATTTGGCAAGGTTGAACGTCTTGCGCAGGAACGGCGCCCGCGTGCCCACGCCCGCGTCGCACAAGGGCCGGATCATTGCGGCTGCGCGCGGAAACGCGCTTGTCTGCGTCGAGGCTGGAGACGTCGCGGCAGGCAATGTCACAGCGGTCATTGGTCCATCCATCCCTTGAACGAGACGAAATGTAGACCGGTTTACACAAATGTAAAGTAAATTTTTATGCGGTTTGGCGGGGCCGCCTTCGCAGCCCCGCCAGCCTTTGGAATTACTTCTTCATCTGCGCCTTCATGGCTTCGCCGAGATGCATTGAGCAATCGTCGGTCTTGCCTTCCTTCATGGACATTTTGGCCATCTCGACCTCTTTCATCGCCATTTCCATGGCTTCCTTCATGGCCGGATCCTTCATGGCCATCGCGCCTTCTTCCATTTTCATGATGGTGGCGTCGTCACAGGCCATTTTCTCTTCAGCGGAATAGGCGGCCGTCGAGGCGAAGGCGAAAACTGCTGCGGCGGCGAAAAGTGTTTTGATCATTTTGGGAACTCCCGTGAAACTAAAGGCAACATTGCCGCGTTCACCCAACATCCAAGCCGATTCACTGGCAAAACACGAAATCGCGAAGCACGCATTGGTGAACCATACGCGCTTGGGGTTCACAAGTTCGTGTGGCGATGTCCGACTTCTCTAATCAGGCAGCCTTTTGCAGGCGAATATTTACTCACCAGAACGGGTGATGACGGTTTTTGAGCCGCATGTTCAAACGCTGCGCAGCGGTCCCACAACCTTCTATACAACGGAATATTTCAGCGTATATTGTCAGTCTGGGTGCGCGAAACAGGGAGAATATCCATGGCTTCTGCTGTGCCCAGAAACATGTTCACCTCCGCTGAAATCAAGAAGCACCGCGACACGATTGATGTGTTCACGGATGCGGCGGCAGACTTCCTTGACTGGGTTTATGACGACCATCTTAAATTCTACGCCAAGTGGGGCGTGTCGAAATATTACGGCGACCGCAAGCCCGAGCACAAAACCCGCGAGCTGCGCATCAAGCAGCTGAAAAAGTTCGGCAAGCCCGAGTTTCTTGCAGATCAGCAAGTCACCACGGCTTGCATCCTGCTCGCCATGCAGGCGTGCGAGCACGGGTTCAACGCAACTGGGATGGCCAGCACTTGGAAGAAGATTAACACCCAGCTGCTAATTGATCAGAAGCTTTTCGGAACGGACCTGCAGCTGATGCTTCAGCAGCTTGGCTGGAAACTGTACTACTGGAATCCCGATCCGACGCAAAACGCCAAGTGGGACGCGGAGGACCAGACGCTCAATCCGCTTAAGACGGGGCGCAAATGGATGCCCGTCTGGGGCGGCCACGCGCTGCGCTATGCCAGCGCCAAGAACAAAGCTGCCTATTATGATGCGCATGTGGACAATGCGGACAAGCTGGTAGGCTTCATCAAGACGCCGCCTGCCGCGTTCAAAAGCGTGCCGTTCTTTGTCGGCATCGCTCATGCCGGATATCATGTGTTCCCCGGCCGGCGCGGCGATGTGGTGGAGGCGCACTCAATGCGCCTGATGACGGCCAAAGACAATATTGAGGTTGCGCCTTTCAACCCGCTTGGCCCCGGCGGCGCACCGCGCTGGACCAACTCGGAAAAATACCGGTCAGGGCTTATCGCTGTTCCTTCAGCGTTCTGATCCGCAGGTCTAACACTGGAGCAATGCGATGTTGAAGCGAGCGATATTAATTGTGCAGGGCCACCTCAAGGGTTTGGGGCAATTCTCCGACAATCCCGACGGCGTCACCGGGCCGAAGACCGAGGCAGCGGTGTTGAAGGGATTGACAGCGCGTAAAGCGGAACTGCCGGTTGGCGCCGCCGGATTTTCCCCGGAGCGCCGCATGACAATGATGCTGCAGCTCATATGCCGGGACAAGGGCATTGAGATTGATCCAATCGATGGATTCTGGGGTCCTGTCACGCAAAACGCTTACGAGTCGCTGGCGCATCTGCTCGACACGGGTTCGCTCCCGGCAAACTGGCGGGATGATGAGCCGTCCGACGTCAATCCGCACAAATGGCCGCGCGACACGGGCAATCAAAAGGCGATGCGCGATTTTTACGGCACGCCCGGCAAGCCGGCGATGGCCAAGGTGCGGTGCCCTTGGGAGCTGAGCCTTGCATGGGACACCGGCACGAAAATCTCGCATATCGGCTGCAACGCCAAGGTCGCGGACAGCGTCGGCAATGTGCTGGAGAAGGTGCATGCGCATTATGGGGACGCCGAACTGAAGCGGCTTCGGCTGCATCTGTACGGCGGAAGCTTCTTCGCCCGAAAGAAGCGTGGCGGCTCGACCTGGTCCACCCATGCATGGGCGGTGGCGCTGGACTGGGACCCGGAGCGCAATCAGCTGAAATGGGGACGCGACCGCGCTTCGCTTGATCATTCCAATTATGATTTCTGGTGGCATGCCTGGGAGGCGGAGGGCTGGGTCAGCCTCGGCCGCACGCGCAATTTCGACTGGATGCATGTCCAAGCCGCCAGACTGTAGCGGGAGAGGAGGAGCGCCATGCCATTAGCTAAAACCGAACGTCCGATTGTTCCCAGTTACAAAGCCATTGGCGGCAAGGAAATCTGGCTGACCTTTGATGACGGGCCCCACCCGGTGAATACGAAAAAAGTTCTGAATGTGCTGGCGGCACATCAGATCAAGGCGACATTCTTTATGATTGGACGCAACTGCGTTTTGTATCCGGACACGCTGAAACTGGTGGCGGAGGGCGGGCACCGGATTGGCAACCACACCTATAATCATCCTAAGCTCACCACGCTAAGCCGGGCCAAAATTAAGGCTGAGCTGGTCAAAACCGAAGCGCTGATCGCGCCCTTTATGCATGGAAGGAAACTGTTCCGCCCGCCCTATGGCGCGCATAATGCGCTGGTGGACGAAGTTGTCGCCGACCTCGGCTACCGGCTGGTGATCTGGAACGTCGACACAGTCGACTGGAGCGCGGACTTCAAGCCCGACAAATGGGTGCAGCACGGCATCAACCAGATAAAAGCGCGGCAGAGCTCCGTCGTGCTCAACCATGATATTTGGCGCACAACGGCGGGGAATCTTGATCTGTTCATCCGGAAGATCAAAGCCATCAGCGGCGCGAAATTTCAGCCCGCCGCCAGCCTTTAGCAAAGCCTCTGCGGCAGAAACTCGGCGCCGGTCAGGCCAGCTTTCCGTAAGTTTTCGCTTACACTTACTTTCCGAAGCAGGCAGGCTGCGTATTCTCCCAGCGCGGGCGAAGACTGAATCCCGTAACCGCCTTGACCCGCCAGCCAGAAAAACGCAGGCTGATCCCTGTCAAACCCAACAACCGGCAGCCGGTCCGGCGCAAATGTTCTCAGGCCCGCCCATTTATGGGCGACCGTCTTCACTTCAAGCGTCGTCGCCTCTTCCAGATAATGCACGGCGTAGGCAACATCCAAATCCTCCGGCTGTGCGTCGCAGGGTTCTGATTCTGTGGCGTCGGCGGGTGACACCAGCAAGCGTCCGGCGTCGGGCTTGAAATACCAGACTTCGTCGATCTCATTGACCTCAGGCAGCGCGCTGGCGTCAATGCCAGCAGGCAGATCAATGGCGATGGCCGTGCGGCGGTAAGGAATTATGTTCAGCGGAGCGACGCCGCAGACTCTGGCCGTTGCGTCGGCCCAAGCGCCCGAGGCGTTCACCAGCGTTTTCGCGGAAAAGCCGCCAAGGCTTGTGGTCAGCTCCCAATGATTGCAATTGTGCCGCGCCGAAAAAAGCCCGCAGCCGGTTCTGATCTCCGCGCCCTGACGGCGGGCCGATTTCACAAAACCCTGCAAAAGGCTTTCCACCTCGACATCATAGCAGTCCGGATCATAGAACGCCGCTTTGATGACATCCGGATCAAGAAACGGCACACGGGCCAGCGCCTCTTCCATGCTCTGCAACAGGATTTCGCCGCCGCTGGCGGTTTCGCGCTTAAACACGTCATGCAGATGGCCTTGCTTTTCCGCGCCGGCGACAAGCAGATTGCCGCGCGGAACAAGAAGCGGGGTTTCGCAAAACCCTTCGGGCGGATTCATCAGAAATTCAGCGCTGGCGACGGCCAGTTTGCCCACTTCCTGCGCGTGGAACCGCCTGGTGAATTCAGCGGCGGAGCGGCCTGAGGAATGATAGCCGTGAAAGGCCTCCCTCTCCAGCACCAGGACGGAGCGCCCGCCGCTGACAAAATGCGCCAGCGAGGCGCCCGCGATGCCGCCGCCGATGATGGCAAGGTCATAAAGCAATACTCGGCCTCCAGCTCAATTGAAGATATTGCGCTCGCGCTCGACAATCCCGGCGATGAACTGCGTCACCGCATTGATGCGCCGCAGGGTGCGCATGCTCTCGTGATAGACGATGAAGTAGGCGCGTGACAGGCTGATTTGCGGCAAAACCTGGATGAGTTCCGGATGCGGGCGGGCGATGAAGCGGTGCAGAATGCCAATGCCCGCGCCGGATCGCACCGCCTCCAGCTGGCCGAGCGCGCTTGAGACGGCGAATGTCGGTTTGGCGCTGCCAAAGAGTTCCGGCCCGTAATTGAGTGACTGCGCCGCCACCAGGTCTTCGACAAAGCCGATGAGATTGTGCGCGCCAAGCTCAGCCTGGCTTTGGGGCATGCCGTTTGTTTCGAGATAGGTCTTGGACGCGTAGAGGCCTAGCGCGTAATCCACCAGCTTGGCGGCGACCAGGCGGCCATGGTCTGGACGCTCCACGGTGATGGCGACATCCGCCTCGCGGCGCGACAGCGAGAAGGAGCGTGGAACCGGGACGAGTTCAATGGAAAGATCGGGATGGCGGCGCGTCAGCTCGCCGAGGCGCGGGGCGAGGAAGGCGACGCCAAACCCGTCCGGCGCGCCGATGCGCACTGTGCCGGAGATTGAGACCGAGGCGTCGCCGACCGTTGCGCGCGCGCCCAGCATCTCCGCCTCCATCCGCTCGGCGGCCAGAAGAAATTCCTCGCCCGCCCGCGTCAGTTCGGTGCCGGAGGGACGGCGCGTGAATAGCTGGGCGCGCAGTTCGGTTTCGAGCGCGGTGAGGCGGCGGGCGACGGTGGCGTGGTTGAGGCCAAGCCTGCGCGCCGCACCCAAGATCTGTCCTGCGCGGGCGACGGCGAGGAAAATGCGGATATCGTCCCAGTTCATGGTTGAGTCCAAACTTCAATTTTTGCACAATAGGTGCGCTTTCCTGCGGGTTGCAATTGTTTTTTTGTAGAATGATAATCACCGCATCAAAATCTGGAGGAGCTCACATGCGCGAATATGGACATTTCATCGGCGGCAAGCATGTCGCCGGCACTTCGGGCCGCAAGGCGGACGTTTTCATGCCAATGACCGGCGAAGTGCAGGCGACTGTGGCGCTGGCCAGCCAAGCCGAAGTGCGCCATGCGGTGGAAGTTGCCAAGGCCGCGCATGCGGGCTGGGCGAACACCAATCCGCAGCGCCGCGCCCGCGTCTTGATGAAGTTCCTCGACCTCGTCCACGCCGAATACGACGAACTGGCGCTGCTGCTCGCCAAGGAACACGGCAAGACCATTCCCGACGCCAAGGGCGACATTCAGCGCGGGTTGGAAGTGGTCGAGTTCTGCATCGGTTCGCCGCATCTGTTGAAGGGCGAGTTCACCGACGGCGCGGGTCCGAACATTGACGTCTATTCGCTGCGCCAGTCGCTTGGCGTGGTCGCCGGCATCACGCCGTTCAACTTCCCGGCCATGATCCCGCTGTGGAAAATCGGCCCGGCGCTCGCCTGCGGCAACACCTATGTCCTGAAGCCCTCCGAGCGCGATCCCGGCGTGCCGATGCGCATCGCCGAACTGTTCATGGAGGCGGGCCTTCCGGCCGGCGTGTTGAACGTCGTCAACGGCGACAAGGAGGCGGTGGACGCCATTCTTGACGACCGCGACATCAAGGCCATCGGCTTTGTCGGCTCGACGCCGATCGCGCATTACATCTACTCGCGCGGCTGCGCCACGGGCAAGCGCGTGCAGTGTTTCGGCGGCGCGAAGAACCATATGGTCATCATGCCGGACGCCGATATGGACCAGACGGTCGATGCGCTGATCGGCGCGGGCTATGGCTCGGCCGGCGAGCGCTGCATGGCGATTTCGGTCGCCGTGCCGGTCGGCGAGGACACGGCCAACCGGCTGATGGCCAAGCTGACGCCGCGCGTTGAGAGCCTGAAAGTCGGCCCGTCCACTGACAAGGACGCGGATTTCGGCCCGCTGGTCACCAAGGCGCATCTCGACAAGGTCAAGAATTACGTGGACATCGGCATCGCCGAAGGCGCAGACCTTGTGGTCGACGGGCGCGGCTTCACCATGCAGGGCTATGAGAACGGCTATTACATGGGCGGCTGCCTGTTCGACAATGTGACGACCGACATGCGCATCTACAAGGAGGAAATCTTCGGCCCGGTCCTCGCCGTCGTGCGCGCCAAGACCTATGAGGAAGCGCTGAAAATGACCAATGAGCACGAATATGGCAACGGCACCGCCATTTTCACCCGCGACGGCGACGCCGCCCGCGACTTCGCCTCGAAAGTCCAGGTCGGCATGGTCGGCATCAACGTGCCGATCCCGGTGCCGATCGCCTATTACACATTCGGCGGCTGGAAAGGCTCGGGCTTTGGCGATCTGAACCAGCACGGCCCGGACGCGTTCAAGTTTTACACCAAGACCAAGACCGTCACGAGCCGCTGGCCGTCAGGGATCAAGGACGGGGCGGAGTTTGTGATACCGACGATGCGGTAGGGGTTGCAGCCACGTTAAAGCGCCCGCCAGTGATGGCGGTCGTTTTCATATTGCATATTTGGCAATATTGCCTTATATATCGGCAATTCTGCCAAGGAGCGCAAATATGCCGACGTTCGCAATTCACCAGCAAAAGCCAACCGGACAATTCGTCACTCCAAAGACCGCCTTTGCGATTGAACTACGAAAAAACACTTTGGCGTCAGAAATGGCTGTGAGTGAATCGATCAAGGCGGGAATTTTGGTTGATGAGGTTCTGTCGGACAAGGCGCTGATGGATCGACTGATACAGTCCGGCATCATCCCGCGCCGCACGCTGCAATACGCGGCGGAGAACAACATGAAGCGGTTCACTCCGGCGCAGTCTGAGCGCATTGTCCGGGCAATGCGCGTCACCGGGCTTGCGCGGGAAGCGTTCGGCGACAAGGCCGACGAATGGCTCGACCGGCCGACAACGGTTTTTGCCGGGGAAACGCCCGCTGAAATGCTGGTCACCGAGGCTGGCGCGCGGGCGGTGGAAATGTTCATCGGCCAGGCCATGCATGGGTTTGCCGCGTGAGGCTTTGGCGCGCCGCGCATGAGCAGTTTGCGGATTTGAGCGGGATCGGCGGGCTGCACAGGCCGGGGCGCTGGCACAGTGTTGGAAGACCGGTTGTTTATACCGCTGAGCACTCGGCGTTGGCCATGCTGGAGGTGCGCGTCCACATGGATCTGGCGGCAGTGCATCTGTCGAAATTCGTCATGATGAAAATAGACATGCAGGATGATGTGCGGATTGACTCTATTGACGCCGAGCCCGGTGATGAATCTGTCACCCGGGCGCTTGGGGACGCATGGCTGGCGGCGGCTCCCGCTTGCGTCTGCAGAGTCAAAAGCGCGCTTGCGCCGGATGCGTTCAACTATTTGATAAATCCACTGCATCCAGACATTGGTAAAGTCAGTGTAGAGGCAATTGCGCCGCTGGTATTTGACGCGCGGCTGTTTCAGTAGGTCGATGCGCTCTGCAAACGCCGTAATCTGTTTTCCTTGAATTACTCCGCAAACTTGATATCATGCCCGATATCACGGAGGTTCCGATGGGACAAATTCTGGTCCGCAACATCAATGACAGCGCGCTTGAAGCATTGCGCGCCCGCGCCCTTCAAAAGGGCAGTTCGCTGGAGGCGGAGGTGCGTCAGCTGATCGAAAACGAAGGCGCTCCCGACCGCGCCGCGCTGGTGGAGCAGATGCGGCTGATCCGCGCCAAAACGCCGGGAACCGTTCCCTCGCTCACATCGGCGGAATACCGGGAAGGTCTGGAGTGAGGCGGCTCGTTATTGACGCCAACGTTGCCGCTAAATGGTATCTGCCGGAATCTGACAGCGCTGCCGCCGAAAAACTTCTTGAACTGGACGCGGAATTCCATGCCCCGGCCTTCCTCCAAACTGAGTTTGCCAGTATTTTCTGGAAACACAGCATCATGCAAAGAACATCGATTGTCGCTTGGCGCTTTTCTCGTGCTCAGCTGAAGAAGGTCATCCCGAACTGGCACCCGGACGAACTGCTGCATGATCAGGCTCTTGAGCTGGCAATTGCGCACAAACATCATGTTTTCGATTGTATCTACCTCGCATTGGCCATCCAGCTCGATGGCGCGGTGGTTACGGCAGACAGGCAGTTTCTGGCGCGGTTCGAAAGCAGCATTCACACCGACCGGATCGTTTCGCTGGCGGACGCAATGAACGAGCCGTAGCCCAAACTCCGCCTGCCCTGCGAACTTTATCAATCCGCCCGCCTATTACACATTCGGCGGCTGGAAAGGCCCCGGCTTCGGCGACCTCAACCAGCACGGTCCGGACGCTTTCAAGTTTTACACCAAGACCAAATCCGTCACGAGCCGCTGGCCGTCGGGGATCAAGGACGGGGCGGAGTTTGTGACACCGACGATGCGGCAGGCCCACAGTGCGCGGAGATTTGAAAGCCACATTTGGCGGCACTGGGCATATTCAGGCCACAATCGCCGCCTCGGTCGCCGCGCGCAAATCGGATTCGCTGACGCCTTCCGCGCATTCGACGATCTTCAAGCCGCCGGGAACGACGTCGAGAACGCCAAGATTGGTGATGATGCGGTCGACCACGGCTTTGCCGGTGAGCGGCAGCGTGCAGGCTTTCAGCACTTTGCTCTCGCCCGCCTTGTTGGTGTGGTCCATGACAACGACGACACGGCCAACGCCTGCGACGAGGTCCATCGCCCCGCCCATGCCTTTGACCAGCTTGCCGGGGATCATCCAGTTTGCAAGATCGCCGTTCTCAGAGACTTCCATCGCCCCCAGAATCGCCATGGCGATTTTGCCGCCGCGGATCATCGCAAAAGACTGAGCGCTGTCGAAAAAGGAGGTCTTTGGCAGCTCGGTGATTGTCTGTTTGCCAGCGTTGATCAGATCGGCGTCCTCTTCGCCTTCAAAAGGGAATGGCCCCATGCCGAGCATGCCGTTTTCCGACTGCAGCGTCACTTCAATGTCACTCGGAATATAGTTCGCCACCAGCGTTGGAATGCCAATGCCGAGATTGACATACCAGCCGTCCTGCAGTTCCTTCGCCGCGCGCGCGGCCATCTGGTTCCGGTCCCACGCCATTATGCCGCCTCCCGCTTTCGTGTCGTGCGCTGTTCGATGCGCTTTTCGTGCGCGCCCTGAATTATCCGGTGCACATAGATGCCGGGCAGGTGGATGGCATCGGGGTCAAGCGAACCGACCGGCACAATCTCCTCGACTTCCGCGACGCAGATTTTGCCGCAGGTCGCGGCGGGCGGGTTGAAGTTGCGCGCGGTCTTGCGGAACACCAGATTGCCGGTGGCGTCGCCCTTCCAGGCTTTGACAATGGAGAGATCCGCGAAAATGCCCTGTTCCAGAATATAGGTCTGGCCGTTGAACTCCTTGTGCTCCTTGCCGTCGGCAATCACCGTGCCGACGCCGGTCTTGGTGTAAAAGCCCGGAATGCCCGCGCCGCCGGCGCGCATCCGCTCGGCGAGCGTGCCCTGCGGATTAAACTCCAGCTCCAGCTCGCCGGACAGATACTGGCGCATGAACTCGGCGTTCTCGCCGACATAGGACGAAATCATTTTCCTCACTTGGCGGGTTTCCAAAAGGATGCCGATGCCAAAGCCGTCGACTCCCGCATTGTTGGACGCAAACGTCAGGTCTTTGGTCCCCGCCTCTCTGATTGCCGAAATCAGCAGTTCCGGTATGCCGCAAAGGCCGAAGCCGCCGGACGCGATAAACATGCCGTCAAACAGCAGCCCGTCAAGCGCGGCGCTGGCGTTGCTGTAAACCTTCTTCATTGATCACTCCACTGCCTCTTTGCAGACTGACTTTATCAGGCTTGCGCAGCACGTCATCCCCGCTCTTC
The DNA here is from genome assembly GCA_963802455.1 of uncultured Alphaproteobacteria bacterium. GTDB lineage: Bacteria > Pseudomonadota > Alphaproteobacteria > Rhizobiales > Rhizobiaceae > JANOYJ01. The sequence goes on along the minus strand of CAWDIY010000031.1, from coordinate 185,297 downwards.
GCCAAAAATGTCAGCGTCACCAGAAAAATGTGATGATTGTCATGTCCGGTGTCCGGCGCTTGACGCGCGGATCACGAGATGGACCGGCGCCCGCGCTTCCGGAGCCGGCCGGACTCCTCGTTCGAGCCAGTCAAGCACCCTTGTCGCTGTGCCGCGCCCAAAGGCGGCAATGTCGCAGCGCACGGAGGACAGAGGCGGCCAGACCTGCGCGCACTCTTCAACATCGTCAAAGCCGACCAGGCGGAAGTCGTCTCCGACCTTTCGCCCGGCCCGCGCGAACCCGGACATCATGCCGAGCGCTGTGAGGTCATTGTAGCAGATCGCCGCATCAACAGAGGGGAACTCGGCATTCAGCCGCATGGCCGCCTCGTTTCCAAAGGCGCGGGTCGCGCGGCCGTGTATCGTCAGAGTTTCAAGGCCCGCTTCGCCCATCACTTCGAGATAGCCCGACAGCCGCTCACGCGTGATCGGGCGTTCTTCGAGGCCGCCAATGAAGGCAATGCGGCGCGCACCCATGTCGATCAGATGCCGCGCCGCCGCCCTGCCGCCATCGGGATAAGCCAGAGAGGAAAACGGAAACATGTCCGTGCGCGCATCCACCTGGCGGAGCACCTGCATGGCCGGAATGCCCGCCTTGACCAGCGGCCCGAAGGTGAACTCCTCGCTGCCATAGGTCGGTGAGATCACCAGCGCCGACACGCCGTGCTCGATCATCGAATTGACGACCTGCGCCTGAAGGGTCGGGTTCTCGTCGGTGTTGGCGATCACCGTCGCGTAGCCATGCTCGGAAAAGGCCATCTGCGCCGACGTCGCAAATTCCGTGAAAAACGGATTGCGCAGGTCGTTGATGACAAGGCCGATCAAGCCGACATTCGCCGTGCGCAGATTGGCGGCGGCGCGGTTATAGACGTAGCCGACCGACGCCATGGTCTGGCGCACCAAGAGCCGCGTCTCTTCCTTCACCAGCGGGCTGCCCTGAAGCACGAGGCTGACCGTGGACTTCGACAGCGCCCGCCGCCTTCGCCACATCAATGATTGTCGGGCGGCTTTTCATGAAACGCCGTGCAATGCGAGGCAGCGTGCGCATCCGCTCCTCTGCCAAGTCAGGTTTGGCAAGCAGCCGCGCATTGTCGGCCAGCCGGAACACTTCAGCGTAATGCGTGATTTCGCGGCTCGACTGGAACCCGGCGGGCATGATGAAATGGCTCTGCCAGCCGTTCAGCCATGACAGGAACGCGATGCCCGCCTTGTAGTATCGGGTCGGCGCTTTGAAGATTTCGCGGCTGAGCGGCACCGTCGGCGCGAGCAGCGCGCGGTATGCTTCCAAGTTGCCCTCCGCCAATGCCTCCAGCGCCTGCGAGGCGGCGGGCGCTATGGCGGCGAAGATGCCGAGCAGGGCATGCGAATGATGCTGGCCATCGCCCTCGATCAATGGCGCATAGTTGAAGTCATCGCCCGTATAAAGCCGCACGCCCTGGGGCAGCCGGGCGCGGAACGCAATCTCATGCGCCTCATCCAGCAGCGAAATTTTGATGCCGTCCACCTTGCGGGAATTTTCTTCAATGATGCTGAGAACAAAGTCAGTTGCCCGCTCCACATCGGTTGAACCCCAATAGCCTGTCAGGGCGGGATCAAACATGTCGCCAAGCCAATGCAGAATGACCCGTCCCTGCGCCTGGCCAATGCAGGCGGCGGTAGACTTTGCGGTACACCGACTCGTCCGCCTCAACGGCTGTGAACGCCCGCGATGCCATAAGAATCACTTGCCCACCCGCCGCCTCAATCGCCGCCATCTGGGTTTCATACGCGGCGATGATTGCGTCGGCATCGCGCAATTCTGCCAGAGCCAAATGATCGGTCCCCGCCCCGCAGGCGACGCGCGGCTTCATCGGATGCGACTTCGCCGCCGCCATTGTCCGTTCAATCAACTCTTTGGCGGTGAGCCAATCGACGCCCATGCCGCGCTGGGCGGTGTCCATGGCTTCCGCAAGACCAAGGCCCTGATCCCAAAGCCCAACGCGGAAACCGAGCGTCGCTTCCCAGTCCACCGCCGGGCGCGTGTCCCACGGGCTGCGCTCCTTCAAGGGATCGGAGACGACATGGGCGGCGGCGAAGGCGGTGCGGGTCAGGGGAACGCGCGGGGCGCGGACGGCGAGCGGGTCGCCGGTCAGCCGGTATGGCTCAATCGTTCCAGAATAGGTCGGCAGGTTCAGCATCTCAGCTCTCCTCCACCGGCAGATCAAACACAAGGATGCCGTCCAGCCCGCCAGCGGCGTTGGCGACAAGCGCCGCGCCGACGCGCTTGTGATCCGGGTGCGCCTGATAGGCGGCGAGCGCGGCCCAGTCGGCGAAGTCGGCGACGAAGCCGTGCATGAAGCCGCGCTCGATCTGTTCAGGGCTTTCGCTGCGGCCGGATGTGATCGACAAGACGCCGGGAAGCGCCTGCTTGATTTGATGCAGGTCAGCGAAAATCGCGTTGATTTTCTCCTCGGTAACTTCAGCCCGGAAGCGGATCAGGACGATGTGGCGGATCATGGAGTGTTCCTCATTTGCCTGACCTAATCATATCCGCGGCTTTTTCGCCGATCATGATCGCCGCAGCGTTGGTGTTGGAAGAAACAACTGTGGGCATGATGGAGGCATCGGCGATGCGCAGGCCCTCAATGCCAATAAATTTCAGCTTCGGCGTCACGACGGCTTTTGCATCAATTCCCATCCGGCAGGTGCCGACCGGATGATGATCGGTCTTGGCGTTAGCGCAGGCATAGTTGAAGTAATCCTGATCGCTCTGCAACACCCGGCCCCGGCAACCGCTCGGCCAGCACAAACGGCTTCAGCGCCTCCTGACGCATCATCTGCCGCGCCAGCTTCAAGCCTCTTATCGACATTTCGCGGTCGTACGGATCCGCCCAATAGTTCGGGTCAATCAAGGGGGCGGCATTTGGATCAGCGCTGGCAAGCCGCACCGTGCCGCGCGAACGCGGGCGAAGATAGGCCGAGTTCAGCGTCACGCCGCCGTGCGGCATAGCGGCCACGCCCGCCTCTATGCCGGAGCCGAGGCCAAGATGAAACTGAATGTCCGGCGAGCGCGCATTCTCGTCCGCATACCAGAAGCCGCCCGTCTCAAACAGGCTGGAGGCGACAGGCCCCTTGCGGGTGAAGAGATATTGCAGCCCCGCCACCGCAGACCAGAACGGCCTCGCATATTTGTCATAAGTGTGCTCGCCGGTGCATTCGGCGATGACGAACAGGTCGAGGTGATCCTGCAGGTTGGAGCCGACGCCGGGTTGATCCAAGACGACATCAATGCCGAGCGAGCGCAGATGATCCGCCGGCCCGATGCCCGACAGCATCAGCATCCGTGGCGAGCCGATGGCGCCGGAGGAGAGGATCACCTCGCGCTCCGCCACATGCTTGGTCCCGTCCAGCATTTCCGCGCCGACGGCCCTGCCCTTTTCGACGATGATCCGCTTCACCTGCGCGCCGGTTTTCACGGTCAAATTCCTTCGGCCCCGCGCCGGAGCAAGATAGGCCATCGCGGCGGATGAGCGCCGCGCATTGCGCTGGGTCAGCTGGTAATAGCCGACGCCGTCTTGGCGAGCGCCGGTGAAATCCATGTTGCGCGGAATGCCCATCTCTTCCGCCGCCTTGAACCAGGCCTCGCAGATCGGCAGCGGCGCTACCGGCTGCGAGACGCCGAGCGGCCCGCCTTTGGCATGGAACTCATTGTCAAACGTGTCATTGTCCTCGGCCTTGCGGAAGAAAGGCAGCACATCGCTATAGCCCCAGCCCCCGCATCCCATCTGCCTCCATTCGTCATAGTCGAGCGCATTGCCGCGCGTGTAGAGCTGGGCGTTGATCGACGAGCCGCCGCCGATGACTTTCGCCTGCGTGTAGCGGATCACCATATTGTTCATGTGCTTCTGCGGAACCGTGTGCCAGCCCCAAGAGCCGATGCCCTTGGTCATTTTCGCAAAGCCGGCCGGGAGATGATAGAGTGGATGCCGGTCCGTGCCGCCCGCCTCGAGCAGCAGCACTGTCACATCCGGATTTTCGCTCAGCCGCGCCGCGATCACGCACCCCGCCGAGCCGCCGCCGATGATGACATAATCGTAGGCCATGCCCGCCCTCACAATCGCGGAATATGCAGGCCGCCGCCCGCGTCAATGACCGAGCCGGTCGAGAACGGCAGCGCGCCGGACGCCAGCGCCGCGCAGACGGACGCAATGTCCTCCGGCAGTCCCCAGCGCCCCTCCGGCACAAGGCCGCCATCGATCAGCGCGTCGTACTTGGCAGACACCGCAGCGGTCATCTCCGTCTTGATGATGCCGGGGCGCACTTCAAACACGTCAATCCCCTCGCCCGCCAGCCGCAGCGCCAGTCCTTTGGCGAACATCGACAGCGCCGCTTTCGACATGCAGTAATCCAACCGCTCAAGCGATGCCATCGCAGCGGAGGCTGAGGTTATGAACTGTATGGAGCGTCGCCCTTCGGCCTTCGACGCAAGCATCGCTTTGACAACCGCCTGTGTGAAGAACACCGTGCCGCGCGCGTTCACGTCCATCACCGCGTCATAAGTCTGCGGCTTCAGCTGAAGAAAATCACCGCGCTTCGGCGAAGCGATGCCGGCGTTGTTGATGAGGCAGTCGATGCGGCCGAACCGCTCCATAATTGCAGCAACTGCCGCTTCATGCGTCTCCACAGAAGCAAGGTCGAATGCCGCCTCTTCTTCAGAAGCATTCTTATCCAAACGCGAGACAGAAAATCCTTCCGCCTCAAGCCGGTCGGCAATTGCCACGCCGATGCCGCGCGCGGCGCCCGTGACAATGGCGACGCGGCTCATGATATTGGTTTGACCCAAGGCGAGCGCGTGCGCCCGATGCGCATCGTCAGCGTTTTCACCTCCATGAATTCATCAAGGCCAAACCTGCCGAGTTCGCGCCCCGAGCCGCTTTGTTTGAAGCCGCCGAACGGCATTTCCGGGTAGCCGTCCATCCAGGTGTTGGTCCAGATCGTCCCCGCCTGCACGCGTCTGGCAAAGGCGAGGCAGGTGTGGACATTCTCACTCCACACGCCCGCCGACAACCCATACGACGCGTCATTGGCGAGCGCGATGGCTTCGTTCAATGTCTTGAAGGTCAGCACCGTCAAGACGGGCCCGAACACCTCCTCGCGTGCAATTGCCATGCCCGCCGTCACATTGGAAACAACCGTCGGCTGGTAAAATTCGCCCGGAAGACCCGGCACCGAAAACCCACCGCCGCCAAGCCTCACCTTCGCGCCCGCCTTCTCCGCATCGCGCACATAGGTCTCGATCTTATTTTGGTGCGCGGAGGAAATGATCGCGCCGACCTGCGTTTTCGGGTCCAGTGGATCACCGAACGGCACTTTGGCGGAGAGCTTCACCACGCGCCCGATAAAGTCTTCGGCGATATCCTCATGCACGATGATGCGGCTGCCCGAATTGCAGCATTCGCCGGCGTTGAAATAGACGCCGAACGTCACCGCGTCGGTGGCGCTTTCGAGATCAGCGTCGGGGAAGATCACCTGCGGATTTTTGCCGCCCAGCTCCAGCGCCACTTTCTTCAAGGTCGCCGAAGCCGCCGCCGCGATGCCCTTGCCGACCGCCGTCGAGCCCGTGAAGGTCACCATGTCCACATCCGGGTGCGAGGACATCAGCGCTCCGACCGGCTGGCCGTAGCCGAGGACGATGTTGACAACGCCATCCGGCAATCCGGCTTCAATCAAAAGATCGCCCAGCATGGCCGTGGTTGACGGCGTCATCTCGGATGGCTTGACGACGCATGTGCATCCCGCCGCCAGCGCGAAGGGAAGCTTTTGCGACAATATCCAGAACGGGAAATTCCACGGCGTGATGACCGACACAACGCCCGCCGGTTCTTTCAGAATGATTCCGAGCATGTCGTCGCCCAGCGTGTTGTGGCTGTCGCCATGCAGCGTGCGGGCGAGCGAGGCGGCGTAGCGCCAGAGGTCGGCGGAGCCTTCCACCTCGCCACGCGACTGGCTGATCGGCTTGCCGCTTTCCAGCGTTTCGAGGATCGCCATGCGCTCGACATTCTTCTCGATCAGGTCGGCGACCTTCAGCAAGACTGTCGCCCGCGCTTTGCCCGGAAGGCGGCTCCAGCGGCCATCGTCAAAGGCCGCCCGCGCGGCGGCAATCGCCGCCTTGGTCTCCGCCTCTCCCAGCCAGAGCAGAGACGCTCACGATAACGCCATGCGAAGGCGAGACGCGGTCAAACGTCTTGCCGTCCGCACTGCCAACATGCTTGCCATTGATGAAATGGCGGCCCTGATATGGCTCCGCCGGAACCGCATTTCGGCTCGCCGGGATGATGGTGAATTCGCTCATGTCATTCTCCCGTGAAGGCTGGTTTGCGCTTGGCGCGGAAGGCTTCAACGCCTTCGTCCTTGTCAGCGCTGGCGGCGATCATGCCGCTGCCCAGCGCTTCGATCATTGCGGATGTGTCCTCGCCTGCGCCCGCATGGATCATGTATTTGGCGACTTCGGTTGCGGCGGGCGATGTGTCCGAGAGCTTGGAGGCAATTGCTTTCGCGGCAGCGAGCGGATCATCGGAAACCTCCGCCGCAAAGCCCAGCGCCAGCGCCCGATCCGCCGTGAGTCTGCGCCCGAACAGCGCCATTTCCTTCACCACCGGCTCCGGCAAAAGCCGCGCCAGCCGCTGCGTGCCGGACCAGCCGGGCACGATGCCAACCGCCGTCTCCGGCAGCGCGATCTGCGCATTCGGTGCCATGACCCTTATGTCGCAGGCCGCGGCCAAGCTCCAGCCCGCCGCCGAACGCGTTGCCGGAGAGAACCGCGATGGTCGGTTTGCCAAGCCGCGCGAGGCGGTCGAAGACGCGGTGGCCCGAGCGCACCCAGTAGCGGGAAAATTCCTGCGGCGAGTAGCCGGACCATGCGTTGATATCAGCGCCCGCGCAGAAGAAGCGGTCGCCTGCCGCTGTCAGCAGCACGCCAAGCACTTCATGGTCCATCTCGATCTGGTCGCACAGGCCGCACAGCTGAACAAGCATGTCCGGCGTCAGCGCATTGAGCTTCGACGGATTGTCGAGCGTGATGACAGCGATGCGGTCGGACACCGAATAATGGACATTGCTCATAGCGTCAGTCCCATCGGTTCGGCTTTCAAAAGCGATTTCGGCATCAGCCTGGCATTCTCGGCGACTTTCACCCGGCCCTGTGACGCCTCGCCAATATCCCGCGCGGCGTTGATGCCGGGCATGATTTCCGTGGCCACCAAGCCCTTGTCTGTCAGCGTGATGACACATCTCTCGGTGACGTAGAGCACGTCCTGCCCGGTCTCGCGCGCCCGCTTGCCGGAGAAGGTCACATGCTCCACCGCCTCGACCAACTTGGTGAACTTGCCGGGCCTGGCGACCGTCATTGCGTCATCGCTCAAAGTCATTTCCGCGCCCGCCTCGAACCAGCCGGAAAACACGATCTTCTTCGCATGCGCGGTAATGTCGACAAACCCGCCGCATCCTGCGGTCAGATACGGCTTCTTGCCGAGCTTGGAGACATTCACATTTCCCTCCACATCCACCTCCATGAACGACAGGAACGCCATGTCGAACCCGCCGCCCTGAAAATAGGTGAACTGGTTCGGCGAGGGCATGAAGGCGTCGGCGTTGGAGGCGCAGCCGAAAGCGAAACCCATCAGCGGCATTCCCCCGACTGCGCCCTGTTCGATGGCCCAGGTGACGGATTGCGCATGACCCTCTTCGAGAAGAATGCGCGGCACCATGGCGGAAATGCCAAAGCCGAGATTGGCCGTCTGGCCTTGCCTGAGTTCCATCGCGGCGCGGCGGGCTATAACCTTCTCCACGCCGTGTTCCGCCCTCTTGAACGAGTCCCAAGGCCGCATGATTTCGCCGGAGATCGCCGGATCATACAGCGTCTCCGTCGTCTGCTTCTGGTCGGGATCGACGACAATCAAATCCACCAGATGCCCCGGCACACGCACATCATGCGGGCGCAATGATCCCCGCGCCGTCACGCGCTTGACCTGCGCTATCACAAGGCCGCCATGATTGCGCACGGCAATCGCCTGATCAAGCCCGCCGAGATAAGCGCCCTCGTGCTCATAAGTCAGATTGCCATGCTCATCCGCCGTCGTGGCGCGCAATATGCAGACATTGGGCACAATATTCGGAAAATGCAGCCAGCTCTCGCCGCCCATCTCCACCCGCTTGACAATCGGGCTCGCCGCGCCCTTGGCATTCATCGCGCAGCCTTCGCGCACTGGGTCGACAAAGGTCTCCAGCCCAACCTTGGTGAAAACGCCCGGCTTGCGCGCCGCCACATCGCGGTGCATGTCGAACAGGATGCCCGGACGGCACGTTGTAGGCTGCGATCCGGTCCTCGACGATCATGCGCCAGATGTCCGGCATCGGCAGGCTCGACGGGCCGGACGGATAAGAGCCGGCGATGATTTCCGAGATCAGCCCGTCCTTCGCCAGATGGTCAATTCCCTTGACGCCGTACATGTCCCCCGCCGCAATCGGGTGGATCATCGTGAGATTGCGCGGATGCCCCTCCGCCTCAAACCGCGCGCCGATGGCGGCGAGCATCCTGTCGGGACAGCCGAGCGCGGACGAGGAGGAGACCGTGACGACCGCACGGTCCCTGATGCGCGCGGCGGCTTCGGAAAATGAAACGATCTTGCCCAATTCAGGCTCCGTGGGTCAGGCTCCGTGGGTGACAGCGCAGCAGCTGGTTACCGTTTTCGCTTTTGGAACGTTCCAATTGCTATTTTGGAATAATCCGTCTGTCAATTGGCTATTTTTGATTTCGCAGAAGTTTTGTGACTTGGCATGGAAACCAGCCTGCCCTGCAGCAGCAGGTCATATTCCTAAAGCGCGGTGAAGTCGGCGAATTCGCGTTCGGCTTCGTTCATCGCCACGAAAGATGCGGCGGCGCGGTTCGCGGCCCCGCATGAGTCTTCAAGCGTATTTCCATCCGCCAGCTTCGCGGCCAAAGCGCCGAGGAAGCAGTCTCCCGCCCCGTGCGTCGAAACGACCTTGACCGCGTGTGGTGCGAGAAAGACAGGACTGCCGTTCTTGCTTTGCAGAACAAGGCCCTCGCCGCCGAGCGTGATGATGATGTCCCTGGACCCTGCACCGAGGGCGGGCAGCGCCAACTTCGCGGTTTGCGCGTCCTTGACCACTGCCCCCGACATCATTTCCGCTTCGACGCGGTTGACCACCAGAACGTCAATATTATCCAGCAGTTCCAGGCCGAGATTTCTGGCTGGCGCGGCATTAAGCACCACAATCGCGCCGCCGTCCCTGGCCGCTCTTGCCGCCGCCGCGTTGACCGCGTCAGGCACTTCGTTCTGCAGGACCAGTGTCTTTGCGCCGCCGAGCCTCCGCCATTGCCGTGCACATTCATCCGGATCAAGCGCAAGGTTGGCGCCTGAGACAATGACGGCCCCATAGTCGCCCTGCGCATCAAGGATCGCCACGCTCATGCCAGAACCGGCCTTTTCGTCATATGCGACCGATGTCCGGTTCACCTTGTGCTGGTCGAGATTTGACAAAAGCCTGTGGCCAAAATCATCTTGACCGACCCGCCCGATCATCGCCGTGCGCGCGCCCATACGGGCGGCCATCACCGCCTGATTGCCGCCCTTGCCGCCACAGACCATTCCCCATTCGGAACCGACGGCTGTTTCGTCAAGCCTCGGCAGGCGCGCGCCCTTCACCATGATGTCGAGATGCAGGCTGCCGCAGACAATGACATCAAAACCCGCAGCTGGCATGGTGGTCGGCTCCATTGTTCAAAACGTCATGATTTGCGCTTGGCCTGCACAGCGGCCATTGTTCTTGTCAGGTTTGTCTCCGCCGCTTGGTATCCCTTCTGCGCGACCGCGATGAACACAGCGTCCATGATGTTGAGCTGCGCGATGCGGGCGGCGGCGTTTTCGCTGGTCAGATACGAGCCCTGCGCGGTCGAGCACAGAACCACGTCGCTGAGCTCGGCGAGCGGCGATGATTCGTAATTGGTGACGGCGATGATGCTGGCGCGGTTGTTGCGGGCGATCTGCACTGCGTCGAGGACCCCGAGCGTTGAGCCCGAATGCGAGAATGCGATCACCACGTCACCCGCCCGCAGCAGCGAGGCGGACATGGCCATCATGTGCGTGTCGTCGAAGACCGATGTGCGCACGCCGATGCGCAGGAACTTGTGCGACACGTCGCGGGCAATCTGCGCCGAGCCGCCAAGACCGTAAAAGTCCCGCTGATGCGCGCCGTGGATCAGTTCGACGGCGTGCAGGAACGCGTCCATATTCAGGATCGCCAGCGTCTCTTCCAGCGCCTGGATCGAGGTGCGGAAGACTTTCTGCACGATCGTCTCCGCCGTGTCGTCGGGCGTCACTTCCTGATGCAGATCGACATTCGGCTGGCGCTTGTATTCAAGCAGCGCGGCGCGCAGCTCGCGGTAGCCGGCGAAAGCCGAGCCGCTTGGCGGTCTTGACCACCATGGCCTCCGACACGCCCGCCTCATCGGCGAGCCGCTTCATCGGCATGGAATCCTCCGCCGCGCTGCGTAAGAGGATTTCGGTGATGCGCGCCTCGGACGGCGTCATCTCCCGAAGCATCATCCGGATACGCGGGCCTACGGTGCGGGGGTCAAATGTCACATTCATTCCTTGCCGCGCGTCAGGCGGTCAACCAGCATTGCGAGAATGATGATGATACCTGTGGCGAGCAATTGATAAAAGGCCTGAACATTCAAAAGCGTCAGCCCGTTGCGCATTGCGCCCAGGACGATGGCGCCGAGGATTGTGCCGACAATGGACCCCTTGCCGCCCATCAAAGACGCGCCGCCGATGGCGGCGGCGGCGATGGCCTCCAGCTCCCACAGATTGCCCAGCGTCGGCTCCGCCGCGCCGAGGCGGGCGATGAGAATGATTGCGGCGAGCGAGGCGAGGAAGCCGGAAATGACATAGGCGGTGATCTTGGTGCGCGCGATGGGAACGCCGCTGATCCGCGCCGCCTCCTCATTGCCGCCGACGGCGAGGATATACTCGCCGATGGGCGTCTTGTTGAGCATGACCCAGGCCGCGATGGCGAGCACCGCGACAATGACGACCGGCACCGGAAATATCCAAATCTGCGAAGTGATGAGCGCGCGGAACTCCGGCGGCAGGCCGAGGATCGGCGTGCCGCCGGTGTAGATCAGCGCCAGCGCGCGGAACAGGCTGAGCGTGCCAAGAGTGACAATAAACGGCTGCAAACCGGCATAGGCGATCAGCGCCCCGTTCATCGCGCCGCAGAGCATGCCGATCAGCAGCGCCGCCGCAACGGCGACTGCGATGGGATAACCCGCCACCAGCAGCGCCGCCGACAGAACGGCGGAAAGCGCGGCGACCGGGCCGACCGAAAGGTCAATGCCGCCCGAAATGATGACCAGAGTCATGCCGATGGCGATGCAGGCGTTGATGCTCGACTGCTGCAGAATGTTGATGAGGTTCTGCTTGGTCATGAACACGTCGGTCAGGCTGGCGAAGATGACGCACAGGATGACGAGGCCGAGCAGCGTGCCCATGTCGCGCAGGCCGAAGCGGAGCATCTGGGGCAGTTTGTCGTTGGCTGGCATGGTCAACATAGCTCCAAATTTGGCGGGCGCTCAGGCGGCGCGCTGGTTCTGGTTTCCGGAAATGGCAAAGCGCATGATCGTTTCCTCTGAAATGTCCGCGCGGTCGAAAATCGTCTCCGCAGCGCCGCGCCGCATCACCAGAACGCGGTCGGCGAGGCGCAGGATTTCCGGCAGTTCGGACGACACGACGATGATCGAGCGCCCTTCGGCGGCGAGGCCGTCGATCAGCTGGTAGATTTCGCCCTTGGCCCCGACATCGATGCCGCGCGTCGGCTCGTCGAAAATCAGCACCTGCGACCGCGCCATCAGCCAGCGGCAGATGATCGCCTTCTGCTGATTGCCGCCGCTGAACAGGCGGATCGGCCGGTCAATGTCGTGCGGCCGCAGACTGACGCTCTTGGCGAGGCGGTCGACATTGTCCCGCACCTCGCCGCCCTTAATGATGCCGAAGCGCGAGAAGAAGCCGAATTTCGGCAGGCCGACATTGGAGATGATCGTCCGAAGCGGAATGATCCCCTCCTTCTTCCGCTCCTCCGGCAGAAGCGCGACACCCATGCCGATGGCGTCGCGCGGGCTGGCGATATGCGCCGTCTCGCCTTTAATGAGAACAGTGCCTGTTTCCGGCCTGTCAACGCCAGCGATCAGCTTGACCAGCTCGGTGCGCCCCGAACCGACAAGCCCGGCGATGCACAGCACCTCGCCCCGGCGCAGATAAAAACTCACATCGCGCACGGCCCCGCCCCGGCCAAGGCCCTTGGCCTCCAGCACGATTTCGCTCTGCACATGGCTGCGGTGCGGATGCGCCTCCAGCTCGCGGCCGACCATCATGGCGACGAGATCAGATTCTTTGGTCATGGCAAGGTCCGCCTCGCCGACCTTTTTGCCGTCGCGCAGCACAGTCGCTTTTGAAGCGACGCGGTAGACTTCCTCCAGCTTGTGCGAAACGTAGATAATGGCGACGCCGCGTTTGCTGAGCGAGTCGATGATTTCGGCGAGCCGCTCGAATTCGCGCGGCGTCAGGCTGGATGTCGGCTCATCCATGGCGATGACGGAGGCATCCGACAGGAGCGCCTTGGCGATTTCGACGATCTGCCGCTGGGCCACCCTGAGGTCGCGGATTTTGGCGGACACGTCGATGGATGGATCGAGCAGCGCAAGCGCTTCGCGCGCTTTTTTCCGTGCTTCCAGCCGGTTGACCAGCACGCCCGCAATTGTCGGCGCGGAGCCCAGAAACATGTTCTGCGCCACGTCCAGCTCCGGCACCTGCTGCAGTTCCTGATGGATCATGGCGATGCCCGCCTGGCTGGCGGATTTCGGCGAGGTGATGTGAACGGGTTTGCCCGCCACGAGGATTTCGCCCGAGTCGGCGCGGTAGACGCCGGAGAGAATTTTCAAAAGCGTGGATTTGCCCGCGCCGTTTTCGCCAAGCAGCGCATGCACCTCGCCGGGCTGAACTGAAAATCCGACATCGTCCAGCGCCTTCACGCCGGGGAACGCCTTGGACAGACCGGTGATCGTCAGCGCCGGATGTTTCTGCAGGCCGTAGTCGGTTGTCATCGGACTGCTTCCCTGAATATCGGAGCGCCGCTGGCGGATCGTCGCCCGCCAGCGGCCTGTTCAATTCCGCAGCCTTTACTTGGCGGCGGCGTCTTCGATCAGGTTCTTGCGCACCATGGCCGGGTCGCCGCTGTAGCGCGCGACATTATCCTTGGTGACCAGAGCCTGCGGCGTCGCCACAACGCGCGGCAGCTTCTGTCCGGCCTGCAGCCGAAGCGCCACTTCAAGCGCGACTTCGCCGGTCAGCACGGGGAACGAATCCACCGTCGCCGTCAGCTCGCCCGCCTTGATCGACGTGTAGGCGTCGCTGATGCCGTCGGTGCCGATGACGGAAATCTGCGCGAGTTTGCCCGCCGCTTTCACGGCCTCGACGACGCCGAGCGCCATGCCGTCGTTGTTGCAGTAGAAGCCGACAATGTCCGGATGCTGCTGGATGATGTTGGTGGCCGCATCAAATGAAAGCTGGCGGTCCCAGTTGCCGGGCACGCTGGCGACAACGCTGAACTTCGCGCCGTCGGCGGCCATCGTCTCCTTGAAGCCGGCGGTGCGCTGCACGGCGGCATAGACGCCCGCCATGCCCTCAATCACCGCCACCTTGCCGCCGTCGGCCTTGTTCTCAATGAACCAGCGCGCGGCGCGCATGCCATTGTCCTTCTGCACATTGCCGATATAGTTTTTGGCCGACGGAATGACCGCGTCATTGACATTGATTACCGGAACGCCGGCCTTCTCGGCGGCCTCAACAGCTGGCTGAAGATTCGAGTCGGTCTGCGGCGAGACGAGCAGGATCTTGTAGCCCTTGGACAACATGTTCTCGGCGATCGCCAGCTGACCCAGCTGATCGGCCTCGCCCTGTCCGGCCTGCAGGTCCACCGTCACACCGGCGGCCTTGGCGGCGTTGACATAGCCTTCGCCGAGGCTGCGCCAATATTCATTGGTCAGCGCCTTGGCGACCGCGCCGACCTGCATCCCGGCCTCAACCTTCGGCATCGGCCCGAACTTCGCCTCGAGCTGCGACCAGTCCATCCGGTCCGGCTCCGAGTCCGAGTTCAGCGGCGCCATGTCGGCGGCAAAAGCGCTGAATGACGTTCCGGCGGCCAGCATCAGTGCAAAAAGCGCGGATTTCAAAAATGTGCGTCTCATAGTCTATCCTCCCAGTGGGTTTTCATTTGCATTTCATATCGGGCGGCTTCCTTGGCGGCGTTACGCGCCGTACAGGGCAGCCTGCACGATGGCCTGACTGGCCACCGCGTCCTGTTTCAGGATCGCGGCGGCGAGAAACTTGTTGTCTTTGAGGCGTTCGACGACGCGGCGCATGGCCTGCACCGAACTAATATTCGTCTCGCACTCTGTCACGGGATCGAGCCCGGTCGTGTCGGGGAACGTGTCGAAATAGATGCAGCCCGAATAACCGATGCGGTCGAGCACATAGAGAAGCTCAATGGTCTGGATCGGATGCACCGAGCCGACCATCAATCCATCGTCGCGCTTGGCGTAGCCGTCATTGAGGTGCACGCCCAAAATCCGCGAATGCCGCGCAATCAAAGTCGCCGCATAGGCCGGCATCTCGTCGGCATAAAGCACATGGGCGAAATCCAGCGTCACGCCCAGATTGGGCCGGTCAATGTCCTTGATGGCGAGCAGCGTGGTCGCCGCGTCCGGCATCAGGCTGAAGGAGCGCGGCTCGTTCGGCTTGTATTCGATGCTGATATCGATGGAGGGATTATGGTCCGCCACCTCGCGCACCGCATCGGTGGTCATGTCCCAGAGCGCCGAATAGTCGGCCTGAAACGAGTAGTCGAACCCGTCCTGCCCCATCCACAGCGTCATCAGCGAACCGCCGGCTTTGGCTAGGGAGTCCAGACCGCGCTTGGTCAGATCAACCGCCGCTCGCCTCACGACCGGATCAGGATTGGTGAATGCGCCGATCTTGAAGCCCGGATCGGTGTAGTAGCGCATAGCATAGCCGTTCAGGCGGATGCCGCATTCGTTGAGCCTTTCGACGATTGCCGCTTCCGTCAGTCCTTCAACGTGGTCGGGATAGTTCAGATCAACCGCATTCAGCCCGCGCGCCGTCGCCGCCCGCGCCACGATATCCAGCACCGTGATTTCATCGTTTCGCCCAACCCAGTATTGTTTCTTGTTGACAAGAAAGGAGTTCAGGCGAGCAGCGTACTCAAATTGAGCCATTTTACAACCTTGGTGTCGGCAAAGGTGGAGTGGGTCGCCACTAAATATCACAACATCACAAAATAATGTAACTTTGTAAAGTATTTTTTCGAGTGGATATGCCGCTGGTGTGGATGACCCTTCCGCCCCGTTCAATTGCGCAGTCAGCGGGGCGGGAAAACAGGCGGCGCATGCAATCTGCAAGGATGGCGGCTGTCAGCGTCTGCCGGAATTCCGGCTTGCGCTTGAGTTTTCATCAGTTCTGCGCGATCATAAAATTGGTGGGCGCGACTTTGGCGAGGCTTATCTGCGGCGGGCCGTTCCGTCGGAGGCTCTTGCCGGAAAGGCCCTTGGCGTCATGAAATCCGCACTCACTCCCGCGCTGGCTCTCGCCCTGTCCGCATCCCTCACCGTTCCTGCCGCCGCCAAAGATGTGTGCGGCTGGTTCGCAATCTTTGCCTGCTCAAAGTCCAAACAGGCGGTGATCAACGTCGCCGGCAGCGGATGGGGGACGGTCATCGACACGGATGACTATATCGGCCTCAGGGCCGGTTTGTATTGTTCGGTCAGCGGGCCGCAGTCGAAGGCGGGTGCCAGGCGTGACCGCAACAATGCGGTGGCGGACGGCGTCTCCAGCAGCGCTTATATCAAGCGCGCCTGCACGGACGAGGACAATCTCGGAGATTAATCCGACGGGGTGCTTGGGGTGAACTCGAGCAAATCTCCCGGCTGGCATTGAAGGGCCTCGCAGATCGAGGCCAGTGTCTCAAACCGGACGCCCCGCACTTTGCCGGATTTCAGCAGCGACAGGTTCTGCTCGGTGATGCCGACGCGCTCGGCAAGCTCTTTTGAGCGCATTTTGCGCTTGGCGAGCATGACGTCCAGACTGACGATTATCGGCATCAGACAATCAGCCTGTTGTCGTCGGCAATGTCGGCGGCAAGCGCCAAGACATGCCCGAGCATGATCAGAACTGCGGACAGAAGAATGGCGAGCAGGTGCTGTGTTTCAAATCCCACGGACAGAAAACGCTGACCCGGCAGCCCGCCAATGCTGGCGATCAGCGACAGGAGCGGCGTTGCCAGAACCAGTATCAGCGCGGTCAGCGCGAAACGGATGCCTGCGCTGCGCACATGCAGGGCGGTCGTCTGGTTCACACCGCCAGTCCTGGATATTTCGGCAAATGCCCGGTTAAGCGACACCAGCGCCAGCAGCAATGGAATCGTCTGTAATACGATAAAAAGAACAAACAGCAGCACCTGAATTCCGCTGACCGAAAGCGGCGCGAGCGCGCCGAACTTTGTCTTGAGCGCCGTCGGCAAAAAAGCCGGGTCAAGGACTGAAAACGCGACAGCCCATAGCGACACTCCGGTGACAATGACGCCAAGCGCCAGCACCGCGCGCTGCAGAAACCTGCTCATATTTTTTGCCCTCTCGACGGTGCTGGTCATCATTATCCTCTTTTTGCTTGCACAAATTACTGTAAAACAATAATTCATCATCGTCAAACAGTTTTGGAGTCTCTCATGCCTGCCATGTTTCGAATGCCCGCGCTCGCCAGCCTCGGTCTTGCCGCAATCCTATCCGCCTGTGCCTCGGTCAACCCAGTTGGTCTGGCAAAGCTTGCGGCAATGGACCCGCTTTCAGCCGACCCGCAGCAGATTTCGGTCGCCGCGCGCTTGCCTCAGGCGCTGAAGCTGCGGACCGGCGATCTGGTGATGTTGGTCAAGACCAATGGCGTTGAGGGTCCGGACGCAATTGACGAGACCTTCTCTCTGGCCGTCACAGACGCGGCGGCGGGTGATGCCGGAGTAATTGCTCCCGGAGATGGCGAGAGGCTGCAGACCGCGCGGGTTGCGCCGCAGGACTTAGAACGGCTGCGCGCCACCCAGGCCAAAGCGCGGGCCATGAAGGCATCCGGAAAACACAAGGGCAACGGCTCGCTGACAGTTTCGGCCAAGGGCGGCTGCAAGATGGCTGAGCTTGGCGATGCGGAACTGGTGATGAACCTTTACATGCAGACTGAGGCCAATGGCGAATGGTTCCCGGTGGTAAATGCGCTCGATCTGCGGCGGGCGCTGGGGGCGGAGATGCTGGCGAAAATACCGGCTTGTTGACAAACGTCTCTGGGATACGGCCTGCTTAGGGGCGTCCGGCCTTGACTTAAGCAGAAGCGGACCTCGAGTAAGAACCCTCTGGATACAACCGCTAGGGCTCCGGCCTTGACTCAAGCAGAAGCGGACCTCGAGTAATTGGGATGCCTCACCGCCCCAGATGCTCAATCAAATCCGCCGCCGCCTGTTCCGCGCCCTCTTCGTTGCGGGCGATGATGGCGCCGATCAGGGCGGCGTGGCGCTCGGCGGCGGACTGCAGCGAATCCGGCCGCTGTCGGCGGAACCAGAATCTGCGGGAGTGTGTTTGCAAAGGAGCCGCGAGGCGGGCGGCGTAGGGGTTGGCGGCAGCCTCTCCGAGCACCACATCAAAGGCCTTGTCGGCATCGAGAAAGGCGTCGACATTCTTTTTGGCGGCGGCGGACAGCATGTCCTTCTCCACCTCTCTAAACAAAACGTCATGCTCGGGCGAGGCATAGGAAGCCGCGCCCCAGGCGAGCAGCATTTCGACACCTCTGCGCGCGGCGAGGACTTTAGGAAAGTCCGCCGGTTCGAGCGGCGCGATCTGGACGCCGGAGCGCGGTCGCACTTCCAGAAGTCCCTCCCAGGCCAGCCGCTGTATCGCCTCCCGCACCGGCGTGCGGCCAAGGCCGATCCGCTCGATCAGCGCGCCTTCGGTCAGCGTCTCGCCTGGCCGCAGCTTCATCGTGACGATCATCCGCTCCAGCGCCCGGTAGGCGCGCTCGGACAGGGTCAGAGAATTCTCATTGCCGATCGACTTGTTTTCAGCCACAATCTCATCCGGTAAGCTATTGACGTTTCACACTGTATAGATATATCATTGATATATCAAATGGAGATTTCGACATGTGGAAAGGCGTCTTCCCGGCGGTCACGACCAAGTTCCTCGCCGATGATTCCCTCGATCACCGCGAGATGGAGCGCTGTTTTGCGCTGCAGGTTGAGGCAGGCGTTGACGGGCTGATCATCGCGGGTTCGCTCGGCGAGGGGCCGATGCTGAGCACGGACGAAAAGCTCGCGGTGTTCCAGACGGCAAAGTCTGTGGCGGGGAAACTGCCGGTGCTGATGACAATCAACGATTCAGGCACGCGCGAGGCCGAAGCGATGGCGCGGGCGGCGGCAAAGGCAGGGGCGGACGGGCTGATGGTGGTGCCGTCAATGGTCTATCACACAAATCCCGCCGAGACTGTTGCGACGCTCAACGATGTTGCCAACGCAGGCGGTCTGCCGGTGATGATTTATTCGAACCGCATCGGCTACCGGGTCGATGTGACGCCGGACATTATGGAGGAGCTGGCCGCCAATCCGCTGTTTGTCGCCATTAAGGAAAGCTCCGACGACATCCGGCGCTCGACCGATATTATCAACCGCTTCGGCGACCGGTATGACCTGTTCACCGGGGTGGACAATCTCGCTTTCGAGGCGCTGGCAGTTGGCGCGGTCGGCTGGGTGGCAGGGCTGGTCGTGGCGTTTCCGAAAGAGACGGTTGCCATCTACCGGCTGATGCGGGCCGGGCGCACGGCGGAGGCGCTGGATCTGTACCGCTGGTTCCGGCCGCTGCTTGATTTGGACGTCTCGACTTATCTGGTTCAGAACCTGAAGCTGGCCGAGGCCATCGCCATCGGCTCGACTGAAACAGTCCGCCGTCCGCGCATGCCTCTGGCGGGAGCCGAGCGGGCGCGGGTGGAGAAGATTGTCCGCGATGCGATTGCGGCGCGCGAAGAGCTGGCGGCCTGAGAGTGGCGAAATCGGCGGCCATCATCGGCGGCGGCATTATTGGCGTCAATGCCGCGATTGCGCTGGCCGAGGCGGGTTTTGCCGTCGCGCTGTTCGACCGTTCGGGAATCTGTGAGGAAACCAGCGCGGGAAATGCGGCGGCGCTGGCCTTTTCTGATATTCTGCCAATGGCGCACAAGGGCTTTCTCAAGAAAGTGCCGGGCTGGCTGATGGACCCGCTCGGTCCTCTGACCATTGCGCCGAATTATCTGGTCAAAATCCTGCCATGGCTTCTGCAGGTGTCCCGCGCGGGCGCATCGTCCAAACGGGATGCGGCGATTTCAGCGCAGGCATCGCTGATGCGGCTGGCTGAATCGGAGATGATGGCGCTGGTTGCCCGGTCGGGAACCAGGCAAATGGTGCGCGAGGACGGCTCGCTGGAGCTTTACGACAGCGAAGCGGCGTTTCAGGCGGCGCTGCCGGGATGGGCGTTCCGCCAAAAGCATGGCGTGCCATACGAGCATGTGCGCGGGCAGCGGCTGAGGGAGCTGCAGCCGGGGCTTTCGGAGAAAGATCATGGCGGCGACATACTCGCCATCCTGGAAAACCGTGAGTGATCCGAAGGACTTCGGCAGAGCGCTCTGGGCCTATGCCGAGAAGCTCGGCTGCCGGTTTGTGAAGGGCGAGGCCGCCATTGTCCGGGGCAGTGAGAACGGCGCGCTCCTGATCTTGAAGGACGGAACAGAACATTCGTTCAATAATATTGTGGTCTGCGCCGGAGCATGGTCGCATCGGCTGGCGCGGCAGCTGGGCGATGTGATCCCGCTGGAAACCGAGCGCGGCTACAACACGACGCTTCCGAAAACCGCTTTCGACGCGAAGCGCATGCTGATCTTCTCGGCGGATGCGTTCGTGCTGACACCCTTGGAAAATGGCATCCGCATCGGCGGCGCGGTGGAACTGGCTGGGCTGGACAATCCGCCGAACTACAAACGCGCCGACGCCATGCTGACTAAGGCCAAGCGCTATCTGCCCGGTCTTGACGTCACAGGAGGAACGCAATGGATGGGTTTCCGCCCGTCCCTGCCCGACACTTTGCCCGCCATCGGCCGTTCCAAAGCCTCGCCACACGTGCTTTATGCCTTCGGCCACGGCCACCTGGGCCTCACCCAATCGGCGGCGACGGGGCGTCTGGTGCGGGATTTGGCGCTGGGCGTTGCGCCCGCTCTTGATCTGACGCCATTTTCGCCGCAACGGTTTGAGTGAGGGTCAATCATGGCGCGGCACACATTCTTCTGCATCGACGGCCACACCTGCGGCAACCCTGTGCGCCTCGTCGCGGGCGGCGGGCCGAATTTGGTTGGCGCGACCATGATGGAGAAGCGCGCGCATTTTCTGGCGGAGTTTGACTGGATACGCACCGGGCTGATGTTTGAACCGCGCGGACATGACGTGATGTCCGGCGCGATCCTCTATCCGCCGACGCGGCCGGACTGCGACATTGCGATCCTGTTCATCGAAACCTCCGGCTGCCTGCCCATGTGCGGGCACGGGACCATCGGCACCGTGACCATGGCGCTGGAAAACGGGCTGGTGACGCCGAAGACCCCGGGCGTTCTGCGGCTCGACACGCCGGCCGGGCTGGTCACCGCCGAATATGTGATGAACGGCGAGTATGTCGAAGAGGTGCGCATCACCAATGTGCCCTCTTTTCTATATGCGGAGGGCATGGAGGTCGAATGTCCGAATCTCGGCACGCTGAAAGTGGACGTCGCCTATGGCGGAAACTTTTACGCCATTGTCGAGCCGCAGCAAAATTACCGCGACTTGGCGGACCACACGGCGCTGGACTTCATCAAATGGAGCCCGGTGCTGCGCCAGCGGCTGAACGAGAAATACACATTCGCGCATCCGGAAAATTCTGACATTAACAGACTTTCGCATCTGTTATGGACCGGCGCGCCCACACAGCCGGGCGCGCATGCCCGCAACGCGGTGTTCTACGGCGAGAAGGCCATCGACCGCTCTCCCTGCGGCACCGGCACGTCGTCGCGCATGGCGCAACTGCATGCCAAGGGCTTGCTCAAGGCGGGCGATGAGTTCTGGCACGAATCGATCATCGGCTCAATTTTCAAAGGCCGCGTCGAAAAGGAAATCGAGTTTCACGGCAGGAAAGCCATCGTTCCGTCCATCAGCGGCTGGGCGCGGATGACGGGTCACAACACCATCTTCATCGATGACCGCGACCCGTTCGCCAAAGGCTTCACCGTCACCTGAGCGGTCAATTCCGCGCCATGCCGCAGCGAAACTGGCGTGTGTTCCACTAGCAGCAGGCGAATATTTCGCCGCCTCCGCCGGTTAAATCGCGCGCGTCTAGAGATTTTCACCAAATTTCGCGCCAACAAGAGTCAATTCGACTAGCCCCTTGTTTTAGTGGTTGCTTTCCCCGCGCGCCCCGTTAGTTTCGAAGTAAGGGAGAAGCCGCGCAACGCCGCGGCACAATGGGGGTTTGACACCGCATGGAGTATTTTATCCAGCAGGTCATCAACGGTTTCACGTTGGGTTCAATCTACGGCCTCATCGCCATCGGCTACACGATGGTTTACGGCATTATCGGCATGATCAATTTCGCCCATGGCGACATTTTCATGATCGGCGCTTTCATGGCGCTGATTGTGTTCATGCTGGTCTCGCCCATTCTCGGCACAGGCGCGGCGGCGATTGCGCTGACGATCATGCTTATGATTGTCGTGGCCATGGTGCTGACGAGCCTGTGGAACTGGTCGATTGAGCGCATCGCCTACCGTCCCTTGCGCGGATCGTTCCGCCTCGCGCCGCTGATCACCGCCATCGGCATGTCAATCGCCCTCTCCAATTTCATCCAGGTTGCGCAGGGTCCCCGCAACAAGCCGATCCCGGCTTTGGTGACAGGCAATTATTTCATCCCCGGCACTAACATTGTTGTGTCGCTGAAGCAGATACTCATCTTCCTCGTCACCGCCGTTCTGCTCTATGCCTTCTGGTACATCGTCAACCGCACGCCGCTTGGCCGCGCCCAGCGCGCCTGCGAGCAGGACCGCAAGATGGCGGCCTTGATGGGTGTGGATGTTGACCGGACAATCTCGATTACCTTCATCATGGGCGCGGCGCTCGCCGCTGTGGCGGGAACGCTGTATCTCTCCTACTATGGCGTCATCGTTTTCACCGACGGGTTTGTCCCCGGCGTCAAAGCCTTCACGGCAGCCG
This sequence comes from uncultured Alphaproteobacteria bacterium, assembly GCA_963802455.1. Classification (GTDB taxonomy): domain Bacteria; phylum Pseudomonadota; class Alphaproteobacteria; order Rhizobiales; family Rhizobiaceae; genus JANOYJ01. Next base: position 162,836 of record CAWDIY010000031.1, on the reverse strand, counting down.
TGCTGGGCGGCATCGGCTCGCTGCCGGGCGCGGTGTTCGGAGGCCTCTTAATCGGCATGATCGAGGCGCTGTGGTCGGCCTATTTCTCGATTGACTACAAGGACGTCGCCGCGTTTTCGATCCTCGCCATCGTGCTGATCTTCCTGCCGTCCGGTATTCTGGGACGGCCTGAAGTGGAGAAGGTGTAAGAAGATGGCGGACCATTCCACTCGAGTTGACGGCTCCAAAGCCATAAAGGACGCCCTGTTCACAGGTCTTATGGCCTTCGGCCTGTTTGTTTTGTTGATCGGCTTCAAAACCGACCAGAACATCCGCAACGAGCTGATTCTTCTGAACCGGCCAATGCTGCTGGGGATTTTCGTTGTTGCCGCGATGGCCATCCGGTATTTCATCGACACGGTCGCCAAGCCCTATTTTGCGGAACGCCGCGCCGAAAAGGCGGCGGTGATTGTTGATGTCAATGCGCCGCAAAGCTTCTTGCGCAAGCATTTTTCGAAGATCGGCCTTGTGCTGCTGTTCGCCTATCCGTTCATTATTCTGGCGCTTGTCGGCGTGCAGGGTTCGCTGAAATGGGTGGACAATTTCGGTATTCAGATTCTCATTTATGTGATGCTGGCCTGGGGCCTCAACATCGTGGTCGGTCTCGCCGGGCTTCTCGATCTTGGATACGTCGCCTTCTACGCGGTCGGCGCTTATTCCTATGCGCTTCTGTCCAGCAATTTCGGTCTGTCATTTTGGGTTCTCCTGCCGATGGCCGGCATTTTTGCGGCGCTGTGGGGCGTCATGCTGGGCTTCCCTGTGCTGCGGCTGCGCGGTGACTATCTTGCGATTGTCACGCTGGCTTTCGGCGAAATTATCCGGCTTGTCCTCATTAACTGGACGGCTGTCACTAAAGGCACGTTCGGCATATCGGGCATCGCCAAAGCGACCTTGTTCGGCATGAAGTTTGACGCGACGCCGACGGGCTTTGCCGCGACGTTCGGCCTTGCTCCCTCGTCGGCCTATTACAAAATATTCCTCTACTATCTCATTCTGCTGCTCTGCCTGCTGACCGCTTTTGTGACAATCCGCCTGCGCCGCATGCCGATTGGCCGCGCCTGGGAAGCGCTGCGCGAGGATGAGATCGCCTGCCGCTCGCTCGGCATCAACACGACGACGACGAAGCTGACGGCGTTTGCCACGGGCGCAATGTTCGCCGGTTTCGCCGGTTCGTTCTTCGCCGTGCGTCAGGGCTTTGTGTCGCCGGAGAGCTTTGTTTTCCTTGAATCGGCGATTATCCTCGCGATTGTCGTGCTGGGCGGCATGGGCTCGCTGATCGGCATCGCGATTGCGGCTGTGTTGATGATCGGCGGCACTGAAATCCTGCGCGAACTGTCATTCCTGAAACTGGTCTTTGGCGAAGGCTTCACTCCCGAGCTTTACCGTATGCTGATTTTCGGCCTCGCGATGGTCGTGGTCATGCTCTACAAGCCGCGCGGCTTTGTCGGCAGCCGCGAGCCCACCGCCTTCCTCAACGAGCGTAAAATGGTCTCCGGCGAATTCACCAAAGAGGGGCATGGCTGATGGCTGGCACACCCATGTCCGACCCGATACTCTCGCTTGAGCATGTGTCGATGAAGTTCGGCGGCCTTGTCGCCGTCAATGACCTCTCCTTTCAGGCGCGGCGCGGCGAGATCACCGCCTTGATCGGCCCGAACGGCGCCGGCAAGACCACAGTCTTCAACTGCATCACCGGTTTCTACAAGCCGACCGAAGGCATGATGACGCTGAAGCGCAAGAATGGGGAAACCTATCTCTTGGAGCGCATGCAGGACTTTGTCGTCACCAAGAAGGCGAAAGTCGCCCGCACGTTTCAGAACATCCGCCTGTTCTCCGGCATGACGGTGTTGGAAAACCTGCTCGTCGCCCAGCACAATGGATTGATGAAAGCCTCAGGCTACACAATTCTAGGCCTGCTCGGCCTTCCGACTTATCGGCACGCGGCGGACGCCTCCATCGAAAAAGCGCGGCGCTGGATCGACAAGATCGGGCTGATGGACCGCGCCGATGATCCGGCGGGCGATCTGCCCTATGGGGCGCAGCGGCGGCTTGAGATCGCCCGCGCCATGTGCACCGATCCGGAGCTTCTGTGTCTTGACGAGCCTGCGGCCGGGCTAAACCCGAAAGAGTCGGGAGAATTGAACGCTTTGCTGCGCTCGATCCGCGACGAGACCGGCACGTCTATCCTTCTCATCGAGCATGACATGTCCGTCGTCATGCAGATCTCCGATCACGTGGTCGTGCTTGAATATGGCACCAAGATTTCCGACGGCGCGCCATCCTTCGTGCGCAACGATCCGAAAGTCATCGCCGCCTATCTGGGCGTGGACGATGATGAAGTCGGCGAAGTGCTCACGTCCGTCGGCGACGAGCAGGTTTTGAACCGGCTCGACGGAGGTCCGGACGCCGCGCATGGCCCCGGCGCTTCCGCTTCGATGCTGGCGGGGCCGATTGTCGACACAGTTGGCCACAGCAACCGGCGGGGCGAGACGGTCACGGTCTCTCCCGGCGCGTCGAAGGCGGCGCGGGTGGGCATTGTGAAGGTCAAGGCTCCTGCAAAGACCGTTGTAAAGCCTGCGGTCAAACCGGCGGCCAAGACCGCCATCAAATCACCCGTTTCCAAACCGGCGGCGGCGAAACCCGCAGTCAAGGCTGCTGCCGTTGTGGCCAAGCCCGCCACTGCGGCTGTTTCGGACAATCTCCTTCTCGTCAAAGGCATCGGCCCGGTCAATGACCGTAAGCTGCGCGCGCACGGCATCACCAGCTTCGCGCAGATCGCCGCTTGGAAGAAGGCGGACATTGTTTCAGTCGAGAAATATCTCGAATTTGACGGCCGCATCGCGCGGGAAGACTGGATGGGGCAGGCAAGGGCGCTGGGCAAAGCTGGCAAGGCCAAGGCGGCGGCAAAACCGGCGATGAGAACCGCAGCGGCCAAGCCTGCCGCTGCCAAGACGGCTCCTGCAAAGGCCGCTTCGGTCAAAGCCCCAGCTAAACCAGCGGCAGCGAAAGCAGCGGCGGCAAAAGCGGTTGCCGTCAAGGCTCCGGCCAAGCCAGCGGCAAAGATTGCCGCCAAACCTGCGGCAAAAGCCGCTGCGTCAAAGTCAGCCGTTTCCAAGTCGGCGGCGTCTAAATCGGCTCCCGCAAAAGCCACAGCGGTCAAAGCGCCTGCCAAGACGCCGGTCAAGCCGGTCGCGGTAAAGCCCGCGGCAAAACCAAAGGCTGCCGCACCCACAGTCAAAATGCCTGACGATCTTCTGATCATCAAAGGCATCGGCCCGGTCAATCTGCGCAAACTGAACGCACATGGCATCACGACCTTTGCGCAGGTCGCGGCGTGGAAGAAGGCCGACATTATCGCCGTCGAGAAATATCTCGAATTTGACGGGCGCATCGCGCGTGAAGACTGGATCGGCCAGGCGAAACAGTTTGCAAAAGGCGTCGGCTTGCCAAAGCCCAAAGCCGCCAAGGCGGGAGGGCGTAAATAATGGCGCAGGAACCGCTTCTCAAAATTCGCGGCGTCGAGACTTTTTACGGCAACATCCAGGCACTGCGTGGCGTTGACATGGATGTGAATGCCGGTGAGGTCGTCGCTTTGATCGGCGCGAACGGCGCTGGCAAATCAACTTTGATGATGACGATCTGCGGCGCGCCGCATGCGCGCAATGGCTCGATCACATTCGACGGGGCCGACATCACACAAATGCCGACGCACGAAATCGCGCGGATGCGCATTTCGCAGTCGCCGGAAGGGCGGCGGATATTCGCGCGCATGACCGTGCAGGAAAACCTGCAGATGGGCGCGAGCCTTGATAATCTGCAGCATTATGACGAGGATGTGCGCAAGGTCTTCGACCTGTTCCCGCGTTTGAAAGAACGGATTTCGCAGCGCGGCGGCACGCTGTCGGGCGGCGAACAGCAGATGCTGTCTATCGGCCGGGCGCTGATGACGAGGCCAAAGCTGCTCCTGCTCGACGAGCCGTCGCTCGGTCTCGCGCCCCTGATCGTCAAGCAGATTTTTGACGCGATCCGTGAACTCAACAAGAATGAGAGGCTGACCGTTTTCCTTGTGGAGCAGAACGCTTTCGGCGCATTGAAACTCGCATCGCGCGGCTATGTGATGGTCAACGGCTCAATCACGCTGAGCGGCTCGGGCAAAGAGCTGCTGGCCAATCCGGAAGTGCGCGCCGCCTATCTTGAAGGTGGCCACCATTGAGAGGGACTGACCGATGCTGATGGACATTCTGCGGGGCGATGTGTTTGCGGGCGAGTATGCCTTCCTTGTGCTCGCCTGTATGGCCGCATGGGTGACGGGGAAAAACTGCGCGCAGCTTTGGCGCAGCCTGCCGGTTCTGGTGTTCTACATTCTGGCGCTGGGCGTGGGGCTGCGGTTCATTCACTTTGCGCTTTATGAAGCGCCGATGTTCAGCTTGTCCCGCTATCTCCTCGACACGCTGGTTTTGCTGGCGGTGGCCTCGTTCGGCTATCAGGCCAAACGCGCCAGCCAGATGACCAGCCAATATCACTGGCTTTACGAAAAGACCTCGCCGCTGACGTGGAGAAACCGTTAAATTAAGATTAATCGCCAATCACCGGGTTTTGAAACCAAAATCACGATGAATCAGCGTGACATTTGCCGGGAAATCGGCAAACTTCGCACCCAAGCGGCGGGACACCGCCGCCGGGGCATAAAACCCTTCAAAAAAACCAATGGGAGCTACCATATGAAAAAGACACTCTTCTCAGGCGTTGCGCTTGCGGCCATGATGGCCTTCAGCGGCGCGGCCTATGCCGACATTCTGATCGGCGTCGCCGGCCCGATCACAGGCCCGAACGCCGCTTTCGGCGCGCAGCTCCAAAAGGGCGCCGAACAGGCCGCCGCTGACATCAATGCCGCCGGCGGCATTAACGGCGAAATGATCAAGCTGACCATCGGCGACGACGTTTCCGATCCGAAGCAGGGCATTTCCGTCGCCAACAAGTTTGTTGCGGACGGCGTCAAATATGTTGTCGGCCATTTCAACTCCGGCGTGACAATTCCCGCCTCCGACGTTTACGCCGAGAACGGCATTCTCGTCATCACCCCATCTGCGACTAACCCGCAGCTGACCGAGCGCGGCCTGTGGAACACGTTCCGCACCTGCGGACGCGACGATCAGCAGGGCGCTGTCGCGGGCGGCTACATTGCCGCCAACTTCAAGGACGGCAAGGTTGCCGTCGTTCACGACAAGACACCTTACGGCCAGGGCCTCGCCGATGAGACCAAAAAGGCGATGGGCGCAGCCGGCGTGACGGAAGTCATGTATGAGGGCGTCAACATCGGCGACAAGGACTTCTCCGCCCTCGTCACCAAGATGAAAGACGCTGGCGTCACATTCATCTACTGGGGCGGCCTGCACACAGAGGCCGGCCTGTTGATGCGTCAGGCGGCTGATCAGGGCCTCAAGGCCCAGTTCATGTCCGGCGACGGCATTGTCTCCAACGAGCTGGCCTCGATCGCAGGTCCCGCCGTTGAAGGCACCCTGATGACGTTTGCTCCGGATCCACGCAAGAACCCGGCTGCAGCCGACGTTGTCGCCAAGTTCAAGGCCGCCGGATTTGATCCTGAAGCCTATACGCTCTACTCCTACGCCGCGCTGCAGATCGTCGCCGCCGCCGCCAACAAGGTCGGCAAGTCCGACGACGCGCAGGCCGTCGCCGCCGCCATCAAGGCCTCCGGCCCATGGGCCACGGCAATCGGCGAAATCGGCTACAACGAAAAGGGCGACATCACCCGTCCGGACTATGTGATGTACACATGGACCAAGCAGGCTGACGGCACGTTCACCTATATCGAGAACGCCGCCAAATAATCATTCGCCGGCTTAGGCTGGCATGGTTTGAAAGACCCGCCCGGAGCGATCCGGGCGGGTTTTTTGTTTGAGATTGACAATTTGCATTAAACGTAATACGTAATTCGATGCATATTTTGTGGGATGAACCCAAGCGGCGGCAAAACATCGAAAAGCACGGTTTGGACTTCGCCAGCCTAGAGATCGGTTTTTTTGAAACAGCGCTGGTTGCTCCAGCCAAGAGCAATCGCTTAAAAGCCATCAACGTGTTTTCAGATGGCACAATCGCCGCCATTTTTGCCACGTTTGGCTCAGAGGCGATCTCAGTCGTTTCCATGCGTCCTGCGAGCAAATACGAAGGGAAACTCTATGAACAGTCGCTTTCTTAAATTGAAGCCCATCACCGACGAGGAAGAGGCGAGGATTCAGCAGGGCATTGCCGACGATCCTGACAATCCCGAATGGACAGAGGAGGACTTCAAAAACGCTCGGCCCTTCGCCGAGGTCTTCCCCGAGCTTGCCGCCAGCATCAAACGCGCGCGCGGCAGGCCGGCGATGGAGCGGCCGCGCAAGGTCGTGTCGCTGCGGATGGATCAGGATGTGCTCGACAAGTTCCGCGCCACCGGCAAAGGCTGGCAGAGCCGCGTGAATGAGGCGCTGCGCAAAGCTTCGGGGCTTTAGGCAAGCCACAACTCCTGCCCAAATTTTCGCCACTTGTGCAGTGCGCTCAATCTATTTGCACTGCAACAAAATGCGCGCTAAGAATTTCTGGAAAATGGCTGCGGGGCGCTCAATCCCGGCGGCCTCAATGGGTTTTTCCGGGGTTCCGCTGTGAAGATTTCCAAGATTCTTGTCGCCAACCGGTCTGAAATCGCCATCCGCGTCTTCCGCGCGGCCAATGAGCTCGGCATGAAAACCGTGGCGATATGGGCCGAGGAAGACAAGCTGGCGCTGCACCGGTTCAAGGCGGACGAGAGCTATCAGGTCGGCCGCGGGCCGCATCTTTCCAAGGATATGGGTCCGATTGAGTCCTATCTGTCGATTTCCGAGATCATCCGCGTCGCCAAACTTTCGGGCGCGGACGCAATTCATCCCGGCTATGGCCTCCTGTCGGAAAGCCCGGAATTCGCCGAAGCCTGCGCCGAGAACGACATCACTTTCATCGGCCCGTCGCCGGACACGATGCGGCGGCTCGGCAACAAGGTGGCGGCGCGCAATCTTGCCATCTCCGTCGGCGTGCCGGTGATCCCGGCGACGGACCCGCTGCCCGATGACATGAGCGAAGTGAAGAAACTCGCCCTGAGGATTGGCTATCCGCTGATGCTGAAAGCCTCCTGGGGCGGCGGCGGGCGCGGGATGCGCACCATCCGCGCCGAGGCGGAGCTTGAGCGCGAAGTGACCGAAGGCAAGCGCGAGGCCAAGGCGGCGTTCGGAAAGGACGAAGTCTATCTCGAAAAACTCGTCGAGCGCGCCCGCCATGTGGAAGTGCAGGTGATCGGCGACCGGCACGGCACGGTCGTACATCTGTTCGAGCGCGACTGCTCCATCCAGCGGCGCAACCAGAAAGTCGTCGAGCGCGCCCCCGCGCCCTATCTCTCCGAGGCGCAGCGGCAGGAAGTCTGCGCTTACGCTTTAAAAATTGCACGGCAGACCAATTATCTGGCGGCCGGGACCGTCGAGTTCCTGATGAACGCCGACAATCAGGAATTCTACTTCATCGAGGTCAATCCGCGCATTCAGGTCGAGCACACGGTGACCGAGGAAATCACCGGCATCGACATCGTCAAGGCGCAGATTCATGTGATCGAGGGCCACAGGATCGGCACGCCGCAATCCGGCGTTCCGGCGCAGGCCGACATCAGGCTGAACGGCCACGCGCTGCAATGCCGCATCACGACGGAAGACCCGGAGCAGAATTTCATCCCCGATTACGGCCGCATCACCGCCTACCGGGGCGCGACGGGCTTCGGCATAAGACTCGATGGCGGCACGGCCTATTCCGGCGCGGTGATCACGCGGTTTTACGATCCGCTCTTGGAAAAAGTCACCGCCTGGGCCCCGACGCCGCAGGAGACCATCGCCCGCATGGACCGGGCGCTGCGCGAGTTCCGCATCAGGGGCGTGGCGACGAATCTCACCTTCCTCGAAGCGATCATTAGCCACGAAAGTTTCCGCGACAATTCCTACACGACGAAGTTCATCGACACGACGCCCGCCCTGTTCGAACAGGTGAAGCGCAAGGACCGGGCCACCAAGGTGATGAACTATATCGCCGATGTGACCGTCAACGGCCACCCCGAGGCCAAGGGCCGCGCCAGGCCGCCGAAAGACGCCGCGCTGCCGGAAGTTCCTTATTTGAACGGAATGTCAATTCCGGACGGAACAAAGCAGCTGCTGGATAAGCATGGCCCGAAGAAATTCGCCGAGTGGATGCGCGGCGAGAAGCGCGCGCTGGTCACCGACACCACAATGCGAGACGGCCACCAGTCGCTGCTCGCCACCCGCATCCGCACCAAGGACATAGCCGACATCGCCGGCACCTATGCGCGCGCCCTGCCGCAGCTTCTGTCGCTGGAATGCTGGGGCGGCGCGACGTTTGACGTGTCGATGCGCTTCCTGATGGAGGATCCGTGGGAGCGGCTGTGCGCTGATCCGCGAGGGCGCGCCGAACCTGCTCCTGCAGATGCTGCTGCGCGGCGCGAACGGCGTCGGCTACACAAATTATGCCGACAATGTCGTCAAATATTTCGTCCGCGAGGCGGCAAAGGGCGGCGTGGACCTGTTCCGTGTCTTCGACTGCCTCAACTGGGTCGAGAACATGCGCGTCTCGATGGACGCGGTGCTGGAAGAGAACAAGCTGCTCGAAGCGGCGATCTGCTACACCGGCGACATTCTCGACCCGCGCCGCGCCAAATATGACCTCAAATATTACGTGGCGCTGACCCAAGAGCTGGAGCGCGCCGGTTCTCACATCATCGCCGTCAAGGACATGGCCGGGCTGCTGAAGCCAGCCGCCGCCAAGGTTCTGTTCAAGGCGATGCGCGAGGCGACGGATCTGCCGATCCATTTCCACACGCATGACACGTCCGGCATCGGCGCGGCGACCGTGCTCGCCGCCGTCGAAACCGGCGTCGATGTGGTGGACGCGGCGATGGATGCGCTGTCGGGCAACACATCGCAGCCCTGCCTCGGCTCAATCGTCGAAGCCCTGCGCGGCACGGAGCGCGACACCGGACTGGACCCGCTGTCGATCCGAAAAATTTCCTTCTACTGGGAGGCGGTGCGCACGCAGTATGCGGCATTCGAGAGCGACCTCAAAGGTCCAGCATCGGAAGTCTATCTGCACGAAATGCCCGGCGGCCAATTCACCAATCTGAAGGAGCAGGCCCGTTCGTTGGGCCTGGAGACCCGCTGGCACGAGGTGGCGCAGGCCTATGCGGATGTGAACCAGATGTTCGGCGACATTGTCAAAGTCACGCCCTCGTCGAAAGTCGTCGGCGATATGGCGCTGATGATGGTAAGTCAGGACTTAAGTGTTGCCGATGTTGAAAACCCGGCAAAGGACATCGCCTTCCCGGATTCGGTGGTCTCCATGCTGCACGGCGATCTCGGACAGCCGCCCGCCGGGTGGCCAAAGGCCTTGCAGAAGAAGGTGCTGAAAGGCGCGGAGCCGATCGTGGTGCGGCCCGGCTCCCTGATCAAAGAGGCGGACCTTGCCAAGGAGCGCACGGGGATCGAGACCAAGCTGTCGCGCAAAATAAGCGATCAGGAATTCGCCTCCTTCCTCATGTATCCGAAAGTCTTCTCCGACTTCGCCGCCGTCAGCGACATGTACGGCCCGGTCTCGATCCTGCCGACGCAGGTCTATTTCTACGGGCTGAAGTCCGAGGAGGAGGTCTTCGTCGACATGGAACGCGGCAAGACGCTGGTCATCCGCTGCCTTGCCATCGGCGAGGCCGACGATCAGGGCATGATCACGGTCTTCTTCGAAATGAACGGCCAGCCGCGCCGCATAAAGGTGCCCGACCGCAAACACGGCGCCAAGGGCGGCGGCGCGCGGCGCAAGGCCGAGCCCGGCAACGACAAGCATGTCGGCGCGCCGATGCCCGGCGTCATCTCAACGCTCGCCGTGCATGCCGGGCAGGATGTGATGGCGGGCGATGTGCTGGTGTCGATCGAGGCGATGAAGATGGAAACCGCGCTGCACGCCGAGCGGGACGGGAAAGTGGCGGAGGTGCTGGTCAAGGCGGGGGACCAGATTGACGCCAAGGATCTGCTGGTGGTGTTTGGGTGAGGGGCGCGCGCATTTCAATCGAATCGCAAATGGTGTAAACTCGACCTAATATGAAAAGCAGAATCCCCGCATTGACCGCTGAGCTTGACCCGGCAGCATCCGGGGCAATTCGCTTGTTTCTCGAGCGGGTGTCGGAAAAATATGATGTTACGTCCGCCAAGCTCTTTGGCAGCCGCGCGCGTGACGATGCGCGCGCTGACAGCGACTTCGATATTGCGGTTTTTCTCAAAGGAAAGCGCGGTGACTTTGTCAGGACAAAACTCGAAATGACCGACATCGCGTACGATGCGCTGCTGGAGGTTGGCATTCACATCCAAGCGCTGCCAGTGTGGGAAGACGAACTTCTGCATCCGGAAGACTATTCCAACCCCTGCCTGCTTCAAAATATCGAGCGCGAAGGGATACCGCTTTGAAGGTCGCTGAGCTGCGCGCCAAATCGGAGACAGCGCTGAAATCTGCGAGGGTGCTGCTCGAAACCGGCGACACCGATGGCGCGTGCAGCCGCGCCTACTACGCCATGTTTGACGCCGCCCGCGCGGCCCTCCTGCAAATAGAAGCTCCAGTGAAGACGGAGATTGCGAAGACGCACAACGGTTTGAGTTCAGCTTTCAGTCTGCACCTTGTCAAGTCTGGGCGGCTGTCCGCTGATCTTGGCCGCGCGCTCAGCCGTGCGCACGAAACACGGCTTCTCGCCGACTATACCGGCGATCCAGTCGAGCCTGACGTGGCCGCACAGCTCGTCCAGCAAGCCGCCCGCTTCGTTGAAGAAATAACAGCCAAGCTTCTCTAGCCCCTTTTTCGCCGCAGCCCGAGGTTGGGCTGCCAAAATCTCCCGCCCCCAAATTTCCTGCACATTCATCCATGTCTATGCGCGAACGGCACATCCATGGCGCCATATGAACTCCTGCTGCACGAACCGCGGCCGCTGAATTGCCAGACCGGAATCCGGGCGCGGTGGTGCGGGGGCTTGGGCGGGCGGCTGTTCAGCCGCTCCCCGGCAGACTTCCCCCCTCTGCCCGCTTCGCGGGCGTCTCCCCCACAAGGGGACTGTTGCAATATTCGTCGGCTTTGATGTTCCGTCACCGTGAAGTGCTTTGGGGCGTGGCTGGTCGCGCCGCTGCTGGGTGTTTTGGGCTGGATTTTCGTCGTTTGGCCCGATTTTGGATGGATTCCGGGCTTGGCTCAGGCCGTCAGCGTCACCCAGCGGCGCATGTTGAAAGCCATGGCGGCGATGAGGACCTGCGCTTCGGCCTTGGCAAGGCCGCGGTAGCGTATGAGCGACAGGCCCATGCGGCGTTTCAGGGTGGCGAAGGTGGTCTCGACGGCGGCGCGGCGTCTGGCGATCAGCTGGTTGAGCCGCTTCAGACGGGGCGGCAGATCAGGGTGATGCTTGTTGGGACGGCGCATCAGCCGGGCCTTGACGCCCCTGTCTTTGAGGGCGCGCTCGCGGGCGTGGGTGTGATAGGCCGCGTCCGCCAGAACCGCCCGCTCGTCGCCGCAGATCAGACGGTCAGCGGGAACCGTGTCATTGATGTTGGCGGGCGTGGTGATGATCCTTCGGATGATCCCGGAGCCCTGGTCGACCCCGGCATGCGCCTTGTAGCCGTAGGACGAGCCGGGCTTGCCCTGCCTGCGCGTGAACGCGGCGTCGGGATCGGACGCGTTTTCGGGCGCGCCATGCGGCGGCCTTGCCGCGCTGGTCTCGATCACCGTGGCGTCCAGCATCGTGCCGCGCCGCAGGATCAGCCCGGCCTGGTCCAGCTGCCGGTCAAGCTCGCTGAACAGCTTCTCCAGAAGTCCCGCTTCAATCAGGAGATTGCGGAACCGGCACAGCGTCGTGTGGTCGGGCACAGGCTCGGCAAGGCCCAGCCCGACAAAGCCGCGGAACGACCGGCGGTCGAACACGGCATCCTCAAGCTCGGTGTCCGACAGGCCGTACAGGGATTGCAGCAAAAGCGCCTTGAACATGACAAGCGGATCATAAGCGGGACGGCCCGCCGAGCCCTCACGGCGCAGCCGCGACAGCATCTTCTCAAACCGGTACCACTTCACCAGACCCGAAAGCCGCTCCAGCCGGTCAGAGCGCCCAACCCCGCTGGGCAGCAGCGCATCAACGAAACTGAACTGTCCAGACTGTTTGACCGCCATGAAGAATCTCCGGTTTGGCAAGAGAGAATCATAACAGCGGAATTTTGCAACAGTCCCCCACAAGGGGGGAGATGGGGTGCCGGGCTTAACCTCCCCCTTGTGGGGGGTCCGAAGGACGGGAGAGACCCGTGGCTCGCCCCGGCGACGAAGCCGCAGGCGGCGGAGGGGGAAGTCTGCTGAAGCGCGCATGGTGAGGATAAAACCCGCGCCCTCAAAGATAATATCGCACTATTTCAACACCTTATCAGTTTCCCCAAAAATACTCATCCCCCCTTTCCCAGCCACGCCCGATAATCCCGCCAGTTTGTTTTGAACCGGAAAGGCACATATGGACTGGCCCCTGATCGTTGAGCGCAACCGCGAGCGGCTGCTCGCCGTCCTCGCGCCGCTGTTCGCCGTTCTTGGGTTTGACCCGAGGCGGGCGGACCTGCCGCGCCATATGTACCGCGCCCTGCTCATCATTCTGCGTCCCGCCGAATCCGCCGTGCGGCGCCTCATCATCATCGCCGCGCGCGGGATTATCGTGACACTGAGGCTCGGCGGCTCCCGCGCCTTTCCGGCGGGCCTTGCTCAAAAGCTGAGGCTTGCTCTGGAAAAGAATGCGGAGCGGATTGCGGCCTTTCAACTGATTGATCCCTTGAAGCGCTTTGCGCCGGAGGGTTTTGAATGGGCCAAGGACTGGGAAAAGGTGCAGGTCATGCCGCGCATTTCGGTTCCCGGCCTCATCGATCCGGTCTTCGAAGACAGGTTCATTCCTATGCGCGACGACCCCATCGACTGCGCCTCCCTTCGCCGCCGCCTGCGGGCGATCAAAGAGGCGCTCGACAATCTTCCGCGCCATGCGCGGCGGCTGGCGCGCTGGAAGGCCAAAAGCGAACTCCCGCGCCAGCCCGGCATGCCTCACAGGCCCGGCCGCATGTCGCCGTTCCGCCCCGGCCCCGCGCCGGGAAAGCACATTCGCGAGGAGCGCGAGATCGACGCCGTTCTCGGCGACTGCCATTATTTTGCAAGGAAGGCTTGGGCGGATACGTCATGAGGGCTTCTATTGGGAGAGTTCAGCGCGAGGCGCCCCCACCCCTAACCCCTCCCCACAAGGGGGAGGGGGACACGCAGCCATTGCAGAACCCCTCCCCCTTGTGGGGAGGGGCAGGGGTGGGGGCGCCTCGCTCCAAGCTTTCGAGCGCGCACGCGCCAGCCTTCCCCCCTGCGGGGAAGGTGTCGCCGGAGGCGACGGATGGGGGTGGTGAGGAAGATGCTGCGGGCGCAGAAAAGCGCTCCGAGCCTATTTCTTCAACCAAGCACTTCCCGCGCCACCCCCATCCGACCGCTGACGCGGCCACCTTCCCCGCAAGGGGGAAGGCTGGAGCGCGCGGGAACGAGACTGTTGCTTTGAGAAAATAGTTTCGTTCACTTTCAATACCTTATCACCATCCCAAAAATAAACTCCACCCAATCCATCCCCGCCCCTCAAACCTGCGCGCATACTTCACCCGCTGCTCTCATGGGACCGGATGATCACCGGCATTCGGGAGAGCGGGCGGCCTATGGCAGCTTCGGGCTGCGGTTACCCGGGGCGGGCGGAGACCCTCAGCCATGTCCCTCCTGGCCTTCGCGCCCTTCAAAAGAAGAGCCCCATGCGCCAGCCCGGGCAAAAAGCCGTGACAGGGCGTGTGGCGAGCCACACATCCGACAGGTTAGCAAGCCCAGCAGGCAGGACCACACGCCCTGGACTTCCCTGAAAAGCTTAATGTCCAGACCGGAAACGGGGCGTGGAAAGGAGCGAGTTTGTTCTGTGAGGCCTTAAAGAAGGTGGAGGAGTGAAAATGACTATTGCTGATCGCTTTAGCCTGCCCATATTGACAATCATGCACGTTTACACGTATTCATGCAAAATTATACACGAATGACCTCCCCATGCTGGCACATGAACTCCTGCTGCGCGAACGGCAGTCGCTGATTGTTCAGCGATTGAAGAATGCCGACCGTGTGATTGCCGCCGAGCTTGCCGAAGAATTCAACGTTTCAGAAGATACGATCCGCAGAGATCTGCGCGAAATGGCGGCGGCGGGTCTGTGCGAACGGGTCTATGGCGGCGCACTGCCTGTTTCTGTTAAGCCGACTAATTTTGCCGAGCGGGTGAAAGCTGATCCGGAGCGCAAGATGAAAGTGGCGCGGGCGGCGGTGCGCCTCCTGGAAAACGGCATGCTGGTTTTTCTGGACGCGGGCTCGACCAACCTTGCCATTGCAAAATGCATTCCCGCCGGACTGAACATCACCATCGCAACCAACGCTCCGTCCATCGCCAGTGAGCTGTTCGACATGCCCAATGTTGAGCTCATTTTGATTGGCGGGCGGGTTGACCGCAAAGTCGGCGCGGCGATTGGCAGCGTCGCCCTGCAGGCGGCAAGCGGTTTGCGGCCGGATATGTGTGTCTTGGGCGCGTGCGGCCTCGACAAGGACGCCGGCATTACCGCCTTTGATATGGAAGACGCTGAATTCAAACAGGCGGTCGCGCTGCGCAGCCGCAAGGTGCTGGTGGCGGTTCTCAACGAGAAGCTTGGCACTGCGGCGGCCTATTCGGTCTTGCCCATCGGCGGATGCGATTATCTGGCGGTCGAAGCGGATTTTGATCCTGAAATGGCCGCGATATTCGAAACCGGAAAAACGAGAATTGTCCGCGCTTGACCGCGCAGAAGGGAAACTGGAATGACTGCAATCGCCTTGGATACTCACACTGCCGCTCAGCGCGGACGCTGGGCTGTGGCGGCGATGTTTCTGGTCAACGGCTTTCTTATGGGCTCGTGGGCGCCGCAAATTCCGTTCATGCTGCCCCGCCACAACATCACCGAGTTCACGCTTGGCCTTCTGATCTTTCTAGTCGGCGTCGGGGCTGTGACCGCCATGTCATGGACGGGCTGGCTGATCAATCATTATGGGTCGAAGAAGGTCGTCATCAGCTTTGCACTCATCGTCTGCCTCTCATTTGCCCTGATCGTGCTCGCGCCGACCATTCCGCTCGCCATCCCGGCGCTCATCCTTTTTGGCGCGAGCCTCGGCTCGATGGATGTGGCGATGAACGCAAATGCGGTTGAGGTCGAGGCGCGGCTGAACAAGGCGATCATGTCGTCCTCGCACGGTTTCTGGAGCCTTGGCGGCTTTATCGGCGGCGGCATCGGCGGTTATTTGATCGCCAGGTTCGGCGTTGAGGGCCATGCGCTGATCGCATCCGGTCTGGGGCTGCTCGTCGCGCTCGCCGCCGTGCCATTCATGGTCACAGAGGCGCATCACCATGAAGAACATGCCGAAAAGCCGAAATATGTCTGGCCGAAGAGCGCCGCAGTTTATGTTCTCGGCTTCATGGCGCTGTTCTCGATGATCCCGGAAGGCGCGGTGCTGGACTGGGCTGCGCTGTATTTGGGCAAGGAGCTCGGTGCCGACGTGACGGTCTCAGGTTTCGCCTTCGCCTTCTTTGCCGGAACCATGGCGGTGATGCGGTTTCTCGGCGATGGCGTGCGCAACCGTTTCGGCGCCGTTGACACGCTGCGCTATTCCGGTTTCATCGCCGCAGCGGGGATGCTGGCCGGCGGCATTGCGCCCAGTCCCTGGCTCGTCATCGCCGCCTTTGCGGTGTCAGGCATCGGCGTGGCGAACATGGTGCCGATCATCTTCTCCGCCGCAGGCAACCAGCCCGGCCTGTCGCCGGGGGCGGGCATATCGCTGGTGACGCTGATGGGCTATTCCGGCATTCTCGTCGCGCCGTCGTCCATCGGTTTTGTCGCCGAACATATCGGCTTCCGCTCCACCTATGTGACGCTGGCGTTCTTTCTTGTGGTTGTTGCGCTTCTTGGCCGGGCGCGTCGCCTCCGCCGACCGCCCTCAGCCGGTGGCATAGCGTTTCAGGGCCGGATGCAGAAAATCCAGCACGCGGCGGATGCGGGCCGACATGCGCAGATCCTCATGGATCGCCAGCCAGAGCGGCAGGGATGGCAGCGGCAGGCCGGGCAGCACCTGCTCCACACCCGGCTCGCGGGCGAGCAGCGAGGCCTGCGCAAAGCCGACGCCAAGCCCGGCCTTCACCGCCTCCCACAGGACGATCTGATTGTCCGAGCGGAAGGCGAACGCGTGCCGGTCGATCGTCACGCCGAACTGGGCGAAGCCTTTGATGATCTCATCGCTGCGGTCCCAGCCGATCAGCCGGTGCCCGACCAGATCAAGCGGCTTTTCCGGCCTTCCGTGCCTGTCCAGATATTCGCTCGATGCGCAGGCGGCCAGCGGCAGGTCGGCGACATGGCGCGCCACAAGATCATTCTGCACCGGCCGCACCATGCGCACCGCGATGTCCGCGTCGCGCGACAGGAGGTTGCCGATCTGGTTGGAGGCGACGAGTTCGATCTCAATTTCAGGCTCATTACGACCAAAGTCCGCGAGAATGGCGGGCAGCACATAGGCCGCGACAACTTCGCTGGCGGTGATCCGCACCGTTCCGGCTATCTTCTTCGTCGAACCTTGCACAAGCCGCGCAAAACCGGCGGCGGTGTCCGCCATCGGCTCGGCGCGCTCGAACAGGGCCGCGCCTTTTTCAGTGAGTTGAAATCCATCGCGTCCGCGCTGGAACAGGATCATGTCGAGGCTGGCCTCAAGCTCGTTGACATGCCGCCCTATGGTCGGCTGCGTCGTCGCCAGCGTGCGCGCCGCAGCCGAGAGCGAGCCTTCGCGCGCAACGGCGACAAAGCTGCGGATGAGATTCCAGTCAGGCTCAGTGTTTTTCATGATATTCGAAAATGTATATCATGCATACATTAATCGGCAATAGGCATACATGATTGCATAATCTATTTTCGGAGTGAGAACATGGAAAGGAGCATAAAATGCAAACTGTTGTCATTCTCGGAGCCGCAGGCCGCATTGGCGATGCCGCCGCAAAGGCATTCCTCGCCGCCGGATGGCGCGTCAGGGGCGTCGCCCGCAACGCCAAGGCCGCCACGCTTCGGACGGGCGTCGAAGTGATCGAGGCCGATGCCTATGACCGGCAGTCGCTGATCGGGGCCGTTGACGGCGCTGATGTCATCCTCAACGCGCTCAATCCGAAATACACCGAATGGGAAACCACGGTCATGCCGCTCGCCGAAAATGTCATGGCCGCCGCTGAGGCGTCCGGCGCGCTGCATCTGTTCCCCGGCAATGTCTATAATTTCGGCTATGGCATCGGTTTGAACACGGGCGAGAATGCGCCGCAGATTGCGTCAACGGCGAAGGCGCGCATCCGGATGGAGGCCGAGGAGCTGTTCCGCCGGCGATCCGAGGAGCGCGGCGTGCGCACGGCTATTCTGCGCGGCGGCGATTTCTATGGCGGCGTCAAACCTGAATCATGGCTTGATCTGTTCATCTTGAAGGACTTGAAAAAGCACGTGTTCACCTGGCCCGGTCCCTCAGACGTGCCACATGCCTTCGCTTATCTGCCGGATTTTGCCGAGGCCTTTGTGGCGCTGGCGGAGAAGCGCGGTTCGCTTGCCCCGTTTGAGCGGTTTCATTTCTTGGGCCACACGATGACGGGATTGGAGATGCACAAGGCGGCGGAGGCCGCCACCGGCCGGGAGCTGCGCTTCAAGACAATGGGCTGGACGATGATACGGCTCGCCGGCCTTGTCGTGCCCATCGCGCGCGAAGTGGCGGTCATGTCCTATCTCTGGCGCACGCCGCATTCGCTGGACGGCTCCAAACTGGAGCGCTTCGCAGGCAAGCTTCGCGCGACATCGCCAGCCGAGGCTCTGCGGCAGTCGATCAGCGATTTGGGGCTGGACGCGCCGCTGAAGCTGGCAGCGTGATCACTCCGCCGGCGCCGGGGAGTCCAAAAGCTCCGGCATCGGCTTTTTACGCCGCGCGAACAGCCGCCTGAAAATGTTCGGACGCTTTTCCTTGCGCTTGGAACGCGTGAAAATCATCAGCATGGATGGCGTCACGATCAGCGTCAGGACCGTGGAAAAGGCGAGGCCGAAGACGATGGCGCTGGAGAGGGCTATCCACCATTGCGTCGAGGGCGCGCCGATAGTTGTGTCGTGCGTCATCAGTTCAAGATTGACGCCGAAAGCGATGGGCAGCACGCCGAGGATGGCCGTCGCCGCCGTCAGCACAACGGGGCGCGCCCGCTCGCGGCAGGTCTTTAGGATCGCCTCGAATTTCTCCATGCCCTCGTGCCGCAGCGTGTCATAGGTATCGATCAGAACGATGTTGTTGTTCACCACCACGCCTGCCAGCGCGATGACGCCGATGCCGGTCATGACGATGGAAAACGGTTGTCCCATGATGAGGAGGCCGAGGAAGACGCCGATGGTGGACATGACGACGGCGGAGAGGACGAGCCAGACCGACGTGAATTTATTGAACTGAGCCAGCAGCACGATGAAGATCAGGAAGATCGCCGTTCCGAAGGCTTTGGAGAGGAAAGCGCTGGCCTCGGCCTGTTCCTTGTCTTCGCCGACCAGCGTCCAGTTGATGCCGCCCATGTCTTTGGCGGCGAGCGCGGTTTTGATCTTTTCCTGCACCTCGGCGTTCTGCACGCCTTCGGTGATCCCGGCCTGCACGGTTATCGTGCGCTCGCTGTCAATGCGGTTGAGAATGCCGAGGCTGAGCGTCGGCTCGCGCTTGACGAAGTTGGAGATCGGCACCGAGCCGAGCGCGGTCTCAACCCGCAGCTGGTCGAGCATGGCGAGCGTGCGGCTTTCCTCCGGCAGGCGCAGGCGGATGTCAACTGAATCGTCCGCGCCCGCCGGGCGGTAGTCGGACAGTTTCAGGCCCGTCGTGACGAGCTGCACGACCGTGCCGACCGAGCCGGGGCCGATGCCGTATTTCGCGGCTTCGGTCCGGTCCACCTTCAGCTCCCAGTCAATGCCGGGCACGGGTAGGCCGTCGCTGATGTCGATGACATTTGGCGTCGCGGCCAGCATCTGCGCCACTTCGGCAGCGGTTGCGTTGAGGTTGGCCGGGTCTGCGGCGGACAGGCGCACCTGAATGGCCTTGCCGGTCGGTGGTCCTGCGGCTGGCACGGAGACTTCAATGTCCACACCTGGCAGGCCCTTCATCGCTTGGCGCAGGTCGGCGAGAATCTCGTCGGCCTTCTTGCGCTCGCGCCAGTTGACGAATTCGTACTGAATGACGCCGATCACATCTTCGGCCACATCATTGCCGCCGCCGCCCGCCTTGCCGACGCGGGTGTAGACGTTTTTCACGCCGGGCCAGCCGATGACTTTCTCCTCGGCCATGCGCACGCTTGTGTCTTTCTCCTCGAGCGAAAGATTGCCGCGCGCTTTCACATAGAGAAGCCCGTACTCCGGCTCGACATTTGGGAAAAACTCGACGCCTTTTCCGAGCTTGCCATAGGCGTATGGCACGGAGACGAGGAGCGCCAAGGCAAGTGTCATGACAATGAACGGGTGGTGCACCGCCTTGTTGACCAGCCACATATAGGCGCCGTCACGGTGTGCTTCCTCCTCCTTCGGCGCTTTTCCAAAGATCGCGCCGACGGTCGGCACGAAAACCAGCGCGTAGAGAAGCGAGGCGGACAGCGTGGCGATCAGCGTGATCGGCATGTATTTCATGAACTCGCCGACGATGCCCGGCCAGAAGAGCAGTGGCGAAAACGCGGCGATGCGTGTGAGCGTTGCGGCAGTCACCGGACCCGTCATGCGCTTGGCGGCCATGGAGAAGGCCTCGACCTTGTCCATGCCCTCGGACATGCGCCGCTCGGCATATTCGACCACGATGATCGCGTCGTCCACCAGCATGCCAACCGCGAGGATCAGCGAGAACAGGACAACGAGATTAACGGTGTGTCCCGCCATCGACAGGAAAAGGATGCCCATCAGGAAGGAAACTGGAATCGCAAATCCGATGAACAGGGAGGCGCGCCCGGACAGGGCATAGAGAATGACGACGAAAACCAGGATCACCGCCGTCAGCACGGAATTCTGCAGATCATGCAGCAGCTGGCGGATGGATTCCGACTTGTCCTGGCTGAACGTGATGACGCCGCCTTCGGGCATCAGCGGCTTGTATTCTTCCGCAAGCTTCTTGACCGCATCCACCGTGTTGATGAGGTTAGCGCCGGTGCGCTTGGATATTTCAATGGCGATTGCCGGCTTGCCGTCGAGGCGGGTGATGGTTTCCGGGTCTTTGAACGTCGAGCGTATTGTCGCAAGATCGCGGGCGCGCACCACGGCGTTGGGGCCGGCCACCACGGGCAGGTTGGCGACATCCTCGATGGTTTCGATCAGCGAGGGAACCTTGACGGCGTATTTGCCCTCCGCGCCTTCAATCGTGCCCGCCGCCACCAGCGAGTTGCCCGCCGCCACGCCGCCGACCAGCTGGTCGAGTTTCAGTCCGTAAGAGGAGAGCTTGACCGGATCGATGATGACTTCGACCAGGTCGTCGCGCGCACCCTGCAGCTTGGCATCGAGCACGCCGTCCACGTCCTTGAGGCGGTCGCGCAAGTCGCGTCCGGCCTTGACCAGAACCCGCTCCGGCACGTCGCCCGACAGCGTGACGACCAGAACCGGAAACTCGGAAATATTGACCTCGTTGATCGACGGCTCGTCCGCGCCCTGCGGCAGCTCGCGTTTGGCGTCGGAGACCTTCGAGCGCACATCTTCGAGCGCGTTGGATAGGTCGGCGCCCGCCTGAAACTCGACCAGCACAAAGCCTCCGCCCTGGAAGGCGGAGGAGCGCATTTCCTTGATGTCCTTAATATTCTTCAGCGCCGCTTCCATTGGGCGCAAAAGCAGGCGCTCCGAATCTTCCGGCGAAATGCCGTTGAAGCCGAGCGAGACATAGATGATCGGAATCTGGATGTCCGGCTCGGCCTCTTTCGGGATCGACTGATAGGCGAGCGCGCCCGGCGACGAGGAAGAACAGCAGAACCGACAGGGTCAGCCGCGCATTGTGGATCGCCAGATCAATGAGCTTGCTCATGGAGAACCCCTACTGCGCCAGCGCGGTTTCGCCGATCAGCTTCTTCATCTGCGCGTCGGTCGGCGCCACTGGATTGACGATTTCCCCGTCCTTGACGAAGTCCTGGCCCGCGACGATCACACGCGTTCCGTCCGGAACGCCGGTCAGCACCAGCGCGTTGGTGGCGTCGTCGATCAGGGAGACCGGCAGGAAGAAGGCCTTATTGTCCTTGTCGATGCCGCGCACGCCAAAATCGCCGTCAGCGCTGAGCGTCACGACCGAGCGCGGCACCTGAATGGCTTTCACCGGCTCGGCCCAGAGCATGATTTCGCTGGTCATGCCTGCCGGGATTTTTGAAATCGCCATTCGGGATGGCGACTTCGACGCGGTAGGTGCGGGTCTGGGCGTTCGCCTCCTTGGAAATGTAACGGATCGTCCCTTCAGTCTCCGCGCCGTTGACGAGGCGCACCCGCGCCTTGCCGCCGATTTTGACGGAACCGAGGCTGCGCTCGGAAATTTCGCCGACGGCGATGATCGGATCAAGCGACAGCAGAGTCGCGACCGGCGCGCCCTGCTGCACCGAGCTGCCGCTCTGCGCATCCACCTTGTCGAGCACGCCGTCAAAGGGCGCGATCACTTCGAGCCGCTCAAGCTCGGCCTTGGCGGCGTCGAGCTGCGACTGCGCGCCCATCAGCGCGCTGCGGGCGGAATCGAGCTGCAGCTTCGGCAGATTGCCGCGTTTGGCGAGGCTTTGCGCAGCTTCCGACTCCGCCTTGCGCTGAGCGACTGTCTGCTCGGCAGTCGTCACCATGCTCCTCTTCTCTTCCGCATCGAGCGACAGGATCAGATCGCCTGCCTTGACGCGGTCGCCCTGCTTGACGGGGAGCTTGGCGATGATGCCGCCGGCGCGGGCGGCGAGAGCGACGCGTTTGTCTGGTTCGGTGACACCGGAGACGCGGATTGAAACTGAATGATCGGCGAGCGGCGGCGTGACGACCGCCACTGTGCGCAGCGCGCGCGCCGCCTCCGCCACAGGTTTAACCGTCGCTGCCTCGGCCTTCTCCTGCGCCTGGCTGCCAACGGCGGAAAACTCGCCGGTCAGCACCCATGCGCCTGCCGCGATCAAAACCAAGAAGGAAGCCAATCGGTGAAATTTGAAACTTGCCATAGAGCGTCCTGTGCCGCAAAAATTCTCGTTTGTCAGAAGTCATCGCAATGGCGCGCAACGGCGCTCGTCCGGACTCTAGGTCGGGAGTCAGACATTACATTTCAAGCCCCATTGTTGCAATGCGGCAATATGTTGGGAAATTGGGTATTTTTGACCAAGAGAACAATTCTCATGACAGGTTCTGTCAAGAGGCGGTCTAAGAATTTGTCAGCTTGATCGCCGCATCGCTGTGACTTCGATTTCAATCTTCATTTCTGGACGTATCAGCTGGCAGACAATCATTGTCGCCGCAGGGCGAATTTCGCCGAAAGTCTCGCCGAGAATGGGAAAAACGATGTCGGCGTGCGCCGGGTCGGTGATGTAATAGTGCGCCCGAACAACATCTGAAAACGCAAAGCCCGCTTCCTTCAGCGCCGAGCCAATGGTCGAAAGGCAATTTCGGGTCTGGCTGACAATGTCTTCAGGCATGGTCATCGACGCATAGTCATAGCCGGTTGTGCCAGAGACGAGGCACCAGTCGCCCTGCACAACGGCGCGGGAGTAGCCCGCCACGCGCTCAAATGGTGAGCCGGTCGAGATGAGGCGGCGGTTTTTCGGGCTTGTCACGCCTCAGCCACAATCTTCTTCAGGACGCGGCGAACGAGCGGCGCGACCACCAGCACCGTGGGGAAAGCGAACGCCCATGCTGTCAGCCAGGACTTCATCCAAATGCTGATGAAACCGGCACTTAAGGCTCCAACGGCCATGGCATTGGCAATAAAAGAGACGATAAACGACATCAGGGCTGACAAGAGTAAGCCAAAAGCGATCGTTTCAAATCGTTTGGGAATAAATGGCATCATGCCCAGGGCCGCCGCTCGGCATTGCTTTTCTCGAACGCGGCAATGCTCGCCGCTTTCTCCAGCGTCAGGCCAATATCATCGAGGCCATTCAACAGGCAATGCCGCTTGAAGGCATCAAGGTCGAATTTGATGACGCCGCCATCAGGGCCGCGGATTTCCAGCGCCTCCAGATCCACCGTCACCGTTGCGTTCGCGCCGCGCTGCGCGTCGTCCATCAGCTTGTCCAAGTCCTCCGGCGACACGGTGATCGGCAGGATGCCGTTCTTGAAGCAGTTATTGTAGAAAATGTCGGCGAAAGAGGTCGAGATCACGCATTTGATGCCGAAATCGAGGAGCGCCCATGGCGCATGCTCGCGGCTTGAGCCGCAGCCGAAATTATCGCCCGCCACAAGAATCTCCGCTTTGCGCCAAGCGGCTTTGTTCAAGACAAAATCCGGATTTTCCGCGCCGTCATCAAGATAGCGCATCTCGGCGAACAGGCCGACGCCAAGGCCGGTGCGCTTGATCGTCTTCAGATAATCCTTCGGAATGATCATGTCGGTGTCGACATTGATGATCGGCAAAGGCGCGGCGACGCCGGTGAGTTTGGTGAATTTCTGCATCTTGGTCTCTCGGGGAAAAGCTTGGCGCGTCTCTACAAGAGAAAACGCGCCAAGCAAAGGCCTCACCAGTCCTTCATGTGTTTGGTCTTGTGCTCGCCGATTTTGCGGGTCATGCGGCCAAAGGCCTTGTCGCGTGCATGGGCCTGATGGGCGGCCTCGCTGTTGTGCCGCTCCTCGCGCTGCAGCTTGTGGAACCGCTCCAGCCGGGCCGGATCAAGCTCGCCGCACTCGATGGCGGCGCGCACGGCGCAGCCGGGCTCTTTGACATGGGCGCAGTCGGAGAAGCGGCACTGGGCGATCAGCGCAGTGATGTCGTCGAACACCGCGTCAATGCCGTCCGCCACGTCCACCACCTGCAGTTCGCGCATACCCGGCGTGTCGATCAGCCATGCGCCGGAGGGCAATAGATGCAGCGAGCGGCCGGACGTCGTGTGGCGGCCCTTGGCGTCATCTTCACGGATGCCGCCTGTGTCCTGCACGCTCTCGCCCATCAGCGCGTTGACCAGGGTGGACTTGCCGACGCCGGAGGAGCCCATCAGGGCAATGGTCTGGCCTTTGACCAGCCACAGGGAGAGCGATCCCGCAACGTCGGCGCTGCGGGCGTTGACTGTCAGAACCGCAAGGTCTGGCCGCATGGCGCGGGCAGCTTCGGCGTAGCTCTCCGCATCCTCTGCCAAATCGGCCTTGGTGATGACGATGACCGGCGTGACGCCCGCTTCGAAGGCCAGCGCAAGATAGCGCTCCAGCCTTGCGACGTTGAAGTCAAGATTGGCCGAGGTGACGATCAGCACCGTGTCGACATTGGCGAGGATCGATTGCGAGCGCGATGTGTTGCCGGCGTTGCGGCGTTTGAACAGGCTTGTTCGCGGATAAAGCGCGGCGAGGCGCATGGTTGTCCGGTCGAGCGCGATCCAGTCGCCGACGGTCGGATTGTCATCGCCGCCGGGCTTCAGATAGGCGAGCTGGATGCGGCCGGTGAATTCCGGTCCCGTCACATCCAGCGCGTCGCGGTGCACGGCGGCGACGCGGACAGGCATTGTGTTGCCGAGGTTGAGTGCGTCTGCGGCTTGTTGAAAGTGCGCCGACCAGCCATAGGCGGCGAGATCAAGTTTGTCTTCGCTTGGCGTTTCCAAGTTGGTCATCCCGAATTCAGCATGAATGAAATGCCGCGCGGCCACGAAGTGGCGGCGGCGGGTTCAGGGCAGGGGCTGGCGGGAAAGACAAGGTTTTGGAAAGCGGAACCACAGACAGGCGGTCAAACGCAGACGATCCGGCCAGCCGGCAGGCTGTTGATGGCAATGGGCATAAAACAATCCTCCCTGTGCTGAACGGTTGCGATGCGGCAGGGATAGCGCGGCTGGTGTGAAGCGTCAAATCACGTTCAACTCGAAGAATGGCCGGTTTTCCGCGATGCGGGCGAAGGAGAAGGCCGAGCAGTCAATCGTCCGGCACTCGCCAAACATAATCATCTCCGCCACCGCGCGCCCGGCGGCGGGGGCCTGCTGCACGCCGTGGCCGGAAAAGCCGGTGATGAAATGCAGGTTGGGAACGTCCGGATGCGGGCCGATCACGCCGTTCTGGTCGAGGGCGTTGTAGTCATAATGCCCTGCCCAGGCGCCTTCGCATTTGATTGCCTCAAAGGCCGGGATGCGGTTGGCGAGCGCGGGCCAGATGATCTCCTCGAACTCGTTCCAGTCCGGGTCGAAATCGTCGTCGCGCGCCCGCCCGTCTTGGTCTTCCGGCGGTGAAGAGCCGGATATGTAGCCAGCGCCTTCCGGACGGACATAGACGCCGGACGGATCGACGACGAGTGGCATGTCCGGAATGTGCGTCTCGGCTTTGAAGTTGAACACAGTGCGTTTGCGCGGCTCGACCGGAAGCGCGATACCAGCCATCGCGGCGACGTCGCCGGCCTGCGGGCCAGCGGCGATGACGACATGGCCGGCGGAAAGCTGCGTGCCGTCGGCAAGCGCGACAGTCTCAACCTTGGCGCCGCTTCTGGCGATTGCCGCGACCTTGCCAGTAACCAGCTCCGCGCCGCCCGACTTAAGGTCAGAGCGGAAATGCTGCATCAGGCCGACCGCGTCGAACCAGCCTTCATTCGCCGTGCCGAGTGACCCCGCCGCGATCCCCTCCGTGTTCAGCCAGTCAAAGCGCCGGGCAAGCGCCGCCGCGTCCTCAAGGATGACGCTGGCATTCTCGCCGCGCTGGACGGCGTGGTTCTTTTCAAGGATTGGCATGCCCGCCTCGGACGCCAGCACGAGATAGCCGTTCTCGCGCAGTGAGATGACCGGGCTTTCATGCGCCGCATTGATGGCGCGGATCATGGCGAGCGAGGCCATGGACAGGCGGATGTTTTCCGCCGCGCTGAACTGCTGGCGGATGCCGGCGCAGGAGAGGGCGGTGGCGGACTGTTTGAATGTCGGATCGCGCTCGATAATCGCCACTGAGCCGTCAAAGCCCATCCGCTTCAGATGCCAGGCCACGGCGCTGCCCGAGATCGCCCCGCCGATGATGATGACGTCAAAGTGCTTCATGCTTGCTCCGCGCCTCAGCAGAACCAGTTTTCCACGCAGGCTTCAAGCTGTTGATCTTGCCATGACGCACAAAATCTTCGAAAAGACGCCTTGCCCAGCAGGAATGCACTCCATGATCCTTTACCGCTTTCTCACAGGTCCCGACGATTCCGATTTCTGCCACAAGATAACAGCCGCCCTGAACAAGGGCTGGCTTCTGCAGGGCAATGCGACGCTGGCCTTCGATCCGGTGCAGGGCAGAATGGTGTGCGGACAGGCGGTCATGAGGGAAGTGCCCGATGTGGATTATAAGCCGGAGATGAGGCTGTCGGAATATTGACCGGACGGCCATTCTCATTATCACGCCCCGTTTCCGGTCTGATTATTGAAATTCCAAGGGACGTACAGGGCGTGTGGTCCTGCCGAATGGAACTTACCTATGATGGGTGTGGCTCGCCACACGCCCTGTCACGGCTTTTTGCCCGGGCTGGCGCATGGGGCTCTTCTTTCGAAAAGCGCGAAGGCCAGGAGGGACATGGCTAA
Organism: uncultured Alphaproteobacteria bacterium; assembly: GCA_963802455.1. Taxonomy (GTDB): domain Bacteria; phylum Pseudomonadota; class Alphaproteobacteria; order Rhizobiales; family Rhizobiaceae; genus JANOYJ01. The sequence goes on along the minus strand of CAWDIY010000031.1, from coordinate 135,913 downwards.
GGGAACTCCGCCCGCGTCCGGCACCGCTGCCGTCCGCCGCCATAGGCCGCCCGCCCTCCCGAATGCCGGTGATCATCCGGTCCCCATGAGAGCAGCGGGACAAGTATGCGGGAGAAATCCGGGGCGAGGACAAAAATCGTGACTTATCCACGCAGAAAGATGATAAGCCATTAATATTTAACGATATTATTTTTTATTTTAAAAACCTTCATCCCCCAGTTTTGCTGCGCCGCCGCGTTCCGCCCATGCGGCAGCGGCGCTTCCTCCAACACCGGTGGCCCTAGGCCTCCATCTCCAGCTTCTCCATGTCATCATCACTCAGGCCGAAATGGTGGCCTATTTCGTGGATGAGGACGTGGGTGACAATCTCGCCGAGCGTCTCCTCATTCTCAGCCCAATAGTCGAGAATGGCGCGGCGGAAAAGGCTCACCTTGTTGGCGCCTTCGCCGGTCTGCGGATTGACGATCTCGCCAACGGGGCGGCCCTCGAACAGGCCGAGAAGGTCAAACTCTGTCTCGAGCGACAGATCGTCCATAATTTCTTCGGAGGGAAAATCCTCAATGACGATGATGACATCGCCGGTCAGCGCCCGGAACTGGTCCGGCAGATGCGCATAGGCCTCCAGCACCAGCGATTCAAACTCGCCGAGCGAGGGTGAGTAGCGCGATCCCCAATCGCCGGTCTGATCACTGCGCGCCATGAATGCCTCTCTCGATTGGGGCGGATATAGGGGATGGAGATGGACGGCGCAAACGGAAGCGGCTTGGAGGGTAAAAGCCGGCTGCCGCCATGGCGCGAAATGTGCCCCCGTCAAACATGGACCGCGCTGCGTCACATCGCCTGAACTCAGGGCTTGAGTTGAGGGCTTGAGTTCAGGCGGATCATTTTGTTCGCCGGTCCACAGTTGACATCCCTCGACCTCTTCGTTTATGGCACTGCCACATTTCAGGCGCGCCTCCGGGGCGCGTTTTCGCTTCCCTTTCGAGACATAGCAAAGAACGGCCAAGAACATGAAAGTCAAGAATTCGCTGAAGGCGCTCAAGGGCCGCCACCGGGACAATCAGCTGGTGCGCCGCAAGGGCCGCGTCTACATTATCAACAAGACCGCCCCGCGCTTCAAGGCGCGCCAAGGTTAATTTCCGGCTGGTCTGTCTCTTCACGAGAATTTGCAATTGACGCGGCGTGTGCGAAGACTAGTTTCTTGCGCATGCGATTTGCTTTTTCCACCGCCCTTGTCTTAGCCCTTCTTCCGGCGCTGCCCGCCAATGGCGCGGACGGAGCAAGCGTTCCCGTCGAGAATCCGCAGCCGATCCTCACTAAAGCGCAGAAGCTCGACGCGCTTTTCTCTGATCTGAAAAAAGCCAAGAGCCAGGCCGTCGCCGAAGGTGTTGCCAACAGAATTTGGGAATCGTGGAACAATTCTGAAAGCGATTCGATCAATCTCCTGATGGCATGGTCACAGAATGCCATGGATATGCAGAAGTTTCCGGTTGCGCTGGATTTTCTCGATCAGGTCGTCGTCTTGAAGCCAACCTATTCCGAAGGCTGGAACAGGCGCGCGACATTGCATTTCATGATGAACAATTATTCGAAGTCGATGGCCGACATCGAAAAAACGCTGCAGCTCGAGCCGCGCCATTTCGGCGCGCTGGCGGGCATGGGACACATATTCCTGGCGCTGGAGCGCAAGGAGCTGGCGCTGAAGGCCTATGAGCGGGCGCTGGACGTCTACCCGATGATGCGCGCGGTGCAGAAACAGGTCGGCGACCTCACGGAAGAGCTTTCGGGGAGCCAGCTCTGAAAGTCCTGATTGCCCTTGTTGCACTCCTGATAGCGGTTCTGCTTGTTCTCTTTATCCTGACGCGCTGGGGCGCGGCAAAGATCGAGAGATACTATCCGCCCGTCGGCAAGTTCATTGAGATCAATGGCGCGCGGCTGCATTATGTGCATGTGCGTGCGGGCCCCAATTCCGACCTGCCGCCAATTGTCTTCATTCACGGCGCCAGCGCCAATTTGAACGACCAGATGATCCCTCTCCGGCCGCTGCTTGAAAGCCGCGGGGATCTGCTGTTTTTCGACCGGCCCGGTCATGGCTGGTCGGAGCGCGGCGCGGGCAACAACACACAGGAGCTGCAGGCCGAAACTATCTCAGCCCTGATGGATGAGCTGAAGATCAAGGATGCCATCATCGTGGCGCATTCCTTCGGCGGCTCCGTGGCCACGGCGCTGGCGCTCAGCCATCCGGAGAAGATGCGCGGCCTTGTCCTGATGGCGGCGGCGACGCATCCTTGGCCCGACAAAAAAACGCAATGGTATTACGATCTGTCGATGGTGTCTGTCATAGGCCGGATGTTCACCGAAACCCTCACGCTTCCCGCCGGGCAGGCGCGGATGCAGGCGGCGTCCGCCGGCGTGTTCTGCCCGAACGACATGCCGGACGGCTATATCGAAAAAGCCCTGATCCCGCTGGTGCTGCGGCCCGCGGCCTTTCGCGCCAATGCCGAAGATGTGGCCGGGCTGTGGGACTACACGGCGAGGGCCGCGCCCCGCTACAGTGAGATCAGAACGCCAACTGTCATCATCACCGGCGACGGCGACACGGTCGTGCTTGAGGAAATCCACTCAAAGGGTTTGGCCCGCGACATCGCCGGCTCCGAGCTGGTTTGGATCGAAGGACTTGGCCACAAGCCGGAGTATGTCGTGCCGGAGATCGCTGTTATGGCCATTGAGAAGATCAACGGCGCCGAGCGGGACTTGCAAGCCGCTGCGCGGGCGGCGGAGGCGAGGATTGCGGCGGCGGGGAAAAATGGCTGCTGAACGGCGCCCGCGTCTTGGCTTGATGCGCGTCCCAAGTGGCCCATTCCTGCACCAGATCTGCAATGCGCTCAGCATCGCCTACTGACATCGACGTGTGAATCGGCAATCTGACAAGACGATTCCAGCTTGCTTCGGCATTGGGACAGGAACGGTTTTCGCCTCTGCGGACTGCCTCCGGCGACGTGTTCAAAGGCGCGTAGTGGCGCTGCGCGTTGACTTTGTGCGACGCCAGATGCGCCAGAAGGCCGGCCGCCGCTCGCTCACTTTCAAGCATGAGCCCGATAATGTGGTGATTGGACCGGACCCTTACGCAGGCTTTCAGCAGTTGAAATGGCTTTGTCCTTTTGCCGAGCGCTTTCTCATAATGGCCCGCCAGCCTGGTCCGCATTGCAATGACCTCATCAAGGTCCTGAAGCTGCGCGCGCAGGACCGCAGCCTGATACTCGGTTGGCCTGAAGCTTGAACCGGGGCCGGTCCATTCATAGTGATCCGCAAGCCCGGCGCGCATGCGGGCATAGTCCGTGCCCTTGTTCATGATGCACTCGATACGGGAAAGGAGCGCTGGATCAGCGGAGTTCACCAGAAGCGCTCCGCCTTGCCCACAGTGAATAACCTTTGTGTCATGAAACGAGATCGCGCCGAACAGGCCGAATGTGCCAAGCGCTTTGCCATTCAAAGTGACGCCCATCGCCTGCGCGGCGTCTTCAATGAGATGAATGCCCCGGTTGGCGCAGCGCGCGGCGATTTTCTCCATGTCGGCCGAGGCGCCGCCGTAATGGACGACCGCGACAGCTTTTGTGTTTTGTGTGAAGCACCGTTGTAAATCATCTGCGTCGATCATCATGGTCGCCGGATCGATGTCGCAGAAGATCAGCCTCGCACCAGTGCGGGCGAAGGCAGTCGCTGTGGCGCAGAATGTGAAAGCGGGAACGATCACTTCGTCGCCTGGTCCAAGATTAAGCGCGAGGGCGGCGACTTCCATTGCGCCAGTGCAGGAATGTGTGAGCCAGACCTTGCCCGCGCCAGTGAGATTTTCAAGGTCACTCTCCGCCTTCTCGGTTTGCGTCCCGCCGCCGGAAAAGCGTTGTGCGGACATCGCCTGCGCCAGATAGGTTTGCTCTTCACGGGCGCGGTGCGGCTGATGAAATTTCACTTCGCTGGGATGAGTTTCGAGAAACTCGTCCTGCGGCACGAGCGTGTGCGCAGCTGTGGCTGGCGCCATTCGATAGGGCGCGATTATCTTGTCGATCTCCGCAGCGAGCGACCCTTCCTGTCTCCAGCCCAGCGAGGCGAGCTTGCTTGAATTCATCGCATAAGCCTGATCGTTGACCGGCCTGTCCTCAATGTGCTGAAATTTCAACGGTCGCTGGCATTTTTCTGCAATCAGCGCAGCGACTTCCCGGACAGATTTGGTTTCACGGCCGCAGATATTGTAAGTGCCGTTCGTTTCGCCGTCACGCACCACTTTGGTGACCGCATTGCAGAAGTCTGCGACGGGCAGAAAGGTTCTTTGCTGATATCCGTCGCCTTCCAGCTGGAATGGCTGTCCAGCGAGGCAGAGTCCAAGAAATTTGGGCAGAAGCTTTTCGGCGTTTTGTCCGGTCCCGACAATGTTGCTTGGCCGCACCACGCGCACGTCAAGCCCGCAGAGGCGCGCGCGGCCAACTTCGGCTTCCGCCGCCGCCTTTGACACAGCGTAGGGAGATGATGGCGTCATTGGGGCATCTTCGCAAGCGGGCGCAAACCGCGTTCCATAGACTTCATCCGTGCTGACGTGGAGCACAAGTCCGACGCCCTCCTTCAAAGCGCCTTGCATCACCAGCGCCGTGCCAACGCGGTTGGTCTTGTCAAAAAGCTCAGGCGCGAAAAAGGAATGGCTGACGTGTGATTCAGCGGCAAGGTGGAAGACCATGTCCACACCGCGCATGGCTTTGCAGATGAATTGTTCGTCGGTGACACAACCATATGCGAACGAAATGCGCCCGGACCGCATGGAATGATTGAGGCGGTTCAAGTCGCCGGCGTAGGTCAAGCTGTCGATGACCTTTATGCGCGCCGCCGGGAACTCCACAAGCAGATGCGCAACGAGATGCGCGCCGATAAAGCCTGCGCCACCCGTGACCAAAATTTGCTCGCCGAGAATCGACCCGGGCGCAAAACTTGTCTCGATTTGATACATCCGGCCCCCAAACAGATTGCAAGACTGTTTGGAGCAAGAGCTGTGCCAGCGGATTCGCACGGGGATTACGCCGCCGCTCGCATGGGACCGGGTGATCAAATGTCAGTGCGCAGGGGAGGCGCCGCGAGGAAGGGGCAGTCATGTGGCCCCTGAAGCTTACCTGCCGCCGCCGTCCTGTCCGACATAAGCAATGCGCAGCATGTTTGTCGAACCCGGCGTCCGCAGCGGCACTCCGGCTGTGATGATGATGCGGTCGCCGGGCTGAGCGAAGCCTTCGTCGCGGGCGATGCGGCAGGCGCGGTCGACCATGTCGTCAAGGTCGTTGGCGTCTTCTGTCACCACACAATGCGTGCCCCACACCAGCGCCAAGCGGCGGGCGGTTTTCAGGATTGGAGACAAAGCGATGACCGGCATGCGCGGGCGCTCGCGGGCGGCTCTGAGGCCCGTCGTGCCCGAAGCGGTGTAAGCGACGATGGCGGCAAGGTTCAGTGTCTCGGCGATCTGGCGCGAGGCAAGCGCGATGCCGTCGGCGGACGTGGCTTCGGGCTCGGAGCGCTGGGCGTTGATGATGCCCGGGTAGAGCGGGTCGCGCTCGACGTTTTCGGCGATGCGGGCCATGGTGGAAACGGCCTCGATCGGATAAGCGCCGGAGGCGGACTCTGCGGAGAGCATCACAGCATCCGCGCCTTCGAACACAGCGGTGGCGACGTCCGAGACTTCGGCGCGGGTCGGCACGGCGGCGGTGATCATCGATTCCAGCATCTGCGTGGCGACCACCACCGGCTTGCCGGCGCGTCTTGCGGCGCGGGTGATCTGCTTCTGGATGCCGGGCACGGCCTCCAGCGGCATCTCAACGCCAAGATCGCCGCGCGCCACCATAAGCGCGTCGGAAATCTCGATGATTTCCGCCAGTCTTTCGATTGCCTGTGGCTTTTCGAGCTTGGACATGACGGCGGCGCGGCCGGCGGCGATCTTGCGCACTTCGGCGACGTCCTCAGGCCGCTGGACGAAGGACAGGGCGATCCAGTCAATGTCCTCAAGCAGGCATGCGTCGAGATCGGCGCGGTCCTTGTCGGTCAGCGCGCCGACGGGCAGCACCGTGTCCGGAAGGCTCACGCCCTTCTTGTCGGAGATGACTGAGCCGGAAACCACTTTGCAGCGGATGGATTTGCCGTCACTGGCTTCGGCCAGAAGGTTGAGCTTACCGTCGTCGATCAGCAGCCGGTGGCCGGGCTGCACGGACTGCAATATTTCCGGATGCGGCAGGTGGACGCGCACATTGTTGCCGGGGGCCGGATTATCATCCAGCGTGAATGTCTGGCCGGCGGTCAGTTCAACCTTGACGTTCTCAAACTTGCCGACGCGCAATTTTGGGCCCTGCAAATCGCAGAGAATGCCGATCGGGCGCTTGACCGCGACTTCGACATTGCGGATGCGCTTGACCAGCTCGCGCATCAGATCATGCGAGGAATGGCTCATATTGATGCGGAACACATCGGCGCCGGCTTCAAACAGCTTGCGCAGCATCGGCTCCTCTGACGAGGCCGGACCCACTGTCGCCAGAATTTTCACTTTACGGTTTCTTCTCATTGAGCGGGGGTTCCCGGCGTCTGAACTGCGCCTGTTTGAGGGCCGTCGGTCAGCTGGACCATCCAGCTCGACTGCTGACCCGTGTCATATTCCTGAAATCCGGCGCGCTGATAGCCTCGTGCGAAGCAGTCATTGATGCCGGCGATTTTGAATTCCTTTTCGGCGATGCACATTTTCACCGGTCCTTCCCACAAAGCGCCGCGCTCGGCGTCCTCGGCGAAGAGATAGTAGTAGCGGGAGGCGAGCGGGCCTTCGACAAGCGTTTTGCAGGTCGAGCCGTCCACAATCCACCAGCCTTCGGTGATCCAGCCGGACTTGGCGCGGTAGCCTATGGAAACGCCAACCAGATTCTGCGTGGCGTTGCAGACACGGAAATCAGCGCGCGCCGATATTGAAAAAAGCAGGAAAAGCGGCACCGCCGCCAAGGGAACGGTCAGAAGCATGCGAAAGAAACTCCGCCTGTTCCACAAGTTCATGTTTCAGCCCTGCGCCAATGTTGCAATGATGGAAAGTTGATTTGGCTACCTTTTCGAGAAGTTCGGCTCCCATGTCAACGCATGATCCAATCGATTTGACTCTGGGGAATTGCCGGTCAACAGGCAAATTGCCCACGTGCCGCCGCAGTGCTTGCTTTGCGGCATTTCGTGATGAAACATGGGCAATGAGTTTGGGGACATTTGAACCGGTTGAGATCATCAGCGGCGGACTGGACAGCGGCATTTTGCTGATTGCCGACCATGCCATGCGGCATTTGCCCGATGAATATGGACGGCTGGGGCTCGATGAGGCGCAGTTTGACCGGCATATCGCCTATGACATCGGCGTCGAAGGCCTGACCCGCAGCTTGGCGGAAAGCCTTGGCTGTCCGGCTGTGATGGCGCGGTTCTCGCGGCTTTTGATTGATCCGAACCGGGGCGAAGACGACCCGACCCTGATCCGCCAGCTCTATGATGGCGCTGTCATTCCCGGCAATTATCCGCTTACGGAGGAAGAGCGCGGCAGGCGGATGGAAAACTACTTTCGGCCGTTCCGTCAAAGCGTCCGGCGGATGGCCGCCGACATGCATGAGAAGGCCGGCGCGCCGCCGATGGTGATTTCGGTGCATTCCTTCACCCCGGCCATGAGCGGCAAGGTCCGTCCGTGGCATGTGGGAATGCTGTGGGACAAGGATCCGAGAGCGGCAGCCCCTCTGATCGACATGCTGCGGGCAGAGCCGGGGCTGATTGTCGGCGACAATGAGCCCTATGACGGGGCGCTGCATGGCGACACGCTGCACGAGATTTGCACGGCGCAAGGCATTGCCCACGCATTGATTGAGGTGCGGCAGGATTTGATTTCGTCGGAACAGGGTATTGAGGAATGGGCGAAAAGGCTTGCGCCTATGCTGGCAAAGCTCAATGCGCTGCCGGGAAGACACGAGATTCAGCATTTCGGCAGCCGCGCCATGCCTTGACCCGCTTGCCCGCCTGAGGCATCGAAGCGGCCTTCAAGGCGTGCCGTGAGTCGCCTGTTTCAGTTTCAAGGAGAGATGGCGATGGCGGACGAAGTAATGGAAGAGGGCGGCTCAACGGTGGCGGCAGGACAGCTGCGGGCCTTTGTCGAGCGCATCGAGCGGCTCGAGGAAGACAAGAAGACCATCGCGGAAGACATCAAGGAAGTCTATGCGGAGCTGAAAGGCACCGGGTTTGACACCAAGGCCGTGCGCACCATCGTGCGCCTGCGCAAAAAGGACCAGGCCGAGCGGCAGGAGGAGGAGACGATCCTCGACCTGTACAAGAATGCGCTGGGCATGGCCTAGGGGCCATTTGGAGAGCCGCCTCGGCAGAGCCCGGAATGGGCAGAAATCTGGTTGCAACGCACGGCGTCCGGCGCTACCGTCTTAGCGCATCCACACCAATCAGGAGGGTCGCAGTTTTGCTTCATGCACGCGATCAAAAATATGGCCCTGTTTTTGCCCCGCACACATTGTTGCGGGGCTGACCGGAAAGATTAGCCAAGGCTTAACAACCGGTCTGCCCGATCCGGCCAGCTGTCCATGTGACAGCGGCGTTCTCCAAAGATCAGGCTACGACCCATGACACTCATCACTCTCAAAGACCTTGGCGTCACGCTCGGCGCGCCGCTATTCTCCGATCTCTCCTTCACAGTCAGCAAAAATGACCGCATGGGGCTTGTCGCCGCTAACGGGCGAGGCAAGTCCACACTGCTGCGCTGCCTTGCTGGAACTTTGGACCAGACAACAGGTGATTTGACCCGGGCGCGCGGTCTGCGGGTTGGGTTTGTCGGGCAGGACGTTCCGGTTGAAATGCTGCAAGTGACCTTCCGCGATGCGGCGCTTGGCGCATTGGCGGTGGATCAGGCGGACTCGGAGAGCTGGCGCGTCGATGTGACGCTGGACGAGTTGGCCGTTCCCGATGAATTGCGGGATCGGAAGCTTGGCGAACTCAGCGGCGGCTGGCAGCGGTCGGCGCTTCTGGCGCGTGTCTGGGTGACGGAACCCGACCTTCTCCTGATGGATGAACCGACCAACCATCTTGACCTGTCGCGCATCGGCTTCCTGCAGAACTGGCTGGCGACGATTGCCCGCAGCACGCCTTTCATTGTGGCGAGCCATGACAGGGCTTTTCTTGACGCAGTGACAAACAAAACGCTGTTTCTGCGCAAGACCGGCTCGCAGATTGTTGCGCTGCCCTATTCATCTGCGCGGGAGGCGCTGGCGCAGTCGGACGCGGCGGAGGAGCGGCGGTTCGGCAACGACATGAAGCAGGCGCAGCAGCTGCGGCGGCAGGCGGCAAAGCTGAAGAATATCGGCATCAATTCCGGCTCGGATCTTCTGGTGGTGAAAACCAAACAATTGAAAGAGCGCGCCGAGAAACTGGAAAATGCGGCGCGGCCGGCGTTTCAGGAGCGGTCGGCCGGGAAGATCAAGCTCAGCGCCAGCGGCACACATGCCAAGGCGCTGGTGAGTTTGGAAAATGCGGAAGTGACGACGCCCGATGGCCGTCTTCTGCTCAGGACTGGCAATATCTGGATCAACCGGGGCGACAGGATCGTGCTGCTCGGACCGAACGGCAGTGGCAAGACGATGCTGATGGCGATGATTGAGCGGGCGATAAGCCAAGGCGGCGTGAATGCGGTCAAGACTGTTCCGACAATCATTCTCGGCCATGCCGATCAGAGCCTGTCGCATCTCGAACGTGACGCGACGCCGCTGGCCGCTTTGATCAAGCGGTTTGAGCTCAGCGACCCGCAGGCGCGGTCGCTGCTGGCCGGGGCGGGCATCGGGTTTGATTTGCAAACCACGCGGATGTCAGCGCTGTCCGGCGGCCAGAAGGCGCGGCTCGCAATGCTGGTGCTGCGGCTGGAGCGGCCGAACTTTTACCTGTTGGACGAGCCGACGAACCATCTAGACATTGAGGGACAGGAGGCGCTTGAGACGGAGCTGATTGAAAATGAGGCGGCGTGTCTTCTTGTGTCGCACGACCGGACATTTGTGCGGAATGCGGGTAACCGCTTCTGGGTGATCGAGGGGAAGAAACTGGTTGAGGCGGAGGGGCCGGACGCCTTCTTCAAGGACATGTTAGGATAAGCTGGCCTCTATCCCTCGATCTCGCGCGCCTCGGACGGCAGCAGAATGGGAATGCCGTTGCGGATCGGGAAGGCGAGTTTGGCGCGCTTTGACACCAGCTCGTTTTTCTCCCGGTCAAAAGTCAGCGCGCCCTTGGTCAGCGGGCAGACAAGCAGATCCAGCATTTTTGGATCGATGGCTGCTTGCGCGTTGTCAGGCACCGTCCGCTCCTATTGCAGGTTGGAGCCTGTGTCGCCCTTGCGGGCGAGGCTGATCTCAGTAATGGCGATAAGCGTGTCGGCGCGGGTTTTCAGGTCCGGGGCCTCAAGCAGCGCCTGTTTTTCCGCCGGGCCATAGGGCGACATCATCGACAGCGCGTTGACCAGGATCGCCGTGTTGGCGCGGCCGACGCTTTCCCAGTCGGCATCCATGCCATTGGCGTCGAGATAGTCTTTGAAGGCTTTTAACAGCTGCTGGCGGTCAACGTTCTCAGCGCCTTTTTCCGGCTCCAAATCGCTTAGAAAGGGCCGCACTTTGCATTGGCGGAACGCGGTGTTGACCGGCAGCTCTTCTTCGATGCGGAATCGGCTGACGCCCGTCAGCGTTATATGGTAGCGGCCGTCATCCACTTCGGCAAAATGCGTGATGCGGCCAAGGCAGCCCACCTCGCACAGTTCCGGCGTCTCGCGCTGCTCGTTCTTGTCCGCAAAAGAGGGCTGCACCATGCCGATCATCCGGTTGCCCGCCAACGCCTCATCGACCATCGCCATATAGCGCGGCTCAAAAATGTTCAGCGGCATCTGCCCGCCGGGCAGAAGCAAGGCGGAAGACAGCGGAAACACCGGAACAATGTCCGGAAAGTCCGTTTGCTTCACATAGGATTTGATGCCAACGCGCATTTCAGTAAGTCCTGTCATGCCAGTTAAATGGCGCTGGCCACCCTTAACTCAAGGGCTTTAAGAAAACAAAGCCGACGAGAGCTTGCGCCGCGCGGAAAGCGAGGCAGGGTCCGCCGGACCCCACGCGTCGAACAATTGCAAAAGCTGCTTGCGCGCGCCGTCTTCGTTCCATGTCCGGTCGGTGCGGATAATGTGCAACAGATGATCGGCGGCGGCGTCGCGGTTGCCTCTGGCGTTTTCCACCATGGCAAGATCGTAGCGCGCCTGATGATCCTTCGGGTCGGCGGCGAGGCGCTGCTCGAATTCATGCGGATCTCCGAGCAGCGCCACCTGTTCGGCCAGCGTCATCTTGGCCTGCAAGGCGGTGAAAGACGGCAGCTTCCTGCCGTCATCGCTGATTTTCTCCGCAATCTCCTTGGCGGCGGCCAGATCGTTCAGGTCACACAGGCAAGAGGCGAGGCCGATCGCGGCCTCCTGATTGTCCGGGTCCTGCTCGAGGAGTACGGAGAAAATTTCCATTGCCGAGTCAATTTCGCCCGAGGCCAGCTTTTCCTGCGCGGTTTTCAGATATTCGGCGAACTGCAGCTCGGTCTCGCCGGGTCCTGCGACGCGGTTGATGAACTCGACGATCTTGCCCTCCGGCTGCGCGCCCATGAACCCGTCCACGGGCTTGCCGCCCTTGAAAGCGATCACAGCGGGAATTGACTGGATGCCGAGCTGGCCGGGAATGCTTGGATGGTCGTCAATGTTCATCTTGACCAGCACGACGCGGCCGCCCGAATCGCGGACCGCCTTTTCGAGATAAGGCGCCAGCTGCTTGCACGGCCCGCACCAAGGCGCCCAGAAATCCACCAGAACCGGCGTCTGGCGCGAGGCGGCGAGCACGTCTGCGGCAAAGCTCGCTGTTGTTACGTCCTTGAAGTCCGTCACTGCAGCCGCTTCGGCGGGCGCGGCCGCCGCATAAGAGGCGTCGGGCGCATAATTGTTGGCGGAGGCGTAGGGATTATCGCTGGTCATCGTCAAAGCTTTCGCGTGATTTCATTGTATAGTATGCCAAATCGGCCTTTATGCGGTCAATTTCAAGATGTTCGGCTGATGGCCGGTGGCATTCAGGAACTTTATCAGGTCCGCCGCCGCAATTGACGTCGTCGCATCATTGACGAGCGGATGGCCGTTGACGACGTCATTTGCCATCAAGCCCGCATCCAGAAACACTTTCACCTTGCCCTCTTTGTCATTCACGGCCCCGAACACAGTCACAGCGCCGGGGACAACGCCAAGCAGTTCCAACAGGGCCTCAGCCCTGCCAAACGACACTTTCCCCGCCGCCCCGATCACCAGATGGATGGTTTTCAGGTCAACGATTGCGTCTTCATCCACAGTGAGGAGGAAATACTGGTCTTTGCGGTCTTTGAGGAACAGGTTTTTCGTGTGCCCGCCGGGAATTTCGCCGCGCAGCAGCTTGGAATCGGCGACGGTGTGGAGGGGCGGATGCTGGATTGTTGACACGGAAATATTCAAGGTTTGGAGATAATCCAGCAATTGCTGCATGTTCAGCGGCATTTTGATTTCTTTCCAGAAGTTCCTGCCGCGAGGCTCTACCGGCTGCGCGCCTGCGTCTCAAGCAAAAATGCGGCTGATTCCCTGTTGCAATCCCGGCCCTCTTCCGCCATATAGCAGCCGCTGCGGCCAAAAGCCGTGTCGAGCGGGTGTAGCTCAGGGGTAGAGCATAACCTTGCCAAGGTTAGGGTCGAGGGTTCGAATCCCTTCGCCCGCTCCAAATTCTTCTCAAGAATTCAGCGTTCAAAACGGTCCTTCGGGGCCGTTTTTGCTTTTCAGGTCATTCATTTCCGCCGCGCCCATTGTTCGACATTGGCGCGCGCATGCGGGATTTGCGGCGGATCGTGGGCAATATTCGCAAGCTCGTGCAGGCGGTAGGCGCCGGTCAGCACGTCGACGCGCCGCCGGTCGATGTCTTTTCCGGTGATGCGCCCGTAAGCGGCGATGACGCGGAGCGTCAGGTCTTCGTCGATGAAGCTTGAATAGATGAAATCCTGCTGCAGCGGGCCGATGCCGGCGTCGGCGAAATCGTAGATGCCGTTGAGGACGCCGCGCTGATGGTCAAACGCCATGTTCCAGCCGTGCCCATCGTAAAAGCCGAACACAGTGCCGTGCGGATCGTCGGGCAGGTCCGCCCATGCGTCCAGCGTTTCGCGTGCCCAGTCATGATGTTCGGGCGCGATATGGGGCAGAGCTTTTTCGAGAATGTCTTCTGGCTGCCGCCACGGCGGCAGCGGCAGAGCGCCGGCTTGCGCCATGCGGCTGCTGCTGATGCCGTGCAGCTCGGCGTAGAACAGGGCGAGCTTTTCGGCCGTGTCCCGCCGTTGCGCGTCTGGCAGTTTCGCATAGCCGTCAGTCAGCAGATAGCTGCCCTTGAGTTTGTGGTGCGCGGAGAAGACCGGCGGGCCGTCGTGCAGTTTCATTTCCGGCACGGGAATGGAAACGGCCGGCCTTATGATTTCGAGGAAGCGGACCTCCTTGCGCAGCCGCGCTTCCGCCTCCGGATTCTTGGGAAACTTGAAGATCAGCTCGTCATCGGCATCGATGGCAAGCGAGTCCCAGCCTACGTCCACAGCCGTGAAGACCGAGCCTTTAAGCTCAGGATATTTGGCGAGTATCGCCTGCTGCTGTTTTGAAATATCCATCGGGCGGGCTTGTCTGTTTTTCAGGCGGCTTCTGAGACCCGAAGCTCGAGCTGCAAGCCTGCGTTTGAGGCCATGTTGACCAGTGTGTCCAAGCCAAAAATGTCGATCTTGCCGCGCATGAGGTCAGACACGCGCGGCTGCGTGACGCCAAGCAGCTTGGCGATTTGCGACTGGCTCAATTTGTTCTGAGCAAAGTGTTCTTGAAGAGCCATCATCAATGCCGAACGCAGCTTCATGTTCTCCGCCTGGGCAGGCGTTTCCTCAATTGCATCCCAGACGCTGTCAAATCTTTCATTGCTCATTTCATCAGCTCCGTTTTCAATTCCCGATAGCGTTTGGCAGCTGTTTCCAGGTCCGGCTTCCCAGTTTTCTGCGTCTTCTTTGTAAAGCAGTGCAGAACGAAAACGCCTTCTTCAAACTTTGCCACATAAATGACCCGGAACGCGCCATTGTCGTCTCGGATGCGGATCTCGTTCACACCGCTCCCAATTGACGCCATCGGTTTCCAGTTGCTGGGAAATTTCCCCGATTGCACCTGATCAAGCTGGAAACCCGCCTCCCGCCGCGCCGAAGCGGGAAAGGCGCGTAAATCTGCCAGTGAGCTGCCCCTGAATTCAAGCGGCTTGGAACGCATTTTCACGCGATACATTATTTTGTATATATGTGCAACCCGCTGCCGGGAGTTGCCGTTCCCCCGAATCACACTATTGTCGCGCCGGGCATGAAACTGGGGCGCCGCGCTTTGGCTGAGACTGAGACCAAACCGGAACCGGGCGCGAACCGGGCTTCGTCGCAGGACCGGCTGGCGCGCTATTCCTGGGCGGCGGCGCTGGCGGCGCTTCTGCTGTTTGGCGGCGGATATTATTTTCTCTCCGGCCGGGCGGCGAATGAGCCCGTCAGCCTGATCGTCGGGGCCGGGCCGCGCTCCAGCGATTCCTATGCCCTGATGCGCGAGGTGGCCGATGTGGTGAACCGCGGTTCCAAGAAAATCCGGCTTTCGGTGCGCGAGACGCGCGATCCGTCGCAAAGCGTGTCGCTGCTCAATCATCTCGATGTGTCGCTCGCTGTCATCCGCGCCGACACGCCCTTGGTCAGCGACATCCAGATGGTTTCGCTGCTCTACCCGGACTATTTCCAGATGATCGTGGCGGGCGACAGCAAGGCGTATGATTTCCGCGATATTCAGGGCCTGCGCATCGCCGTGCCGGAATTCGGCACTGACGCGCTGCGCTCGTTTTTTACCGTCGCCGATCATTATGATCTGAAGTTTGAGAACATTTCGTGGAAGGCGATGCCGTTTGAGGCAGCGCGCAAGGGGTTGATTTCGGGGCTTTATGACGGCATTTTCACTGTGCGCTCGCTGCGCGATCCCTCGCTTCTGGCCTTGTTTGAGGATGCGCAGCTGCGCGGCAAGGCGCTGCGTTATCTGCCGGTCGCGCAGGCCGAGGCGATGGCGCTGAAGCGGCCATTCCTGCGGCCGGGCCGGATTCCGCTTGGCGCGTTTGTCGGCGCGGGCAGCGTGCCGGCGAGCGACACGCCCACGGCGGTGGTGGACCGCATCCTCGTCGCCCGCGCCGATGTGCCGGACGACGCGGTGCGCGAACTGACCTCGTTCCTGTTCGACCACAGGCTTGACCTCATCATCCGCTTCCCGCTCGCCGCCTCGATCCGCCAGCCGGAGCTGGGACTGGGCCTCACCACGGCGCTGCATCCCGGCGCACAGGCCTACTACGACCGGGAAAAGCCGGGCTTTGTGACGGCGCATTCCAATGAGCTGGCGCTTGGCCTGACGCTGGCGGCAATGCTCGGCTCGGGGCTGGTGGCGCTTCGGGCGCGGTTCTCGAAGAAGCAGAAGAACCGCGCCGACAAATATAACCACCAGCTGCTGACGCTGTCCGACCGCATCGCCGCGTCTGACGCCGCCTCGGAACTGGAGGCGATCCGTGATGAGCATAACCAGATATTGCGGGCCATTGTTGTGGCGCTCGACACCGACGAAATCACCGACGAGGGCTTCCAGTCGTTCTCGCTGCTGTGGGAATCGGTGCGGGAAATGCTCAATGAGCGTCAGCGGAAGTTTGCGGCGGGCTGAATCATCTTTCATCCGCTCAATCTGATGTGCTAGGCCGCGCGCATGGCCCAGAAGAAAGCCCATGAAGTCGACCAGTTCCTGCGCGGCGCGACGAAAGCGCCTGGCAGATATTCCTCGTCTATGGCCCTGACCGGGGGCTGGTGAGCGAGCGGGCGGCTGCAATTGCCAAGACGTCCGGCGTGGCGCTGGATGATCCGTTTTCGCTCATCTCGATGAGCGCGGACGCCATCAGCGAGGACCCCGGACGGCTGATGGACGAGGCCGGCACGCTCTCCATGTTCGGCGGCGACCGGCTGATCTGGGTAAAGGGCGGGTCGAACGACAAGAAGTTCGTCGATGCCGTGCGGCATCTCACCGAAAATCCGCCGGTTGGCTGCACGGTGCTGATCGAGGCGGACGATCTGAAGAAGACCGCGCTGCTGCGCACGCTGATTGAGGGCGCGCAAGCGGCGATGGCGCTGCCCTGTTACAGCGACGATGCGCGGGCGCTCGACCGGCTGATCGACGAGGAGCTGGCGAACGCGGGCAAGGGCATCAGCCTTGAGGCGCGGGCTTTGTTGAAACAGAGCCTTGGCGGCGACCGCATGTCGTCGCGGCAGGAGCTGAACAAGCTGATGCTTTATGCGATGGACAAGAAGCAGGTAGATTTGGAGGATGTGAGCGAAGCGGTGGCGGAGGCGGCGGCATCCTCCGTTGATGATGCGGTGGACGCCATGATCGCTGGAAACGTCGCCGCCTTCGAGCGCGAGTTCGCCCGCCTCATCGCCAACGGCACCGCGCCCTATCAATTCATCCGCACCGCAATGAAGCAGTTCTATCAGCTCGCCGTCTTGCGCAAGCAGGTGGATCAGGACGGCAAAACCGTGGCCGCCGCCGTGGCCGGCGCGCGGCCGCCGCTGTTTTTCGGGCGCAAGACGCTGATCGAGAACGCGCTCGGCAAGGTGCGGCTGAGCTGGATTGTCGAGACGCTGGACAAGCTTCAGACTGCGAATTTGGAGAGCCGGAAAATGTCCGGGCTGAGCGCGGTCATTGTGCACCGGGCGCTGCTGGGGATTGCCATTGAGCGGGCGCGGGCGGGCCGGTAGGCTCTCACGCTCTCATAGAAATTGAAATTATTTCAGAAATCACCAATTTTGATGACGCGCCATCCCGCACCATTTCATACGCATCTCCTTAAGGCAGGTGGCGGAACTGAATTTCCACCGCACTGGCCGTGAACATGAAAAGGAGACGAAAGTGAAAAGTGCGACATCAAAACTCTCAGCCGCTTTGGCGGCTGTCCTTATGACGTTAACCAGCGCGTCCGCCATGGACGCCGGCAGGGACAAACTCCTGTGGCATAATGTATCAACTGGCGAAGTGTCGGCTTGGAAGATGACTGGCTCCGGTCAAATCACCGGCAAACAGGCGCTGGAATGGAATTGCAATGCGGCATGCGCGAGCGCCTGGAGCAGCGCGGGGACAGGCGACTTCAACTCGGATGGAATCATCGACGCCCTTTGGCACAACAGGTCCACCGGCGAACTCTCCGCCTGGATACTGACCTCCGCCGGCGGCGTCTCTGAAAAGCTGGCATTGTCATGGAAGTGCGATGCGGTCTGCTCGCGCGACTGGCGGTTGGCAGGAACCGGCGATTTTAACGCCGACGGCCTGACCGATGTGCTTTGGCACAACAAAATGTCAGGCGAACTCTCCGCCTGGCTGATTGACGGATACGGTCAAGTCGGCAGCAAACAGGCGCTTACCTGGAAATGCGGCGCCGCACCGGCATGCGCGAATGACTGGAAGCTTGCAGGAACGAATGACTTCAATGCTGACGGCGTGACGGACGTGCTCTGGCACAACTCCTCGACCGGCGAACTTTCAGCATGGCTCGTCAATTCATCCGGCACAGTTGCCGGCGCGCAGGCGCTGACCTGGAAGTGCAACGCGTCATCCGGCTGTTCAAGCACCTGGCTTGTGGCCGGAACGGGCGATTTCAACGGCGATGGCTCAGCGGATGTGCTGTGGCACAACAGGACGTCAGGCGAGCTGTCAGCCTGGCTCGTGAGAGCCTCCGGCGAAGTTGCCGCCAAGCAGCCGCTTTCCTGGAAATGTGACACATCGTCGGGATGTGACGGCAGCTGGAAAGTCATTGGCGCGCTGTAGCAAAGTAGCGGGGCGTTGAGCCCCGCTGCCCGCGACAATGCGCGCCAGCCGTATCAAGCCCGGCTTGCCCTCACCAGGCGGCTCCAAGGCAAAAATATGACCGCCAATCCCACAAAAATCATGAGCGAACCCGCCATGCGCTGGGGCGTGAGGGTCTCTCCCAAGATTGATAAGCCGAAAGGCCGCCAAAGACCGGCACCAGCAAGGCGAAAGGCGCTGCCACGCTGGCGGTGTAGGTCGACAGAAGTTTGCCCCAGACGGCAAAGCCCAGCCAGGTTGACAACACAACGGTGAAGGCCAATGCCGCAATCGAGATGGGCCGGACAATTTGCCAGCTGTGCAGCCATTGCTCCGGGCCTTCAAAGACGTAGGACAGGGCGAAGGCCGGCAGAATGGGAACGAGGCTGGCCCAGGCCACGCCCGACAAGGTGCCAAAGCCCGCATCCGGCCCTGCCAGCTTGACGGTGAAATTGCCGATCGCCCATGTGGATGCGGCGAGCACGATGAACAGCATTGCGATAGCGGGAATGGCTGAGCCTTGCCCGGCTGTGGCGGCGATTGTTGCCAGCCCCGCCAAGGCAACGGCGCCGCCCACCACCTGCTGCGCCTTTGGCCGTTCCCGCAGCAAAATCACTGACAAAAGTATGGTGACGAAGACTTGCAGCTGCAAAGTGACCGACGACAGGCCCGCCGGCATGCCGAGCTTCATGGCTGCGAACAGAAATATGTACTGACCCAAAAAAGCCGTCAGGCCGACAATGATCATATGCCTGAGCCGCATGCCTTGAGGCCGGGGCAGGAACAGCACCGGCAGACAGGCGAAAAGGAACCGCAGGGCGGTCAACAGCATTGGCGGAATATCCACCAGCGCGACTTTCAGAACAACGAAATTGAACCCCCATATGGCGACGGTGACAAGTCCAAGCACAATGTGAAGCGGGCGCATGGCGCGTGGCTACAGGGCAATCACGGGCGTGACAATGCAGAACTTGTCATGGGTGCAATCAGCCGGATTGATGCGGCTGCAAAATTACTCACTGCGCCGGACAGGGCGCGCCCGCCGCCGCCCATGTCTCAATTGCGGCAAATGTTTCCTCCGCCGATCCTGGCGCTGGCTCGCGGCCCGGTCCTGGAGCCCAGCCCCAGGCGACCAACGCATCTTTTTTCACATGTTCGGCTATATCCGCCAGTGTCCGGCTGCCGTTCATCAGCGGGTCTTTGATCTGCGCACAGATTTGCGCCGACGTCCGGCCGAACCAGACCATTTCCTTGGGTGCCAGATGCCAGTTATGTGCGCCGGGCGGGGCGTGCTCTTTGGCGGTGTTCGCCTCGCCGTGGCAGGTCGAGCAGCGCATGCCGGGACTGCCCATCCCGTCGGCGCCGCGCATGACGTTCATCGCGTGAAATGTCGCCCCGTCTGCCGCGTTGCCCCATCGCGGGTGATCGTCGGGCGTGTGGCAGTTGGCACAGCGCGGATGCGAGAGGACGGCGTGGATTTTCTCCCATGCCTTTGAACCATCGTCTTGGGCAAAAGAGGGTATGGAAGAAAAAAGAAGCGTGGCGAGGGCGGTTCCGGCTTTCATGCGAATTTCACCTCGCGGTTCAGCGGCAGCGTGCGGATGCGTTTGCCGGTCAGCGCGAAGATGGCGTTGGCGAGCGCTGGCGCTGCGCCCGGCGTCGATATTTCCCCCGCGCCGCTCATGTGTTCCGCATTTTGCAGAATCTCGATCTGCATTTCCGGGCACTGCCAGATGCGCATCGCGTCATAATCGTGGAAATTGCTCTGCTCCACGACCCCATCGGCAAATGTGATCTCGCCGCTCATCGCGGCTGACAGACCGTAGACCGCGCCGGACATGATCTGGGCTTTCAGATTGTCCGGGTCGAGCGCGATGCCGACATCGGCGGCGACGTAAAGCTTCTCCAGCTTGATGCCGCTTGGCGTGTCGGAAATCTCAATCACCTGCGCCACCCAGCTGCCAAACGCCAGCGTGAAGGCGAAGCCCTGGGCGCGGCCAGCGGAAACCTTGCCCCAGCTCGACATTTCCGCAGCTTTCTCAACGACTTTCACCGCTTCCGGCCAGGGCTGCATCAGTTTCAGCCGCATGGCGACCGGGTCAAGCTTTGCCGCATGCGCCGCCTCGTCCATGAAGCTTTCCATGAAAAAGCCATTGTGCGAATTGCCGACCGAGCGCCAGAAGCCGATGGGGACGGGAAGCTCAACGTCGATGCCGTCCATGCGGAAGTCGGCAATGTCATAGGGCTGGTTGAAGGCGCCGTCGGTCAGCCCCTTGTCGGGGCCAAGCGGCATGCCCGCCATCGACGGCATGGTGCGTCCGATCAGGCTGCGCATGATCGACGGCACGGCGATGCGTCCGTCGAGTGCGGTCGGCATCCCGTCGCCGCTCAGCCGCGCCTTGAAGCGCGCCATTGCGGCGGGGCGGTAGGTGTCATGCGTCATGTCCTCTTCGCGGGACCAGATGACTTTGACCGGCCTGCCGTCCGCCTGCATGGCGATGAGCGTCGCATAGATCGAAAAATCCATCTCGACCCGCCGCCCGAAGCCGCCGCCCATCATGGGCGTGTTGACGGTCACTCTGTCCTGTTCAATTCCGGCAATGCCGGCGCAGACGTAGCGCACGACGGTCGGGGCCTGATTGGGCGACCAGAGCGTCAGCGCCCCGTCCTTGAACTGCGCCGTGGCGTTCATCGGCTCCATCGTCGCGTGGGCGAGGAAGGGGACCTGATAGACCGCCTCGACGACATTGTCCGCAGGCGCGTCGGCGAAGGCGGTGTCAACATCGCCGAGAGTGCGCAGCGAAGAGCCCTCATGATTATCGAGCGCATTCTGCAAGACATCGAACATCGCTTCGCTGGTCCGCACATAGTCTGCATTAAGCCATTCGACTTTCACTGCATCGGCGCCCTTGAAGGCGGCCCAGGTGTTTTTTGCGATTACGCCGACACCATGCCCGCTTTGGCAGTTGATCTCGAAGACTTTGATGACGCCCGGAATCTTCAGCGCCTCGGCGGCGTCAAAGCTTTTCATCCGCCCGCCAAGATTGGGGTTCATTTTCACCGTGCCGAAAACCATGTCAGGCAGCGTGACATCGACGCCGAAGATGGGCGCGCCGGTGACCTTGGCGCGCATATCGACGCGCTTCTGCGACTTGCCGAGAAGCTTCCAGTCTTTTGGATCTTTTAGCTTGATTTCAGACGGCGGTGTCAGCTTGGCCGCGTCCAGCGCCAGTTCGCCATAGGCGATTTTTGTGCCTGAGGCCGGGTCAAAAATTTCGCCGTTTTCCGCTTTCAGCGTTTCGGCCGCAACTCCGAGCCGCGCCGCCGCCGCCGCAGTCAGCATTTTCCGCGCCGCCGCGCCCGCGAGCCGCATTTTTTCGAACGCGTCGATGGTTGAGGCGGAACCGCCGGTCACCTGAAGACCAAGTGTTTTGCCTAAGGCGCCCATTGCGCCGCGCATGGTGTTCGCGAGAACGCCATGATCGTATGAAGGAAAGGGCGCGTTTTCTCCCATGCCCTCGCCGACATAGTACGCGCCTGACGCAGGCCCGTGCCGCACCTCGACCTGATCGAGCGCCACTTCCAGCTCTTCGGCCACCAGCGCGGCCAAGGTCGTGTGAATGCCCTGGCCCATTTCGGCGCGCGGGGCGATGAGGATGATTTTGCCGGAGGCTTCGATCATCACATAGGGATTGAAGGTCGTCCAATCGCCGCTGACAAGTTTCTCAAGCGGATTGCCCTTCGGCCTTGCGTAGAAATAATATCCGACAGCCAAGCCGCCGCCGATGGCGGCTGCGCCGATGAGGAAGGTGCGGCGGGCGATTTTTGCGAGGCTTGCCATGTCACGCCACTCCGTTCTGCGCGGCGCGGTGGATGGCGGCGCGGATTTTGGGATAGGTGCCGCATCGGCACAGATTGCCGCCCATGGCTTCGTCAATTTGCCTGTCGTCCGGGTTGGGAATAGCGTTGAGCAGCGCCACGGCGCTCATGATCTGCCCGGCTTGGCAATAGCCGCACTGCGCCACCTGCTCATCCATCCATGCCTGCTGCACAAGATGCAGCTTGCCGTCTTTCTCCAGCCCTTCGATGGTGATGACTGGCCCCGTGATTTCGCTCACAGCGCGGGAACAAGACCGGATAGGTTCGCCATCGACAAACACCGTGCAGGCCCCGCACATGGCGATGCCGCAGCCGAATTTCGGCCCCATAATTCCGGCCAGATCGCGCAATGCCCAGAGCAGCGGCATGTCCGGCTCGGCGTCAATTTCAATGTCTTTTCCGTTGACGTTAAGGCGGACCATGGCATTCTCCCGGCTGCGTCGAAAACTGACGTATTGACAATATGTGGAAAAATGTCAGAACGTCAAGCCATGAATTCAGACGCGGACAAAACCGGGCCGGACCCCAAGCGCCAGCGTGTCATGGACAGTGCCATGGCGGTGGTGCTGCGCTATGGTTTCCAGCGCACAACCATGGAAGACGTTGCAAAGGAGGCGGGCATATCGCGCCCCGCGCTTTATCTCCTGTTCAGCAACAAGACCGAAATTTACCGTGCTCTGGCCGAAAGCGTCATGAACGATGCCCTGCAGCGCGCCAAGGCGGCGCTTTCGGCAAAGGGAAGCATTGAGGCTCGGGTGTTCGCCGCCGTCAAGACCGGCATTCTCGATCCGACCGATCTCCTGATGGCGACAGCGCACGGCGCGGAGCTCATCGACATGAAGCAAAATATGGCTGCGCAAGTCATTCAGGACTGGCGCGCGAAGAAGGCGGCGATGATCGCCGAGGCGCTCGAAATTTCAGGCGCCGCCAAAGTAAAGGGATTGAGCGGGGCGGCGCTTGCGGACATCCTGCTTGACGGTATGGAGGGGCTGAAGATGCGGGCGAAGACGAGCACTGAGCGGGAAGACGGCGCGCGGGCGCTGGTGCGGCTGGTGGCGTCCTTCGAGACGCCGCTGCGCGGCTCCTCAGGATGAGTGGCATTGCTGTGCTTGGCGCTCGCGGTTTTCATGGCTATATGCCCTTTGCCGACCCGAACCTTTAGAGTGACGCATGTCTCCTGAGATCTTCACCGACCCGCTCCCCCGCCGCCAGACCGTCGCCGTCATGGTCGGCGATGTCATGGTCGGCGGCGGTGCGCCGGTTGTGGTGCAGTCGATGACCAACACCGACACGGCGGACATTGACGGCACGGTGGCGCAGGTTTCGGCGCTGCACCGTGCCGGGTTCGGAAATCGTGCGGATCACAGTGGACCGGGACGAGGCGGCGAAAGCCGTGCCGCGCATCCGCGAGCGGCTGGAGCGGATCGGCTGCAATGTGCCGATTGTCGGCGACTTCCACTATATCGGCCACACGCTGCTCAAGGAGAATCCCGATTGCGCCAAGGCGCTTGGCGAAATACCGGATCAATCCCGGCAATGTCGGCTTCAAGGACAAACGCGACAAACAGTTTTCCGAAATCATCGAACTGGCCATCAAGCATGACAAGCCGGTGCGCATCGGCGTCAACTGGGGCTCGCTCGACCAGGACCTCTTGACCCGCCTGATGGACCAGAACAGCGCCAAGGGCTCGCCGCTGTCGGCGCGGCAAGTCATGCATGAGGCGGTGGTGCAGTCGGCGCTGATTTCGGCGGAGCTGGCGGAAGAAATCGGTCTTCCAAGGTCGAAAATCATTCTCTCGGCCAAGGTCAGCCAGGTGCAGGATCTGATCGCTGTCTACACAATGCTCGCCGCCCGCTCGGACCATGCGCTGCATCTTGGCCTCACCGAAGCCGGCATGGGCACCAAGGGCATCGTCGCCTCCTCCGCCGCCATCGGCCTTCTCCTGCAGCAGGGCATCGGCGACACGATCCGCATTTCGCTGACCCCGGAACCGAATGGCGACCGCACCCGCGAGGTGCAGGTGGCGCAGGAGCTGTTGCAGGTGATGGGCTTCCGCCAGTTCGTGCCGATAGTGGCCGCCTGCCCCGGCTGCGGGCGCACAACGTCCACCGTGTTTCAGGAATTGGCGCAGAACATTCAAGACGATCTGCGCAGGAACATGCCGGTCTGGCGCGAGAAGTATCCGGGCGTTGAAGCGCTGAACGTCGCGGTTATGGGCTGCATCGTCAATGGGCCGGGAGAATCGAAACATGCCGACATCGGCATCTCCCTGCCGGGAACGGGCGAGACTCCGAGCGCGCCGGTGTTCATCGATGGGAAGAAAGCGGCGACGCTGAAGGGCGGCAATATTGCGGCGGAGTTTCAGGGGATGGTGGCGGCGTATATTGAGAGGCGGTTTGGGCGGTGAAGAAGCTTGGCGACATTGTCCTCATTCGGGACGAGCGGCAGGAGAATTATGGCGCGGTCATTGAACTCACGCAGCGCGCCTTCGCCCCTATGCCGTTTGCGGCGGGCGATGAGCAGGCGCTGATTGGCAAGCTGCGCGACGCCGGCGCGCTGACAATTTCGCTGGTGGCGGAGCTGGATGGCAAGGTGGCAGGGCACGTGGCGTTTTCGCCAGCGTTTGCGAAGGACGGTTCGCAAGGCTGGTTCGCGCTGGGGCCGATTTCGGTTGAGCCTGATCTTCAGAAACAGGGAATTGGAAGGAGGCTGATCGGGCAGGGCCTCGCGCGGCTGCGCCAGATGGAGGCCGCAGGCTGCATTGTCCTCGGTGATCCAGCCTATTACCCGCGATTCGGGTTCCGGCCCTTTCCACAGTTCGCGCCGGAAAGTGAGCCCGCAGAGTATTTCATGATCCTGCCGATGGGTGCCGCTGAACCGGTTTGCGTGCTTGAATTTCATCCGGCTTTTCACGGAAGCTGAGTTTGCGTTCCTTCTTCAATTGCAATCCCGAAAAGCAACTGACACTTCGCACGCTTGGCTCTATATATCTGCCCGAAACAACACCGGAGCCCAAATGATTTCCGCACTTTTTGCCCGCCTTGTCGCACTGATCGGATCACTGATGATCCTCTGGCGCCGCTCCTCAACGCCCCAGCCTGCACAGGCCATCGGCGGCCAGCCTTCAATCCCCGCCGCGCGGTCGCAAGGTTCATTCCCGTCACTGAAAATGCCGACGGCGAAGGGCTGGGACGCTGGCCATATGCCGAGCGCCGCGCCGGGCCTGAAGGTCAGCGCTTTCGCTGCGGGCCTCAAACATCCGCGCTGGATGGAGGTGCTGCCGAACGGCGATGTCGCCGTGTCCGAGGCGCGGTTTGAGCCGGGCGGACCCGCCACCTCGCTGTTCGAATTCGCCATTCAAAGCACGATGCGCCGCGCCGCCGCTCTGGGCGACAGCCCGAACCGCATCACGCTGCTGCGCGACCGCGATGGCGACGGCGTTGCCGAAGAGCGCTTCATGTTTCTGGAGAAGCAGCAGCAGCCGTTCGGCATGGCGCTGCATGATGGCACATTTTATGTCGGCAACGCCGATGGCCTGATCTCATTTGACTACGCGTCCGGCGACACAAAGCTCGAACGCAACAGGCGTAAATTGGTTGATTTCAAGCCCGGCGGCCATTGGACGCGCAGCCTTCTCCTGAGCCCTGACCGCACCAAGCTCCACGCGGGCGTCGGCTCGCTCTCCAATATCGCCGATGACGGCATGGAGGCCGAAAAGGGCCGCGCCTGCATTTACGAGATTGATCTGAAAAGCGGCAATTCAAGGATCTTCGCCAGCGGCCTGCGCAATCCCGTCGGGCTGGCCTGGGAGCCTCAGACCGGCGCCTTGTGGACTGTCGTGAACGAGCGCGACGGCATCGGCGACGAGACGCCGCCCGATTATCTCACAAGCGTTCAGGACGGCGGCTTCTACGGCTGGCCTTTTTGCTATTGGGGACAGACTGTGGACGACCGTGTGCCGCAGGACGCGGCGCTGGTCGCCAAGGCCATCCGTCCGGACTATGCGCTCGGCGGCCACACGGCCTCGCTCGGCCTGTGCTGGCTGCCCGAAGGCACGCTGCCCGGTTTCGGCGAGGGCATGGCCATCGGCCAGCACGGCTCCTGGAACCGCTCGACGCTGTCCGGTTACAAGGTCGTGTTTGTGCCCTTTGCCAACGGCAAACCATCAGGCCCGCCGCGCGACATTCTTTGGGGTTTCCTGTCGCCGGACGAGCGCCATTCCTACGGCCGCCCCGTCGGCGTGGTTCTGGCTCCCGGCGGCGGGATATTGGTTGCCGATGATGTGGGCGATGTGATCTGGCGGGTGACGGGATAGCTCACGGGCAGCGCGATGGACAAACTTGGCGAAGCAATCCAGATCCGTGACGAGCGGGAAGAAGACCGCCCGGTCATCCGCGATCTGACCCGGCGCGCTTTCGCACCGATGCCCTTTGCCACAGACGATGACCAGCACCTGACCGACGCGCTGCGGGCGCGCGGCGGGCTGACTTTTTCGCTGGTGGCGGAGCTCGGCGGCAGGATTGTCGGCCATGCAGCTTTCTCCCCGGCGCTTGCCAGCGATGGCAGCGCGAGCTGGTATGCGCTGGGGCCGATCTCGGTGGAGCCTGGCCTGCAGCGCAGGGGGATTGGCAAAAGCATGATCGCGGAAGGTGTCGCGCGGCTCCGGCGTCTGAACGCTGCAGGCTGCATCCTCGTCGGCGATCCGGCCTACTATCCGCGCTTCGGCTTCCGCCCGTTTCCGCTTCTTGCGCCGGAGCGGGAGCCGGCGGAGTATTTCATGATATTGCCTTTGGGTATTGCGGAGCCGAAGGCAAGGATGGCGTTTCATCCGGCGTTTTATGGCGGATGAGATAGAAATCCGTGCTCAGAAGAA
This sequence comes from uncultured Alphaproteobacteria bacterium, assembly GCA_963802455.1. Lineage (GTDB taxonomy): Bacteria > Pseudomonadota > Alphaproteobacteria > Rhizobiales > Rhizobiaceae > JANOYJ01. The sequence continues at coordinate 109,144 of CAWDIY010000031.1, read as the reverse complement.
TTGCGCTCAAGCCGCTATGCCAATCGGCCCAATCTTGATGTCATCCTGATGCGCCCGGGCGAGCGCCAAGTCGTGCGCGCTCTGCATCCGACACAATGTGTCGGCCTGCAAGCCGAAGGCTTTTTCAAAGCGGATCGCCATCTCCGCCGTCAGCCCAGCGCGTCCGTTCAAAAGCATGCTCATCGCCTGGCGCGACACGTTGAAATGCTTGGCGAGGTCCGTGACGCTCAATCTGCCCGGATCAACCATCTCCTCCCGGAGCCAGACGCCGGGGTGAACGGAAAAGAAGGGTGAAATCTTGATCGCCATCAGTGATAATCCTTCAAACAGCTTACACTCAATTCCGCCGCGCCGCCACAAACCGCGCCGCCTCAATCAGCACACCCGCCTTCTCCCCGTAAGGCGCGAGAAGCTCCACCGCCTGCTCCACCAGCCCCTTCAGCTGTTTCTGCGCCCAGACTGACCCATGCAGCGAGACCAGCGTCGCCTTGCCCGCCGCCTTGTCCTTCCCCGCCGCCTTGCCCAGCGTCATGGCGTCGGATGTGTGGTCCAAGAGATCATCGGCAAGCTGGAAGGCGAGGCCGATGGCGCTGCCGAATTCGGCGAGGCGCTGGCGGTCTTCGATTGGCGCGCCCGCAATGATCGGTCCGGCTTCGCAGGCGAAGCGCAGCAGTGCGCCGGTTTTCATCGCCTGCAGGCGGATGATGCCGGCCTCATCCGGCTGGTCGGCCTCCGCCTGCAGATCCAGCGCCTGCCCGCCCGCCATGCCGCCCATGCCGGAGGCGCGGGAGAGGGCGAGGATGAGATCGAGGCCGGCATCTGTCGGGCAATTCTGTTGCGGGGTCCGCGAGTATGTCGAAAGCGAATGTGAGCAGGCTGTCGCCCGCAAGTATCGCCGCCGCCTCGTCGAACGCCTTGTGCACGGTCGGCTGGCCGCGTCTGAGGTCGTCATTGTCCATGGCGGGCAGGTCGTCGTGGATCAGCGAATAGCAGTGCACGCATTCCAGCGCCGCCGCCACGCGAAGCGCGGCCTCCCCATTGCCGTCGAACAAATCAGCGCTTTCCAGCACCAGAAACGGCCGCAGCCGCTTGCCGCCATTCAACACGCCATGGCGGATCGCCTGCATCAGGCGGGGCGGGCGGATCAGTTCGCCTTCCTGTGGATGGTCCGACAAAAGCTTGGCAAGCAGGCGCTCGACGGCGGCAGCGCGGGCGGCGAGCAAGGAGGGGAAATCGGCTTTTTCAGACATATCGGTCATTTCTTCACCGGCTCCAAAGCATTGCGCAAGCGGCTTCGGGCCGGTATGGCTCCTCGATTATCATTTCCGGGTTTACAGATGGCGGCGGGCGCAAGCAAACCCTTCTCCCGGTTCGGCGGCCTGTTTGGGCAAAGCCGCATCGGACGGCTGGTCAGGAGACTGGTGAAGATCGGCGTCATTCTGGCGCTGATCCCGGTCGTCTTAACTCTTCTCTATATCCCGTCTGTTGTGCATCCCGTTTCGACGCTGATGCTGAAAGACCTTGTCACTTTCAAAGGTTATGACCGGCAATGGGTCTCAATCAACAATATCGCGCCTGCGCTGGTGCATTCGGTGATGATGTCGGAGGACGGGCAGTTCTGCGCGCATCAGGGCGTGGACTGGAGCGCGATCAATCAGGTGATTGACGATGCGATGGAAGGCGAAGGCTCGCGCGGCGCTTCGACCATTCCGATGCAGACGGTGAAGAACCTCTATCTTTGGAACAGCCGGTCCTATGTGCGGAAAGTCTTGGAGCTGCCTTACGCATTGATGATCGACATTTTCTGGACCAAGCGGCGGCTGATGGAAATCTATCTCAACATCGCCGAATGGGGACCGGGCATCTATGGCGTCGAGGCGGCGGCGCGCAAGCATTTCGGTGTGTCCGCGAAAGACCTGTCGCGGCGGCAGGCGGCGCTGCTCGCCGTGTCCCTGCCCAATCCGATCCTGCGCAAACCCTCCAAGCCGTCCAAGGGCCTGAACCGGCTGGCGCGGCTGAACGAGCGGCGGGCGATGCAGGCGGGCGGCTATGTCGAATGTGTGACACCGGTAAGCTTTGAAAAAGTGCGCTGACGGGCTGGTCAAACGGCCAATGCCTGTGTATAGACCCGCATCTTTCCGGAAATGTGACGGCGTGGCGGTCAATCTGCAAGCCTGTCTGTTGAACCAAGTGAGTTACAAGAATGGCTGTTCCTAAACGAAAAACCTCGCCGTCCAAGCGCGGCATGCGCCGCTCGGCCGATGCGCTGAAGGCCCCGACCTATGTCGAGGACAAGAATTCCGGCGAACTGCGCCGACCGCACCATATCGACCTGAAGACCGGCATGTACCGCGGCCGCCAGGTGCTTGCCGCCAAGGCGTAAGCGTTCTTCCAGATTGGGTGACGAGGGCTGGCTTGCGCCGGCCCTTTTGCTTTTGCCTTGACGCTGCCGCCTTTTCCGGTTCATTCAGCGCCTGCGAAATCCAAGGACAAAAAGCCAATGCTCAGCCTCATCCCGCTCATGCTCATCCCGTTCGTGCTGTATAATCTTATCGCGTTTGGTTTCATCGCCGATGGCGGGGCCTCGCCGTTTGATGCAAATATTTTCTCGATGAACATGATGTCCGGCGGCGTGTTCTCGCTGACGCTCGGCCACCTGCTGATCCTGATTTCGCTGATCTTTCTCTTCTTCGAAATCGTCAAATCATCGCGCACGTCCAATGCGTCAGTGATCGACCATCTCCTGTCGACGCTGGTTTTCGTGGCGTTTCTGGTTGAGTTTCTCTTGGTCAAGTCCGCCGCGACGCCGGTTTTCTTCATACTGATGACAATGGCGTTCATCGATGTGCTGGCAGGGTTCTCAGTGACGATCCGCTCGGCGGGGCGGGATGTGAACTTTAACTGAGCCGGGCTACTTCTTCCCAATCGTCTCAAGCTTGCGCTGCATGGCGGCGATCTGCTCTTTCAGCTCCGACAGGCCGTCAGCCTCGGCGGGCGCTTCAACGGCTTCTTCCGCCTTGTTTGCAAACGGCGCGAAGACGCGCAGGGCGTTCTGGAAAATCTCCGTGTTGCGGCGCACGGTCTCTTCCATCGCTTTCATCGGCGCGTCGAGGCCCATCATGCCGATCGGCGATTTGCCGATCGCCGACGTCAGCTGTTCGCGGATGCGGTCCTGCTCGACAGAGAATGCCTTGAGTGACTGTTCGAGAAAGGTCGGCACGACAATCTGCATCTGGTCGCCGTAAAAGGCGATGAGCTGGCGCAGGAACGGGATCGGCAGCATGGTCTGGCCGTCCTTGTTCTCAAGCTCGAATATGATCTGCGTCAGAACGGAATGGGTGATGTCATCGCCTGTTTTGGCGTCCTGGACGGTGAATTCCTCGCCCTTCTTCACCATCTCGGCCAAGTCCTCCAGCGTCACATAGGTGCTGGTGCCGGTGTTATAGAGCCGCCGGTTGGCGTATTTCTTGATGACAATGTCTTTCTTCGCCGCTGCCATATCCTGCCTCCCGATGGCAAATTTGCCTTCGCAGCTGCACACTAGCCGCAAATGCGAAGGTGCGCCAAGTAAATTGTGCAGCGCGAAACAACGAGCCGTGAACGTCATTAATGGCAGCCATGCGCATTTCAGGTTTGACTTGAGGGGATTGGAGTGAAAAAACAGGTTAAACATTCCAATTTCACCAAAGCTCGAGGAACAATTCATGAGCCAAGCCGCTTCAATCGTCATTGCCAGCGCCGCCCGCACGCCCGTCGGCTCGTTCAACGGCGCGCTGTCTTCTGTTGCAGCGCACGACCTTGGCTCCATCGCCATCAAAGAGGTGCTTGCACGCGCTGGCGTTGACGCGGCTGAAGTCGATGAAGTCATCATGGGCCAGATCCTCACAGCCGGTCAGGGCCAGAACCCTGCGCGGCAGGCGGCGATGAATGCGGGCATTCCGAAAGAGGCCACCGCATGGGGCCTCAACCAGCTCTGCGGCTCGGGACTTAGGGCGGTGGCCATCGGCATGCAGCAGATCGGCATGGGCGACGCCAAGATCATTGTGGCGGGCGGTCAGGAGAGCATGTCGCTCGCCCCGCATGTCGCGCATCTGCGCAATGGCCAGAAAATGGGCGATCTGTCCTTCATTGACTCAATGATAAAAGACGGCCTCACCGACGCTTTCTTCGGCTACCATATGGGCAAGACCGCCGAAAACGTCGCCCGCCAGTGGCAGCTGACCCGCGAGGATCAGGACACATTCGCCCTCGCGTCGCAGAACAAGGCGGAAGCCGCGCAGAAGGCCGGCAAATTCAAGGACGAGATTGTCGCGGTGACGGTCAAGGGCCGCAAGGGCGATGTGATCGTGTCGGACGACGAATATATCCGCCACGGCGCGACAATGGATTCAATGACCAAGCTGCGTCCGGCTTTCGACAAGGAAGGCTCGGTGACTGCGGGCAATGCATCCGGCATCAATGACGGCGCGGCGGTGGCTGTGCTGATGAGCGAGGCGGAAGCCGCGCGGCGCGGCGTCAAGCCGCTGGCGCGCATCGTGTCGTGGGCGACGGCGGGCGTTGATCCTGCCATCATGGGCACCGGCCCGATCCCGTCCTCGCGCCGCGCATTGGAAAAGGCCGGCTGGAGCGTCAATGATCTTGATCTGGTCGAGGCCAATGAGGCCTTCGCGGCGCAGGCCTGCGCGGTCAACAAGGACATGGGCTGGAACCCGGACATCGTCAACGTCAATGGCGGCGCCATCGCCATCGGCCACCCGGTCGGCGCCTCCGGCGCGCGTATCTTAAACACGCTGCTCTTCGAACTGAAGCGGCGCGGCGGCGGCAAGGGCCTCGCGACGCTGTGCATCGGCGGCGGCATGGGCGTGGCGCTGTGTGTTGAGGTTTACTAAAATCCGCCTGCGTTCGCCGGCTTTGTAATTCATTTGTCTTGGGAGGGACATCACATGAGCAGAACAGCACTCGTCACCGGAGGCTCGCGCGGCATTGGGGCGGCGATTTCCGTGGCTTTGAAAGCTGCGGGTTACAAAGTGGCCGCCACTTACGCAGGCAATGATGAAGCGGCGGCGAAGTTCACCGCCGACACCGGCATCAAGACCTACAAATGGGATGTCGGCAGCTACGATGCCTGCGCGGCGGGCATCAAGCAAAGGTCGAGGCCGATTTGGGTCCGGTCGAAGTGCTGGTCAACAATGCCGGCATCACCAAAGACGCCATGTTCCACAAAATGACGCCGGACCAGTGGAACGCCGTCATCAACACCAATCTCACCGGCCTGTTCAACATGACGCACCCGGTCTGGGGCGGCATGCGCGACCGCAAGTTCGGCCGGGTGATTTCGATCTCCTCGATCAACGGCCAGAAGGGCCAGGCCGGACAAGCCAACTATTCCGCCGCCAAGGCCGGCGACATCGGCTTCTCCCGCGCTCTGGCGCAGGAAGGCGCAAGAGCGGGCATCACTGTCAACGTCATCTGCCCCGGCTATATCGGCACGGAAATGGTCATGGCCATTGATGAGAAAGTGCTGGCCGAGCGCATCATTCCGCAAATCCCGGTCGGCCGCCTCGGCACGCCGGCGGAAATCGCGCGCTGCGTCGTCTTCCTCGCCTCGGACGATGCGGGTTTCATCACCGGCTCGACGATCTCGGCGAATGGCGGCCAGTATTTCACGTGATCCGCCACACCGTCATCTTCAGCCTCAGGCACGCCGCAGGCTCGCCTGAGGAGGCCATGTTTCTCAAGGACGCATGACGCTGGCGGATATTCCGGGCGTCGAAAAGTTCGAGCAGCTGCGGCAGGTCAGCCGCAAGAACGACCATGCACTTCGGCTTCTCAATGGAGTTCGCATCGCAGGCCGAATATTCAGCCTATGACAACCATCCCGTCCATGTCGCGTTTGTGCGGGACCGCTGGATTCCGGAAGTGGAGAAGTTTCTCGAGGTGGATTACGCGCCGCTGGGATAGAGCCTGATGCAAGCCGCCAGGAGGCTTTCCTCATGCGTCCCATGGGTTCACAAGTTCAAGCCCAGAATGTTCAAAGTCCCGGATGTTGCGGGTTGCCAACGTGGCACCGGCAGCCGATGCCACGCCGGCAATCATGACGTCACGGATTTCGACTGGACGGCCCAGGGCTTTGCGCTTGCCGGAGAATTCTGCGGCATGCAGAGCCGAAGTGAAATCAAAAGCGGCAATGCGGTTTTCCAGGATGTCTTCGATCAGTTTCTGGATCGCCTGCTCCAGCGCCCGGCGTCTTTTTCCTTCCGGCATGATGTTTAGGCCAAATTTCATCTCAAACAGGCATATGCTGGTAGTCCATATCGAGATCCGCGGGCAGCGGTCCAGCCATTGGGCTACCGTTAGATCGGGGACCTCGGCGGTTAAGGCAGACAAGACATTGGTGTCGAGAAGGATCACGGTTCGAAGGGACTCTTCAGTTCAAACCCCTTCCATTCTTTGATTTCCTCACCAGGCCGAAAACCAATGCCCGCGAACAGGTTTGCGATGTCGGTGCCCATTCCCATGCTTGGCTTTTCCGCCGCCTTCACCGCGTCCCGCAATATATCGCGGATTTCCGCCTCCATGCTGCGCCCATGCTTTTTCGCGCGGCGCTGCAGGCGGGATTTGGTTTCTTCATCTACCTCACGAACGAGAATCTGGGCCATGGTGACTCCCTTCAACAAGCTATCATGATAGCAAATTGTGCCGCCGTGTTCAAATAAAAAAGCGGCCCCGAAAGACCGCCTTTGAAACACTCAATTTAATGCGAAGCTCAGTGCCCCAGCGCCGCCTTCAGCTCTTTCAGCTGATCCAGCTTGCCCTGTGCGGCGTGCTTCTTCGCCTCGCCAACCGCATCCGCCACGTCTTCCTCAGCGTCCTTGATCTGCGCGTCGATGGCGGCGGCGTTGAGGTCTTCGAGCGGCATGGCCTCTTCCGCCAGCAGCGTGAAGCCGGACGGCGACACGTCGGCGAAGCCGCCGCGCACGAAAATGCGCTTTGTGCCGCCGTCGGCAAGCACCGCATCGACGACGCCCGCTTTCAGCGTGGTCATCAGCGGCGCATGTTTGGCAAGGACGGTGAAATCGCCGTCCGTGCCGGGCACGACCACCGAAAGCACCTGCTCCGACAGGAGAAGGCGCTCGGGCGAGACCAGTTCGAAGTTGAAGGCTTCAGCCATGGATCAATCCGTTCCTCAGGCAGCCGCAGCTGCGAGTTTCTGGGCCTTCTCGACAGCCTGCTCGATCGTGCCGACCATATAGAAGGCTGGCTCGGGCAGATGGTCATATTCGCCGGCGCACAGGCCTTTGAAGCCCTTGATCGTGTCCTCGAGCGCCACCTGCACGCCGGGCGAGCCGGTGAACACTTCAGCGACGTCGAAGGGCTGCGACAGGAAACGCTCAATCTTGCGGGCCCGGGCCACGGTCAGCTTGTCCTCTTCGGAAAGCTCGTCCATGCCAAGGATGGCAATAATATCCTGCAGGGATTTATAGCGCTGCAAGATTGACTGCACCTGACGGGCGACTTGGTAGTGCTCTTCGCCCACGACCAGCGGGTCGAGAACGCGCGATGTCGAATTGAGCGGATCCACGGCAGGGTAAATACCCTTTTCAGCAATGGAGCGCGACAGGGTCGTCGTCGCATCCAGATGCGCGAACGAGGTCGCCGGCGCCGGATCGGTCAGATCGTCGGCGGGCACGTAAATCGCCTGAACGGATGTGATCGAGCCGGTCTGCGTGGTGGTGATGCGCTCCTGCATCTGGCCCATGTCGGTCGCCAGTGTCGGCTGATAGCCCACGGCGGAAGGAATGCGGCCCAACAAAGCCGACACTTCAGAACCTGCCTGCGTGAAGCGGAAGATGTTGTCGATAAAGAACAAAACGTCCTGGCCTTGGTCACGGAAATGCTCGGCGACCGTCAGGCCTGAGAGCGCAACGCGGGCACGGGCTCCCGGCGGCTCGTTCATCTGGCCATAAATCAATGCGGCCTTCGATCCGCCGCCGCCGCCATGCTTGTTGACGCCGGACTCAATGAATTCGTGGTATAGGTCATTGCCTTCACGCGTCCGCTCGCCGACGCCGGCAAACACCGAATAGCCGCCATGCGTTTTGGCGATGTTGTTGATCAGCTCCTGAATGAGAACCGTCTTGCCAACGCCTGCGCCGCCAAACAGGCCGATCTTGCCGCCCTTGGCATACGGCGCCAGCAAGTCCACGACCTTGATGCCGGTGACCAGAATTTGCGCTTCGGTGGATTGTTCGGAGAACGATGGCGCCTCCTGATGGATGGCGCGCCGCGCCGATGTCTTGATGGGACCGCATTCGTCAATCGGCTCGCCAATGACATTCATGATGCGGCCAAGCGTCTCTTCGCCGACCGGAACCATGATGGGCGAACCCAGGTCCCGCACTTCCTGTCCGCGCACCAGACCTTCGGACGTGTCCATGGCGATGCAGCGCACGGCGTTTTCGCCCAGATGCTGCGCGACTTCCAGCACAAGCCGGTTGCCATTGTTGATCGTCTCAAGCGCATCGAGAATTTTCGGCAGCTTGCCGCCGTCGAATGTCACGTCCACGACAGCGCCGATGACCTGGCTGACGCGGCCCACTGCGCCGGTGGCGGTCAGCTTGGCGGGGGCGCTCACCTTGACGGCCATAGCCTTTGCCGGCGCGGCCTTTGCAGCGGCCGCCTTGACCGGGGCCGCTTTGACAACAGCAGCCTTAGCAGGCGCAGCTTTTGCCGCTGCCTTAACCGGCGCGGCTTTCACAGCTGCGGTTGCCTTGACTGGCGCAGCCTTGGCTGCTGGTTTCTTTGGGGTCGCTGCTTTTGCCATCGATCCTTGCCCTTATCCTGACTTGCCTGTTTTAGAGCGCTTCCGCGCCCGAAATGATTTCAATGAGTTCTTTGGTAATCTGCGCCTGACGCTGGCGATTGTAAGTGATCGTCAGTTTCCCGATCATCTCGCCGGCGTTGCGCGTGGCGCTGTCCATCGCCGACATTTTTGCGCCCATCTCGCCGGCGGCGTTTTCCAGCAAGGCACGGAAAATCTGCACAGAGAGATTGCGCGGAATGAGGTCGCCGAGAATGGCGCCGGCGTCTGGCTCGTATTCATAAGGCGTAGCGTCAGCCGGTGTCGCGGGCACGATGGCCGGAACCAGCTGTGTTGCCGTAGGCACTTGCGAAATCACCGATTTAAACTCGGAATAAAACATCGTGCAGACGTCAAATTCGCCCTGTTCAAACAGCGCGATCACCTTGTGGCCGATGGCGTCGGCATTGGCGAAGCCGATTTGCTTGACGGCGCGAAGGTCAACGCGCTCCACAATATTAGATGCAAATTCGCGCTTCAGGACATCCGCGCCCTTCTTGCCGACCGCGATGATCTTCACCGTCTTGCCGGAGGCGATCAGTTTGCGCGCATGGTCGCGGGCGAGGCGGGCGATCTGCGAGTTGAAACCGCCGCACAGGCCGCGCTCGGCGGTGCAGACGAGCAGAAGATGCACATCATCCTTGCCGGTGCCGGACATCAGGCGCGGCGCGTCATCCCCGCCGACATTGGCCGCGATGTTCGCCAGAACCGCGCCCATGCGGGCCGAATAGGGACGCGCGGCTTCCGCCGCTTCCTGGGCGCGCCGAAGCTTTGCCGCGGCGACCATCTGCATCGCCTTGGTAATCTTCTGCGTCGCCTTCACCGAAGCGATGCGCGTCCTGAGATCTTTTAGAGAAGCCATCGGCCCTTAAATCCCTTACGCGAAATTCTTGGCGAACGTTTCGACAGCGGCCTTCAGCTTCTCCTTGGTCGCATCCGAAATCTGCTTCTCGTCGCGGATCGTGGCGAGGATCGCTTTGCCTTCCGAGCGCATGTGCGCGAGCAGGCCCTGCTCGAATTTGCCGACCTTGTTGACATCGACCTTGTCGAGATAGCCGTTGACGCCCGCATAAATCACCGCGACCTGCTCTTCGGTCTTCAGCGGCGAAAACTGCGCCTGCTTCAGCAATTCGGTCAGGCGCGCGCCGCGATTGAGCAAACGCTGTGTCGAGGCGTCCAAATCGGAGCCGAACTGCGCAAACGCCGCCATTTCGCGGTACTGCGCCAATTCGCCCTTGATCGAACCGGCCACCTGCTTCATCGCCTTGACCTGCGCGGCGGAACCGACGCGGGACACGGACAGACCGACGTTCACCGCCGGGCGGATGCCTTGGAAGAACAGGTTGGTCTCAAGGAAAATCTGACCGTCGGTGATCGAAATCACGTTGGTCGGAATATAGGCCGACACGTCGTTGGCCTGCGTCTCGATGACCGGCAGCGCTGTGAGCGAACCCGCGCCATTGTCGTCGTTCAGCTTGGCCGAACGCTCGAGAAGACGCGAATGCAGATAGAACACGTCGCCCGGATAGGCTTCGCGGCCCGGAGGACGGCGCAAGAGCAGCGACATCTGGCGGTAGGCGACGGCCTGCTTCGACAGATCGTCATAGGCGATCAGCGCATGCATGCCATTGTCGCGGAAATATTCGCCCATGGCGCATCCGGCGAAGGGCGCGATGAACTGCAGAGGCGCGGCGTCCGAGGCGGTCGCGGCGACGATGATCGAATAGGGCAGCGCGCCGCGCTCTTCGAGCACTTTGACGAACTGCGCAACGGTCGAGCGCTTCTGGCCGATGGCCACGTAAACGCAGTAGAGCTTCTCTTTCTCAGGGCCGTTGTCATGGATCGGCTTCTGATTGAGGAAGGCGTCGAGAATGACGGCGGTCTTTCCGGTTTGGCGGTCGCCGATGATCAGTTCGCGCTGGCCGCGGCCAACGGGAATGAGCGCGTCGATGGCTTTGAGGCCGGTGGACATCGGCTCATGCACGGATTTGCGCGGGATGATGCCGGGGGCCTTCACGTCAACGCGGGCGCGGCGCTTGGCGTTGATCGGACCTTTGCCGTCAATCGGGTTGCCGAGGCCGTCCACCACACGGCCCAGCAGCTCGGGGCCGACAGGCACGTCCACAATCGCGCCGGTGCGCTTGACTGTGTCACCTTCCTTGATGTCGCGGTCGGAGCCAAAAATAACCACGCCGACATTGTCGCTTTCAAGATTGAGCGCCATGCCGCGGATGCCGCCGGGAAACTCGACCATCTCACCGGCCTGGACATTGTCGAGGCCATAGACGCGGGCGATGCCGTCGCCGACCGACAGAACCTGGCCAACTTCGGAAACTTGCGCTTCCTTGCCGAAATTCTTGATCTGGTCTTTCAGGATTGCAGAAATTTCCGCAGCGCGAATGTCCATTACCGGGCCTCTTTGAGTGTGCTTTTAAGCGAGGAAAGTTTGGTGCGCAGCGATGTGTCGATCTGGCGCGAGCCCATCTTGACGATGAGGCCGCCCAGAAGCGACGGGTCCACCGCCACATTGAAGGAAACGTCTTTGCCCGCCACGCTTTTCAGGGTCGCGGCAAGCTCTTTGCGCTGCTCCGCCGACAGGGCGTGCGCGCTCGTGACTTCGGCGCTCGCCTCGCCGCGAGAGGCTGCGGCGAGATTGCCGAAGGCGGCGATCATCTGCGGCACCGAGGATAGGCGGCGGTTCTTGGCGCAGAGACGCAGGAAATTCTCAACAAGGCCGGAAAGCTTGGCTTTCTTGGCAATCGCGCCAACCGCGTTCTGCTGCTCGCTGGCCGAAAACACGGGACTCGCAATGGCGCGCGACAGGTCGGCGCTGCCCTTGATCATGATGCCGACCGCCGACAAGTCCTTTTCCACAGTGGCGAGCGACTTTGCCTGCACTGCCAAGTCAAAAAGCGAGCCTGCATAGCGGGCGGCAACAGTGGAAATGGGAGCTGCAGATTGAGCCACGAACCCTTGCTTCTCTCTTGTTCGACCGGAAAGACAGCCCGTCCATGAAGAACGGGTAAGCTAACCTATTGGTCAGATTGACTTTATTGAAAATGGCGCTGCAAGCGTCCCTCAGCGGCCATCAAATTATGGCTGCCGCATAGCATAGGGTCTTTTGACTCGCAACATGGGCCAAGCCTGTTTTATCAGTGCTTTTTGCCGAAGATTTCCCAGGGCGGCAGCCTTACGCGATCAAGCCCAGCGCATAAGCCAAAGGCAGGGCGGCAAGCGCCGCTTCCATGATCACCGATATCCAGTTGAACAGCGTGTTGCCATTATCAGAGAGCATGGAAATCAGCCGCCCAAACGCGGTGAATCCCCAGGAAACGCCCAGCGCAATCCACAGCATCGGCTGCGCTAGAAGAATGCAGCACAGGCCGACGCCGAGATAAAATCCGGCGAGTGTGGCCCGGCTTTCCGACAGCGCCTCCGGATGGTTTGGATGCGTCTGAAGCCGCAGAATCCGGAATGACAGGCGCGGCGCGAACATGCAGAGCAGGCCGAAGAAAATCGTCGTCAGCGCGCTCGCCCATGCCAGCCATTCGCCGTTTGTTGAAGGCAGGTACAGTTCCAATTCATCCCCCCTTGCATGTCCGGACACGCGTCCCGCGCGCAGAAAAAGCATGGAATGGGGGAAATGACAAATCCAGACCGCGTCAGGCCGCCTTCAAAGCTGCATTCAGGTTCTCCGCCGGATATCGCATCCCGCGCTCCTGGATGAAGACATCCGCGTCGGCGAGGCCAAAAGCCGACTTCAGCCGCGCAACCGCCCAGTCCCGGTCAAGCCCGCACTGGCAGGTGTAAAGGTCCATTGTGACAAAGCCGCGCTTGGGAAAAGTGTGAAACGAGAGATGGCTCTCGGCGATCATCACAAAGCCGCTCAGCCCACCGGGATCCTTTGGGTTCATCGGCCCGACTTCGACAAGCTGGGGCTCGCAGATCGCGTGCATTTTCATCTCGGCCGGAAGCGTGTGCAGCAGGCCGCGCAGATAGCCCGCGTCCGCCAAAAGCGCCGCATCCGCGCCGTAGCCGTCAATCATGAGATGCATGCCAAACTGTTCTACCCGGCTCATCGTGCGGCGCTCCATCCGTGCGCCGGGCCCGCCGGAAAAGGTGATGGGCTGACTGGGCGGAGCCGGTCGTAGACAATGTGAAAGAAGTAGGCATAGGCGGCGTAGAGCAGCGTCAGGCCAAGATCAATTGTCAGCGCCTGCCAGAAACCGTGGCCGCCCATCGCCATGACAATCGGCAATGTGACGGCGGTGGCGGTGATCTCAAGGCACAGCGCATGCGCGGCGCGCAGCCCCTGCGGCCGGTCGCTGGCGACGCGTCCCGTGCGCTCGAACTCCACCCAGTCGAAGATCGTGTTGTGAACAGGCGCCCAGATCATGACGACAAGCGACAATGTCATGATCAGCGCGAATGATTCGCCGGCCTCCCGGCCAAAGATGGCCCCATATAGCGGAGCAGCGACCATAAGTCCGCCAGCCTCATAGGCCAATGTTTGATAAAGCCGCTCGCGCGCTGTCCGCAAAGCCATGATTTGCACTCCCAAGACCGGCTTGAAATCAGCCAAGAAGCGCCCCGTAGAGTGAGCTACTGGATGCGGCGGAAAGGTTCATCACCCGTATGGGGTATGGACAGCAAAAAAGATTGCAGTCTTTACCAGACACTGTTGTTCAAACAAAACTCTTCGGATCAACATCCAGCTGCACAATCAGCGGACCCTTTGGCCTCGGCGCATCGCGCGCAATCCGGCACAGGAAGCCTTGAATGTCTGCCTTGCGGTCGGCTCCAATCGCCAGCCGGAACCGTTGGCTTCCGCGCACCAGGGCCAACGGCGCTTCGGTCGACCACCCATCAAGACCTCAAGAACGGCAAGTTCAGCGATGTGAACATCATGCCGGAACTCCGGTCGCAGACTGGCGCCCACACGCAATGCCGAACGAAATGCAAAGCCTCGCAGATGTGTCTGAGCCACATGTGAAAAGCCCTGCAGTTCCGCATCCATCCGCGCCCGTCCTGCAACGGAAAATATGCTAGGTCAGCGGATGAACAACGCCGGCAAATGTCAAAAGGTCCGTAATGGAGAAGACGCCTGGGCCGCCAGCGGATGGCAGAGAGGAGACCCATTGGCTGTCCTGCGCCAGATAGCTTGTGCTGTCTCCTTCGATCAAGCCGATGAACACCTCAGTGACGATGCGGCCGCCGACGGCGCCGAGGCGCTCGCCATTTTGCGTCTTCTCGGCTTCGCGAAGCACATAGAACCAAAGCGGCGTGCGGGCATCGAGTCCGAATGCCGCGAGGTCGGCGAAATCGCCTTTCGGCAGGACGGGCAGGTCCATGGCCTTGGCCACGGACTGGCCGGACGGCACTTTAAAGGTGAGATGCCGAAGCAGATTGCGCTGCGCCAGGGATTGCGGCTCTCCGCCCGGAATGCCTATCAGGTCCATCAGCACGCTGGAGAGTTTGGTGTCGAGCTTCTTGTTGGGGCGCACATTTCCATCGCCAAAGTCGAAAAAGGTTTGCCAGTCTATGAAGCGCCGCGGCTGGCGCAGGCCGCCGCGCATGTCGTCGGGGTCGGCGCTGACGGAATTGGCAGGCGTGTCCACGAAAAGCCGCAAAAAGACATCGCCGCCGGCCGCAGGACCAAAGTTCATCCGGTAGGACGGCCTGACCTGCGTGTGTCCGAAGCGATAGGCGGCAACGGAAAATTCAACAGGAATATACGGCTCGTTGCGCCAATTGTAGAATTTGCGTCCATTTGTCATGACATCATCGACCACCGGCTGGCCGCATGTTTTTGGCAGAAACTCGTGAATCAATATCCACTGGTAATGCCAGCGGACCAGACGCTGCGCCTCCAGGAACACCGCATTCGGCGACGTGAGCCCGGTTTCCGTCCGCACATGATCGACGCAGGCATTGTGGAACATCAGAAAGGCGAGATGAAGCTGCGACAGGACGATGTTTTCGTCGCTGCGCACATCGCCGATGAGAGCGGTTCCCTGGCTGTTGCGCGGCAGGTCAAAGCGGTCAGCGCCGTCTCGCGCCGCCGCGCCCGAGCCCGTGTTGACCTCGACAAGGAACTTTGCCTGGTCGTTGACATCATAGAGATGCGCGTTGTTCGCGGGGCCCTCGCCGTAAATATTGTCCAGGGCGAGCGTTGGCGTGCGAAAATTCTGTATGGCCTCCGGGTCGACCTGCTGCTCGAGGCTCGATGTCGTGTCGAGTGTGATGTCGTGATCGACGAACTGTCCGAGAAAAGTCATACCGGCGGTCATTGTCGGATTGTTGGGATTGTTCACGTTAAGCGCGGCATTGAGGATCAAATCCTTCGGCGAGGCGTTTGGATCATCCTGTGCGTCAATGATCCCGCCCTTTTCACCGATCTTCAGCAAGGCCGCGCGGATGGTTGGCGTGTCAGCGGAAAATGGCTGCAGCGTCGGGAACAGACGTCCGAAACGGCCCTGATCGTAATAGTGGGAGCTTGGCGGGTTCTCGCCACGGAGCATGTTGCCGTGCCTGGTCGTCTTTGCCATAGTGATTGTCCTTTTCAAAGTGAGTTCGATACTTGGAGGACTGTGAAAAGAATTCTCCGGCCATTGCGCGGAATTCTCATTTTGGCGCTGGCGCCATGGCCGCTGTAATCTTCAATCGCCTTTGGCACGTCACCTAAATGGGTGAGGTGCGCTGCAACAGATGTGATTTATATCGCAGCTGATGAGTGAAGCGACGGCGCAAGCCCTGCGGCGCACGCTTTGAATTCCAAAAGGTCGGAGAAAACTCTCCGGATTAACATCCAGCTCGACCTGAATCGGCCCTTTAGGCCCCGAACGCCGCGCGGAACACTTGTCAGTTCGACGTGAAAATGATATGTGCGGTTAAAGTCACGTTATGGAGACCGCACATGATTGCCCTGTCTGCGGCGATAGCCGGTTTGGTTCATTTCCTGATTGGCGGACTTTGGTACAGCCCGCTGTTGTTCTCAAAAATCTGGATGCAGGGGCTTGGCCTGACCGAGACGGACATAAAGGAGGCCCCTGTCAATATCTGGCTGGCGCTGCTCGCGTCCGCGCTTGCCAGTTTCGCTCAGGCGATTGCGCTCACCTGGCTCTTTGTCACGCTTGCCATGCCCTCCATCGCGATGGGCGCCCTGATAGGCGCGGCGGCCGCGCTGGCATTTGGCTTTACGCCAATGCTGCGGGACCGTGTCTGGGCCAACCGGCCATGGCCGGTCATTTTGGTCGACGCGGGATATGAGTGTGTGGGCGGCGCTGTGGCGGGAGCGCTTATTGCCTGGATGCTGAGTGCGCAGTCCGCATGAATGACGGTTTGGAAAATCTTGGGGTCATCTTCTTTGTCCTGTCAGACCCGATGCGGCGGCGCGTGCTTGAAGCCGCCATCATCAACAACGGCGCGACAGTCACAGCGCTCTGTGGGCTCTTTCCTGTCTCCCGCTTCGCTGTGATGCGCCACCTGAATGTTCTTGAGGAGGCCGGGTTCATCCGGCGCGAAACCAACGGAAGGGAACGCCGCGTCTATTCAACGGATTACCCATTCGAAAACGCAATCGCCCAATGGGCGAAGAAAATCAGGGAAAGGAACCCCTCTCATGCCGACGAATAAGACCGTGCTGGAGAAGCTGGGCTTCAAACCCGGCATGGAGACCCGCCTTGACTATGTTCCAGCTGAAGCCGCGCCCTTGGTGAAGGCTGCGGTGGAGGCGTCCGGGGTAAACCCCGTTTGGCTGATCGGATTTGCCTATGACAGCGCAGACATAAGGAAACTGGCGGACGGGCTGATCCCCGCCTATCCGCGCGGAGGGCATCTCTGGCTGTGCTATCCGAAAAAGTCAGGCGCCATCAAATCCGGCTTAAGCCGCGACATTGGCTGGGAACCTGTCTTTGCCAAGGATCTTCTCGCGGTGACGCAAATCTCCGTGGATGAGAACTGGTCGGCGCTGCGGTTTCGATACCGGGACGAAATCAAGACCCTGACCCGCCGCTGGGCGGTTGGCGGCTGACGGACGCGTTGAACGAGAGGAAGATCAGACAAAACTCTGCGGATCAACATCCAGCTGCACCATCAGCGGCCCCTTGGCCTCGGTGCTCGCGGCAAATACTGCCGCAGCAAGCCCGGATATCGGCCTCAATCGACGGACACCAGCTGGGTTCAGGGAGTGGGCTTGGTGAGGCGAAATCAGGATGCGGATGAGATTGTTGAGGCGGCTTTCGGTGATTGGGGCTGGTTCTGGGTCTTACCGGCGGAATTCGGCGAGCCGCCGCCATTCCCGGCCCTCAGCGCATGCTGGTGCCCGGCGCCTATGGGGCCTGACCAAAATTGATCCGCAGGGCGTTTTCACCGACGACCCGACGAGTGGCGAAATGCAACTGCGGCTGATCGCGAAGGCCGAGCGCACCGTGGAGTGGCTTCTTCGGAGAACTGAAGGCCAGCCCACGCTCATCCTGTGCACCAAGCTGTGAATGATACCCACTTGCCGAATCTTC
The DNA here is from genome assembly GCA_963802455.1 of uncultured Alphaproteobacteria bacterium. GTDB lineage: Bacteria > Pseudomonadota > Alphaproteobacteria > Rhizobiales > Rhizobiaceae > JANOYJ01. Next base: position 91,768 of record CAWDIY010000031.1, on the reverse strand, counting down.
GGCGGCTGGAACGTTGCTCAGGTAAGATGCCGCAGGCTGTCCTATCGGCAGGTAGATGCCGCTGATCAAGAAATCGCCCGCCCAACGGCGTTGCAGCGACTGTTGGATGTCGGCGAAATTCTCCTGACGCATGAACGTATGCACACAGCGCAACCTCGTGCGACTCGTAGCTTATGGTTGGCGCCGGCTGCGCTTTGGGACGGGAAGTTTGCCAAGCTGGTTCAATGAAGTGTCTTGCGACCTTCATCTCAAGCGACACTCGGGTGCGTTTTGATCACGGGCAGAATGACGAGGACTGGATTCGCGGTTCGTCAGATCATTCTGGGAATCTGGGGCGGATTGGTCAAAGCGCGTGGCTGGCGCAACGCCTTCGGCGCGGCGGCGTCAATTGTTGCCGGGATCGATGCAAGGGCGCCGGCAAGGACGGCATTCGGACCATTATTGAACCGCACGCTTGCGGGAGAAAACTTTGACAGGGTCCTCGCCGAAACTGCTGGCTATCTAGCATATCCTGATCACACAAAACTCTGCGGATCAACATCCAGCTGCACCATCAGCGAGCCCTTCGGCCTCGGCGCATCGCGCACCATCTGCCGCAGGAAACCCTGGATGTCGGCCTTGCGCTCGGCGCGGATGACGAGGCGGAAACGGTGCCGTCCCCGGATCAGCGCCAGCGGCGCTTCGGCGGGGCCGAGGACTTCGATGCCGCTTACCGCAGGCGCGGCGCGGCGCAGCGCTCTGGCATGGTTCTCCGCCTCGGCGCGGGATTCGGCGGAGACGATGACGCCTGCCAGGCGTCCGAACGGCGGCAGGCCGGCGCGTTCGCGCTCAGCGATTTCGCGGGCGTAGAATTCCTCGGTGCGGCCTGAGACGATGGCCCGCATGACGGGATGGTCGGGCTGGTAGGTCTGGAGCAGTCCCTTCGAAGCCTTGCCGGTGCGGCCCGCCCTGCCCGTCACCTGATGCAGCAGCTGAAATGTGCGCTCGGCGGCGCGCGGGTCGCCGTTGGCAAGGCCGATGTCCGCGTCAATCACGCCTACCAGCGTCATGTTGGGAAAATTGTGGCCCTTGGCCACCAGCTGCGTGCCAATGACAATGTCCGCTTCTCCGCGCGCGATCGCCTCCAGCTCCAGCCGCATCCGCTTGACACCGCCCATAATGTCCGACGAAAGCACAACGATGCGCGCGTCGGGGAAGTGCGCCGCCGCCTCTTCCGCCAGCCGCTCGATGCCGGGGCCGCAGGCGACGAGATGATCGAGCGTGCCGCATTCGGGGCAGGCCTCCGGGCGTTTCTCCTCATGGCCGCAATGGTGGCACATGAGCTTGCCCTTGAACCGGTGCTCGACCAGCCAGGATGAGCAGTTCTCGCACTGGAAACGGTGGCCGCACACCCGGCACAGTGTCAGCGGCGCGTAGCCGCGGCGGTTCAGGAACAGCAGCGACTGCTCACCTCGCTCAAGAGTCTCTCTCATGGCGGTCAGGAGCACCGGTGAAATAAACCCGCCGCGCTTGGGCGGATGGCGGCGCATGTCAACTGTGTGCAGGTCCGGCAGATCCGCTTCGGCGAAGCGCCCCGTCAGGCGCAGATGCCTGTAGCGGCCATGGTCGGCGTTGACGCGGCTTTCGATGGACGGCGTCGCCGACGACAGCACGACCGGAAAGTTACCCAGCCGCCCGCGCACCACCGCCATGTCGCGCGCCGAATAGGAAACGCGGTCCTCCTGTTTGTAGGACGGGTCATGCTCCTCATCGACGACGATCAGCCCCAGCTCCTTGAACGGCAGATACAACGCCGAGCGCGCCCCGGCGACAACGCGCACATCGCCTTCCGCCACCTGCCGCCAGACTTTCTCGCGCATTTTCGGCGCAAGGTCCGAATGCCATTCGCCGGGCTTGGCGCCGAAACGGTCCTGAAAGCGCTCGATGAAAGCGGAGGTCAGGGCGATTTCCGGCAGAAGGATCAGCGCCTGTTTCCCGGCGTCAAGCGCGGCGGCGATGGCCTCGAAATAGACCTCCGTCTTGCCCGAGCCGGTGACGCCGTCGAGCAGCGTGACGGAGAACGCGCCGGCTTTGACGCTTGCCGCTAGCGCATCGCTCGCCTCCTGCTGATCCGGCGACAGCGCAGTCTTGGCATAATGCGTGTCCGGCAGGCGGCACGACCGGGCCGCGCGGCAGCTCCACCACTTCAAACACGCCCTGCGCATGCAGCCCGTCCACCACGGTCGAGGACACGCCCGCCGCGTGGGAAAGGCCGGAGCGCGACCAGGCCATGCCGTCATTGGCAAGTTCGAGCACCCGCGTCCGGGCGGCCGTCATCCGGTCCGGTCTCACCCCTGTGATCCGCAGCGCCTGCATCAGCGGCTCGGCCTCAAACCCCGCCGGCGCGCGCAGCGCCATACGGGCGACGAGGCCGGGCGGCGAGATTGTATAGTCCGAGACCCATTCAATAAAGCGCCGCATGTCGTCCTGCAGCGGCGGACAGTCGAAAACCTCGGTGATTTTCTTCAGCTTCTTCGGGTCAACCGCGCCGCTCTCCCCATCCCAGACCACGCCGAACACCTGGCGCGGGCCAAGCGGCACCTGCACGATCGAGCCGGGAACGACGTTTGCGCCCTCCGGCACGACATAGGAATAGCCGCGCTCCGCCGGCATCGGCACGAGGACGGGAACCATCGCGCGGTTTTTGCGAATCTGACACTCATTGCCGCGTGACCTTGGCCTCTTGCGGCGCTAAAGAAAAGCCATATCAGGTCCGCAGCGCCGCCCTCTTCAAGATTTTGCAGGGAACGGGAAATGAAGTTTTTCATCGACACTGCCGACGTCAAGGAAATCGCCGAGATCAACGCCACCGGCCTCCTGGACGGCGTGACCACCAATCCGTCGCTGATCCTGAAAGCCGGACGCCCGATGAAGGAAGTCATCGCCGAAATCTGTAAAATCACCGACGGCCCGGTCTCCGCCGAAGTCGCCGCGACCGATTATGACGGCATGATGCGCGAGGCGGCGGTTCTGTCGAAGATCGCCGACAATGTCTGCATCAAAGTGCCGCTGACATTCGACGGCCTGCGCGCCTGCAAGGCGATGACGGGCTCCGGCCGCAAGGTCAATGTGACGCTGTGCTTTCTCCGCCACGCAGGCGCTGCTCGCCGCCAAAGCGGGCGCGACCTTCATCTCGCCCTTCATCGGACGGCTGGACGACACCGGCATAGACGGCATGGCGCTGATCGCCGACATCCGCACGATTTATGACAATTATGATTTTAAGACAGAAATTCTCGCCGCCTCGATCCGAACGATGAACCATGTGAAAGAGGCGGCGCTGCTCGGCGCGGACGTGGCGACCATTCCGGGATCAACACTCAAATCGCTGGTCAATCATCCGCTGACGGACAAGGGTCTTGCGCAGTTCGTGGCGGATTGGGCCAAGACCGGGCAGACGATCGGATAAGGCGTCAGAAAACGCCCTGCACGACGATCATGACCACGGTCATCGCGGCGATGAAGCCAGCCTCAACGCCGATGGCGTAATTGCTCTTATTGGCAAACAGGCCATTCGAGATGATGAAGATGATAATCGTCAGCGCAATGAGGATGATCGTCAGCAGCGCGTTCTGACCAGCAGTGATGCCGACAAGCCAGGCCAGCAGAAAGGTCGCGATCAGCTGCGTGGCCATCGCGCCCATCGGCATCGAGCCTGCGCCGCCAAGCTGAACGCCGATGCCCTCGGCCCATTTTGCGCCAAACAGTTTCGGTGAATACCAAAGCCAGCCCAACAGGAACGATGCGACCGTTCCCACGATGACGGCAAGCCAGTTCACATTCGCGGTCAGTTCGCCCATGATTTTCTCCCCTGTTTTCTTACGTTCCCAACGAATAGTTTAGCAGAAAAACACGTTCACAGCAATTTTCCGGCGCGCAGCCAAAGGAGAATGGTCTGCCGCGCGTCTGCGCTTCGCAGCTGCAACGATTGCTAATTTGTGATTGGCGCGGAAGCGGTCTTCGCAGTAGATTTGAACGTGAACTAGGATGCCGCCATGCGACTTTTGCCTGTTGCCATTACTGCGATTATTGCAGGAGCTTCCCCGGCGCTTGCCGACGCCATCGACGGCGACTGGTGCGGCGAAGGCGGCAAGCATTTCAAAATCACCGGTCCGTCCATTGAACTGGGTCCGAGCGCTGTGATTTCCGGCGACTATTCACGCCATGCGTTCCGTTATTCCGTTCCGGCGGGCGAACCGGAAGCGGGCAGCGAAGTCTTGATGGACCTGCAGGGCGAACACCTCTTGCATGTGAAGCGCGGCGCAGGTCCGGTTGAGGAATGGCGGCGCTGCTCCACCGTCAGCTGAGCGCGTCTGTGCCGGTTTGGGGCGCCGGCCCGGAGATCTTCGATTCCGTTAATCCGGCAAGCCGCACGCGCCGATTGGCAAGTCGGCAAGCTGGTGCCCGGACTGCCTTTGGCCACCACATCTTGTGAGAACAAAGTTTGAACATTGGGGCAAATCTGATTCGTCGCCGATTCGTTCCGCCTTTGCCCTGAACCTTAACAGGATTGTCTCACCCCGACCGAACCCTTTTAACCTCCGCTTAGGAAATCCGCCAAAAACACAATTTTTTCAACAGGTTGAATCAGATACGTGCTAACGCAACCCCGAAAATTAACGATTGGCCAAATTCTTCGTCAGATTGCGCCAAACCGGATTCATCATGTGGTGCAGCGCCTTGCGGTCAGAACCACATCTAGCCGTGAACAAAAGCTGAATCAGCTGGCAAGGCTGATTCGTCGCTGATTCGTTCCGTTCGCGTTCCGTTTCTTAAGATTCGCGGGCATTCGCGCTTTGCAAATGCCAAACCCAAGTGCTATCGGGACGCCTGTTTTAACGCGTCGAGCCTGATGACCGTTCCATTTTCTCCGCCAAATCCGCTTGTCATTTCCGGCCGCGACGTCACTGCCGTGCTTGGTCCGACCAACACCGGAAAAACCCATCTGGCCATCGAGCGGATGCTGACGCACCGGACGGGCGTCATCGGCCTGCCGCTGCGGCTGCTGGCGCGCGAGGTCTACACCCGCGTCTGCGAAAAGGTCGGGGCGGAGCGGGTGTCGCTTGTCACCGGCGAGGAGAAGATCACGCCGCGCTTCGCCCGCTATTCGGTCTGCACGGTGGAAGCGATGCCGCGCGAGACGGATGCGGATTTTGTCGCGATTGACGAGGTGCAGGTGGCGGGCGATCTGGAGCGCGGCCATGTCTTCACCGACCGCATCCTGCATCTGCGCGGCACAAAAGAGACGCTGCTGCTCGGCGCGGCGACAATGCGCTTCATTCTGGAAAAGCTGCTGCGCGGCATCAATGTCATAACACGTCCGCGCATGTCGCAGCTTCTGTATGCCGGCCAGAAAAAGATCATGCGACTGCCGCCGCGCAGCGCGATTGTCGCCTTTTCGACTGACGAGGTTTACGCCATCGCCGAGCTGATCCGCCGCCAGCGCGGCGGGGCGGCGGTGGTGCTGGGGGCGCTGTCGCCGAGGACGCGCAATGCGCAGGTTGAATTGTTCCAGTCAGGCGATGTCGATTATCTCATCGCCACCGACGCCATCGGCATGGGGCTCAACCTTGATGTCGATCATGTCGCCTTTGCGCAGGACCGCAAGTTTGACGGCTGGCAGTTCCGCAATCTCAATCCGGCCGAGCTGGCGCAGATCGCCGGGCGCGCCGGGCGGCATGTCAAGGATGGCACATTTGGCGTGACGGGTCAGGTCGAGCCGTTTGAGGACGAGCTGGTGCGGCGCATCGAGGCGCATGAGTTTGAGCCGGTGCGCGTTCTGCAATGGCGCACCAGCCAGTTTGATTATTCATCGCTGCAAAGCCTGATCAATTCCATCGACACTGTGGCGCCGATTGACGGTCTGACGCGGGCGCTGCCGGCGGTGGATGTCGAGGCGCTGCATTTTCTGGCGAAGGACGAGGACATCCAAAAACTGGCTGTGGGCGAGGAGCGCGTCGCCATGCTGTGGGACGCCTGCTCGCTGCCGGATTACCGCAAGATCGCCCCGGCCCAGCATGCGGAACTGGTCAGCGCGGTCTACAAGGATCTCGCCCGGCGCGGCCATGTCGATGAAAACTATATGGCCGAACAGGTTAAGCTCGCCGACCGAACGGAAGGCGAAATTGACACGCTGTCGCAGCGCATTGCGCAAATAAGAACGTGGACTTTTGTGGCAAACCATCCGGGCTGGCTTGCCAATCCGTCACACTGGCAGCAAAAGACGCGCGAAATTGAGGACCGTCTGTCCGACGCGCTGCATGAGCGGTTGACGAAACGCTTCGTAGACCGCAGGACAAGCGTGCTCATGAAAAGGATGAGAGAGAATGAGATGCTAGAAGCTGAGATCAGCGTCAATGGTGATGTGCTGGTTGCGGGACATTTGGTCGGCGCGCTGCAGGGATTCCGGTTTTCCGCCGATGCCACGGCGGAAGGCGAGGACGCCAAAGCGATCCGTGCCGCCGCGCTGAAAGCGCTGGCGCTGGAATATGATGCGCGCGCCTACCGCTTCTCCGCTGCGCCCAATGGCGACATCGCCCTGGCGCAGGACGGCACGATCCGCTGGCTTGGCGCGCCGGTGGCGACGCTCGCCTCAACCGAGGATATTCTGAAACCCCGCGCGGTCATTCTCGCCGACGAGCAGCTGACCGGGCCTTCATTGGAGATGGTGCAGACGCGGGTGGACCGGTTTGTCGCCTATCAGATCGAGCAGCATCTGAAGCCGCTGGCGGACCTTGCCGTCGGCGACGGGCTGCTGGGTCCGGCGAAGGGCCTCGCTTACCGGCTGCACGAGGCGCTCGGCATCATCAAACGCAAGGATGTGGCGGAAGAGGCCAAGGCGCTCGATCAGGACGCGCGCGCCGCCCTGCGCAAAATGGGCGTTCGCTTCGGCGCCTATCACATTTTCCTGCCCGCGCTGCTGAAGCCCGCGCCCGCAACGCTTTCGACGCTGCTTTGGGCATTGAAGAATGACGCCAAGGATAAGCCGGGCTATGGCGATGTCGTGACGGCGCTGGCGGCCGGGCGCACATCTGTCGTCGCCGACGCGTCGTTCGAGCGCGAGTTCTACCGCCTGTCCGGCTTCCGCGTTCTCGGCAAGCGGGCCGTGCGCATAGATATTCTGGAACGGCTGGCGGATTTGATCCGTCCGGCGCTCGCGTGGAACCCCGGCTCCGGTCCGCGTCCGGCTGGCGCTTATGACGGCGCGCGCTTTGTTGTCACGCCCGCCATGATGTCGATCCTCGGCGCGACATCCGAGGACATGACCGAAATACTGCGCGGCCTCGGCTACCGCAGCGACACGCTCTCGTCGGAATTTGTCGAGAAGCACCTCGCCGACCTTGACGCCGCCACACCTGCGCCGGAAGCCAAAACCGCGGAGGGCGAAGCCGCGCCTGTGGTCGAAGTCGTCATCAAGAAAAGCTTTGCCAGCGCCGTTGCGGAAGCGCAGGCCGCCGGACATCAAGCCGAAGCAAGCGCATCGTCCATCGCTGAAGCTGACAGCGCGCCCACCGCCGAGACAGCGGAGGCAGCGCCGGTTGCCGGTGCTGGCGGAGCAACGCCCGAAGCTGAGGCTGAAGCCGCAGTGCCTGCCGAGGCCGAGCCAAAAGTGGTGCTGGTGTGGAAGCAGGTGCGGCATGATGAGAAGCGCCCTGAGCCGCGCCCGCGCAACGCCAACCGCCGCCCTGCGGCAAAGACAGCGGATGCCGCGCCGGCTGAAGGCGGCGAAGCCAAGCCGCAGCAGGATCGACGTCCGCGCCGCGACTTCAGGGGCGAGAACGCCAATGAAAGAGGGGCCGGCGAGCGCAACCAAGGAAAGCCGCGCTTCGACAAGCGCCGCGATGGAAAGCCAAGCGGCGAGGGCAGGCCTGAGCGCAATCGCGATGACGCCAAGCCTGCGAACTTCCAGAGCAAGCCGCGCGAGGAGCGCCCCGCCAAGTTCGATCCGGATTCGCCCTTTGCCAAGCTCGCCGCCTTGCGCGACCAGATGAAGAAGTGAGCCTTGAACGGCGACAAACAGCGCATCGACAAATGGCTGTTTTTCGCGCGCGCCGTCAAATCGCGGTCGCTGGCGGCAAAGCTGGCGGGCGGCGGGCATGTGAAAATCAATGACCGCAACAGCGACGGCGCGGACAATCCGGTGCGCATCGGCGATGTGCTGACCATAATGATGGAACGGCACTCTCTGGTCTGGAGGGTGCTTGGCTTGGGTGTGCGGCGCGGCCCTGCGCCGGAAGCGCAGCAGTTGTATGAGGACCTGACGCCCGCGAAAGCGGATGCGGATCACGTCGTCAAAGACGGGCAGCGCGATCCTGGAGCAGGAAGGCCGGAGAAGAAGGAGCGCCGCGCCATTGAGCGGATGCGGTCGGAGATTTTCGACAGCTGAGCATTTTCGTCTAACGGGCGCGGCTTTGCCGCAAGCCGCGTCTCTTGTCAGCGCCTGCCAAAGCCGCTAACTCACGCCGCGAAGCCAATTCCGAGATTTCAATGACCTATATCGTCACCGACAATTGCATCAAATGCAAATATATGGACTGCGTGGAAGTCTGCCCGGTCGACTGTTTTTACGAGGGTGAGAACATGCTCGTCATCCATCCGGACGAGTGCATCGACTGCGGCGTCTGCGAGCCGGAATGCCCCGCCGACGCGATCAAGCCAGACACCGAGCCGGGCCTCGACAAATGGCTGAAAATCAACACCGAATACGCGCCGCTCTGGCCCAACATCACCGTCAAGCGCGACGGTCCGGCGGACGGCAAGGAGTTTGACGGGGTCGAGGGCAAATTTGAGAAGTTTTTCTCAGCGGAGCCCGGCGAAGGGGATTGAGTTCTCCTCCGCTAAAGCCGCCAATCACAGCCTTCATCCCGGAATCGCGCAGCGATGTCCGGGACCTATTCCGGCAAAGAACGTGATTTTGCAGAATTCGCCAACTACCGCCATTCCGGCATGGGTCCCGGAAAATGCTGCGCATTTTTGGGATGACGAGCTGGAGCGGATGATGACGGCTATGCGAGTTTCGCCGTCAGCGTCACATTGATCGCCCCAAGCGCCTTGGACACCGGGCATTCCGCCTTGGCTTTCGCCGCCAGCTCTTGAAACTTCGCATCCGTTATGCCCGGCACGCTCGCAGTCAGCGTCAGCGCTGAGCCGGTGATGCCGGTTCCGGGCACGAGTTCCACATGCGCGACGGCCTCAAGCTTTGTTGCGGTCGTGCCGTTTTCGGCGAGGAAGTGCGACAGCTGCATGGCGAAGCATCCGGCATGGGCGGCGGCGATCAGCTCTTCCGGATTGGTGGCCGACTTGCCGCTTTCATCCTCAAAGCGGGAGTGGAAGGAATAGGGATTGCCGGACAGGGCGCCGCTCTGCGCGGAGACCGTGCCCTTGCCGGATTTCAAATCGCCTGACCAGACGGCTGTTGCGTGGCGCTTCATGTTACATTCCTCTCCTGTTGGCGTTAACCCCAACTTGGCCGAAAGCTAGGCTTTTTCAAGCTGAACGCCGGAGAAATCGCCATTATCACGCAATATTTCGCCAAGAAAACATCGTGATTTCCACCTATTTCCGGCCCAATGCGCGCAGAAAATTGCCGGCGCAACCGAATGCTCACGAAGGGATGAATCATGAGCGAGACCATCAGTGCGCCGGAAACGCCGGGGCCATTTCAATTTCCAAAACCTAAAACCGAATTGTCCAAAGGCCGCCTTTTGGGCCTCAAATTTTTCCTGCTCGGCGCGCTGGCGCTGTTTCTGACGATACCTTTGTTCATGGTGCTCGCCCTTGTGCAGGACCGCGAGGACCGGTTCCGCCAGGCGACCGCTGAAATTGCGCAGCAATGGGGCGGGCCGCAGCAGCTGACCGGACCGTTCATTGTTGTGCCGGTGATTGTGGCGGAGAACAGCGGCGAGGCGGGTTCCGTGTCGCGGCAATCCGACCGCAATCTCATTATCGTGCCGGAGACGCTTTCGGTGAAAGCACAGTCGAAGACGGAGACGCGCAAGCGCGGCATTCATGAGGCGACGGTCTATCAAACGACGCTCGCTGCGGAAGGCGCGTTTTCCAAACCGGACCTTAATGCGCTGAGCAGCCAGATTATTTCAGTGGACTGGTCCCGCGCCAAGATCGTTACCGGGCTTTCAGAGCCGAACGGCATTGAGGCGGTGTCGCTCACCATCAATGGTTCGCTAGCAAAGAAGATTGAGCCGGGCGCTTCAACGGGCATGGGTTTCATTCCGGGTTTCGGCGCGGGTGTGGACCTTTCAACCGCTTTCGCAGACGCGGGTCAGCTCGTGCCGTTCAAGATCGACATGGCATTCAAAGGTTCTCAGGAACTGAACTTCGCCCCAGTTGCACGGCAGACCGATGTGGAAGTGACCTCCGCCTGGCCGCATCCGAGCTTTGCCGGGGCGTATCTTCCGAAGGAGCGCGATGTCAAAGATTCAGGGTTCACGGCGCGCTGGAGCATTCCCGAGCTTGCCCGCAATATTCCCGCCGCGATGATCGCCGACCAGAATTCGTTCTCAACGCTGACCTACGCGACATTCGGCGTGCGCTTCTATCAGCCGGTGGATTTTTACCGGCTGGTCGAGCGGGCGGTAAAATATGGGGTGATTTTCATCGGCGCGGCGTTTCTGATCGTGTTCGCCATAGAGCTTCTGTCCGGCGGGCGGATGCACATGGTGCAATATGCCATGTCCGGCCTGATGATTGTGATGTTTTTCGTGCTGCTGCTGGCGTTTGCCGAGCATGTCGGGTTCGGCGCATCCTATGGCATCGCCTCCGGCGCGACGGGCGCGGTGATCTCCTGGTTTGTCGCTTCGCTGTTTCCGGGAAAGAAATGGACGTTTGCGGCGTTCGGCAGTTTCGCGGTGCTCTACGGGCTCCTCTACATGGTGCTGCGGCTTGAGGAGACGGCGCTCTTGGCGGGCGCGATCACCGGGTTCCTGCTGCTGACGGTGCTGATGGTGTCGACCCGCAAAGTGGAATGGCAGTGAATTCTGAGGGGCGGTGACGTCCGCCCAGCAGACTGCAGGCTTTTCACATTATTCTGAAGCGCTCGGCGCGTGATTCAAAACCGCCGGGCGCGCAAGGCAGGCTCTGCCTCGCCAATTTATTCAACGTCTTCCCCGCTGCCCGCCCCAGGCAGGGTCGAGGGCACTACTTCACTTTCACAGCAGGGTTTCCAAGGACTTTAGGTGTTTTTGGCGTCTTCTTGAATTTCAGGCATTTGCAAACGTCGTTGTTGCAGCTTGCAATGTCGCCGCAGATGCCTGCTTCGAACATGTCGTTGCAGTCGGCGTCTCCTGTGCAGGTGCACTGCAAACCTTCGCAGGAGTAGCCAAGGCGCTTTCCGCCGGCGCTGTTGTTTGCCACAGGAATGCTGAAAGGCGCGTTTTTATTTGACATGGATGAATAAGCGGAGTTTGCCGCAGGCGCGGCAAAGACCGCCGAAGTGAACATAAAAGCGGCTGAAGCCGCAATTATCATGCTGGTTATTCGAGTCATTTTTCCCATCCTACACTGATAGAGTTTCTGTCCCGCAGCCCGGCTGATTGTCAGGCCGCGCATCAAACATGATTACTCGCACCTGAATGCAGAATGAATGGTCAATTCCAGTTGCAATTGCGTTTTTGTCAGCAATTTCCGCGCTTCATCAGGCGCCGGCGCGCTTGGCAGGCGTTTCACACCGCAAATGACTTGGCGGCGGGACTTGAGCTGCGGTGATGAACCGCCCCTCACGCGACTGTGTTTTAGATTTATTTGAAGGGGTTAGGCGATTCTGGCATAGAGCGGAAAAGGAGATTTTCATGAACCGTCTGACCGCCGCCGCCTTAGGCCTGATTGCCGCATCGCTTTTTCCCGCCACATCTTTCGCCGAAACCAAAACCGCCATCTTCGCCGGCGGCTGTTTCTGGTGTGTGGAGAAGGATTTCGACCATGTGCCCGGCGTCCTCTCCACGACCTCCGGCTACACCGGCGGGCATGTGAAGAACCCGACCTATGGCGATGTCACCTCCGAGCAGAGCGGCCACCGCGAGGCGGTGAAGATCGAATATGATTCCACCAAGACCGATTACGCCAAGCTGCTGGACGTTTTCTGGCATTCGACCGACCCGACCGACGCCTGCGGCCAGTTCTGCGACAAGGGCGAAAGCTACACACCGGCGGTTTTCGTGATGTCAGCCGAGGAGAAGGCGCTGGCCGAGAAGACCAAGGCGGAGGTCGCCGCGCAGCTCGGCACCAAGATCGCGACCATCGTGGTGGACGCCGCCGAGTTTTATCCAGCCGAGGACTTCCACCAGAATTACTATCAGACCAACAATCTGAAATATTCCTACTACCGCAACGCCTGCGGCCGCGACGACCGGGTCAAGCGGATTTGGGGCGCTGAGGCGCACCGGGGAATTGAGAAGGGCTGAGCCAAATGTCTTTGGCTGGAATTGCTCTATCGCTGGACTTCACGCCATTCGGCGGACGTCAGTGAATAGACGACGGCGTCAAAAGTTTCCTTACCTTCGCTCAGCCGGGCCCCATGGTCGAAACGCAGGCCGAGTTTTTTCATGACAGCGACGCTCCGTAGATTAGGCGCATCCGATATTGAAATGACTCGCGGCGCATTCAGTGTCTTGAAAGCATGGCCAAGCCAGCCGGACGCCGCCTCGGCGGCATAGCCATGGCCCCAAAAGCGGCGCGCGAGGCGCCAGCCGATCTCCAAATCCTCGGGATACCAGTCTTCTATAGACAGGCCGCACGCCCCGAGGAATGCGCCGTCTTCGGTGCGCTCGACAGCGATCTTGCCAAAGCTGCGCTCAGCGAAGCAGCGGTGCGCGCCGATGAGAATTGCGTCGGACTGCGCCCGCGAGACAGGTCCGCCGAGAAACTCCATCACTGCGGGATCGGCGTTGAGCGCGGCGAATGGTTCGAGATCGCCGGGAAGAAAAGTCCGCAGCGTCAGCCGCCCGGTCATCAATATGACCGCGCCGTCGAGCTGTGCCGCCCCATTTTCCAAAGGACCTATCCCGCCAAATCCACCACGCCGCAATCCCCCGCGTCAGACCCGAACGCCAGCCGGACCCCGCCCGCGTCCCAGCTCATCGAGGTGAGCGCGCCCTTGCCGCCGCGCCGCAGCAGCACCTCTTTGGAATCGGCGAAGCGCACGCCAAGGATCATGCCGTCGGAAAACCCCACCGCGCAGAACTCGTCCGTTGGGTGGCAGGCGACGGCGCTCACCAGAACATCGGGCCGCGTGCCAAGCTCGAGCGGGGCTTTGCCCATTGGCCCGTCCTTGGCGTGGAACGGCCAGACGATGGCGGCCTCGGCCCCTGACGTGGCGAGGAAGCGACCCTTTGCGCTCCATGACCATGACTTCACCTTGCCGGGATAACCGGTCATGCGCATGTGTTTGCCGTCTTCGAGCTTCCAGCCGTGCAGGGCGTTTTCCTGCATAGTGGTGACGACGAAGCGTCCGTCCGGCGAGAAGCAGACGGAATTGTGTGCGCCTTTCCATTCCAGCTCGACCGGCGCGCCGGAGGCGGCCGCCCAGATCAGTGTCACGCCATTGTAGCGCGACAGCGCCAGCCGCGCGCCCTTGGGCGCAAGCGCCACGCCTTCGACCGAGCGGGGGAGAATATGCTGATGCGTCTTGCCGGTGTTGTCGCGGAACCAGGCGGTTTTGCCGGACGCCCAAGCGAGCGAGGCGTTGGGGCCGGAGGCTATGGCTGTCACCCATTTGCGCGGGACGAGGCCGAGCGTTTCCGACCCGCCGTCGCTGGCGAGCGCGTTGACCCTGCCGTCCTCACCGCCGGTCAAAAGCTTTGAACGGTCGAGCGTTTCCACGGCGCAAAGCAGTCCGTCGTGCTGCACATGTTCGTGCAGTTTTCCTTCAAGGCGATAGACGGTGCCGTCCGCCCCGGCGAACACCGGCGTTCCCGCGATGAAGCCCGCATGGACGCAATGGCCTTCAATATCCACCGGCGCGACTGTTGGCATGGGTCAGGCGGCTGTTGCGAGGAAGGCTTCGTTCAGCTCGTCCTTGTCGAGATTGCGGCCGATGAAAACCAGCCGGCTCTCGCGCTTCTCGCCGTCCTTCCAGGCGCGCTGATGGTCGCCCTCGACAATCATGTGGACGCCCTGCACGACGTAGCGCTCCGGGTCGTCCTTGAACGCGATGATGCCTTTGAGACGCAGAATGTTGGGGCCCTGCTCCTGCGTCACCTGATCGATCCAGGAGAAGAATTTCTCGGCCATCATTTCCGGCCCGCGCAGCGACACGGATGTCACCGTGATGTCATGAATGGGCGAGACTTCATCATGGTGGTGATGATCATGCCCATGCGCATGATCGTGGTGGTCGTGGCCACAGTCCGGCCCGTGCACATGGTTCGGATCGTCATGATCGTGGTCGTGGTCGTGGCCGTGCAGAAACTCCGGGTCGTCCATCAGAACGCGCTGCAAATCGAACGCGCCGCGGTTCAGCACCTTGTCAAGCGCGATGGCGGAGCGGTTGGTATGGTGGATCGTCGCATGCGGGTTAATGGCGCGCACAGTCGCCTCGACGAGGCGGAGCTCATGCGGCGTCACAAGGTCGGTCTTGTTGATGAGCACCACGTCGGCGAAAGCGATCTGGTCCTCGGCCTCGCGCGAATCCTTCAGGCGCAGCGGCAGGTGTTTGGCATCGACAAGCGCAACGACCGCATCGAGCCTTGTCTTGGCCTTCACATCATCGTCCATGAAAAATGTCTGCGCCACCGGCACCGGATCGGCGAGGCCGGTTGTCTCGACAATGATCGCGTCAAACCGCCCCGGGCGGCGCATCAGCCCTTCGACGACGCGGATCAGATCGCCGCGCACGGTGCAGCAGATGCAGCCATTGTTCATCTCGTAAATCTCTTCGTCGGATTCCACGATCAAATCATTGTCGATGCCGATCTCGCCGAACTCGTTGACTATGACGGCGTACTTCTTGCCGTGCGGTTCGGACAGGATGCGGTTCAGGAGCGTCGTCTTGCCCGCGCCGAGATAGCCGGTGATGACAGTGACGGGAATGGACGCTTGCGCTTCAGACATGACAGCCTCGATGGGATTTTGGCTGCGTATATAGGGTGTTGAGACGGGAAATGCACGGGTGAAATTACTCCCGGTCGAACCGCGTCACATCAAATGCCTGCACATCTTCCAAGAGTTCGACAAAGCCTTCCGCCGCGTGCGCGATCAGGCGCACGCCTTGGTCAGGCGTCGCTTTCTTCGCATGGCCGACCACGCCCTTCGGGTTAAGGTCCGTGCCCATCCAGCCAAAAGAATGCGGACCGTAGGCGCGAAGGTGCTTGGCTGTGCGCTCCATTTCGGATTGCAGCGAGGGAAAATCGCGGGCCTCTTCCATATTCACCAGATTGGGCCGCAGCGCCAACATCACAGAGGTTTCGATTTCGCCGCCATGGATGCCGTGCGCCTTCTCTTCGTCCGTGACCACGCCGAAGGGGACCCCAAACCGCGTCCATGAAGTTGCCACCGCCAGCATGCGGCAGCGGGCGCGCAGCTCGGTGGCGACGATCGTCATCAAGGGTGAATTGCCGCCATGGGCGTTGAGCATGACAAATTTGCGGATCCCCTGGCCGCTCAGCCGCTCGCCGATTTCGATCCAGCGCAGAACTGCGGCATCGAAGGCGAGCGTCTGGACGCCGGGGCGGTTGGCATGCTCGCGGGAATAGCCGATGCGCTCAGTAGGCAGGAAGGTCACCGGCATCAGGTCCGGCATCATGGATATGGCTTTCGCCACAATGCCGTCGGCGATCATCCAGTCGGTTTCGGGCGGCAGGTGCGGGCCGTGCTGTTCAGTGGCGCCAAGCGGCAGGACGGCGATCCAATCGCGTGTGTCGGCGCTGGCGATGCGCTCCGACGCCATTTCCGCATATTGCCTGTGCGGCGTATCGCCCATATTGTCCGGTCCTGCGTTTTATTGAAGGCTACGCCCCGAAAATTAACAGATTCTAAGGCTCTTGAAACCTGTGTCGCGCACTTGTCACAAAGGCTGCTTATTAGCTGGCTTGCAAAGCAGTTTGAGTAAGCGGCAAATCAGGCTGACCCAAAAACCGAGGATGAAATGGCGAAAAAGCAGCGCGGCATCATGCAGGAAATCAACAATGCGGCGCGGCTTGGGCGCACCATGCTTGCCGTCCGGCTGCTTAAGCTCAGTCTCTATGCCGGGCAGGACCAGCTGATGCTGGCGCTGGCGCATCAGGACGGCCAGACGCCCAGCGCGCTTGCGGCGGAGATTGGCGTGCGGCCGCCGACTGTGACCAAGACAATCTCCCGCCTTCAGGCGCAGGGTTTTCTCACCAAGACCGAGTCAGCGGAAGACGCCCGGCAGGCACATATTTTCCTCACCGATGCCGGACGCGCGGCGATCATGGGCATCGAGAAATCAATCCGCAAAACCGAGAAGCGGGCGCTGGACGGGTTTGACAAGAAGGACAGGAAACAATTCACCAAGTATCTTCGCAAATTGACGGCCAATCTGAGTGGCGTTTCCGATAAGGAAAGCGTTGACGCCGACGATGCCGACGAGGGCAGTCAGACAGAACTTTAAACCAGGTGACAGTTTCGTTTAAAATGTTTAAATGCGTTTCAAACGCCCGCGGAGGGGACTTTGGCGCAGAAGATCAAACTTTCGACCATCGCGGACTCTTTGGGCGTCTCCACTGCAACAGTGTCGCTCGCTTTACGGGACAGTCCGTTGGTGGCGGACGAAACGCGCGACAGGATCAAGGCCGAGGCGCGCGCGCTCGGCTATATCTATAACCGCCGCGCAGCGAGCCTGCGCACTTCAAGGTCGGGCATTGTCGGCGTTGTGGTGCACGACATCATGAACCCGTTTTACGCTGAAATTCTGCGCTCCATCGAGACAGAGCTCGACCGCTCGCGGCAGACCTTCATCCTGTCCAACCATTATGACCAACTCGACAAGCAGCGGAACTTTATCGATACGCTTTTGCAGCTTGGCGCCGACGGCGTCATCATGTCGCCGGCCATAGACACGCCGGCGGAAGATATTGCGATGGCTGAGGAGAACGGCCTGCCGACGGTGCTGATCGCACGTTCCATTCCGGGCGTGAAAGCCCCGGTGTTCCGGGGCGATGATTCGTTCGGTATCAGCCTGGCGACAAACCATTTGATTTCGCTCGGCCACAAACGCATCGCCTTTATCGGCGGAACTGACCAGACTTCCACCGGACGAGACCGCTATCAGGGCTATCTGCATGCAATGGACAAAGCGGGCATCGAGGTTGATCCCGAACTGCGCATTCCGGGACCTCGCACCAAGCTGGCGGGGTTCGAGGCCTCACCGCAGTTCCTCGCCATGCGCGACAGGCCGACCGCCGCCGTGTGCTGGAACGACCTTGTCGCCATTGGCTTGATGAACGGCATTGCGCGGGCGGGGCTAGTCGCCGGAAAGGATATTTCCGTCACTGGCTACGACGACCTCGAAGAGGCGGAGATCGCCATGCCGTCGCTGACAACTGTTTGGAACGGCCAGCGGGAAGTTGGGCGGAAGGCGGCGCGGGCGCTCCTCGACCGGCTCAGCGGCACGGCGTCCATTCTCAAACAGGAGCTGATCGTGCCGGAGCTACGCATCCGCCAATCCACAACACGTCCGGTAAAGCAGGGCTGACATGACGAACCTGAAAGACATTGCTATCCTTGCGCCGGGAAAACTCAATCCGCATGCCAAGGCGCGTGTCGCCAAAACGTTCCAGATCATCGAAGCGGCGAGCTCCGACCCTGCGCTGATCACGCAGGATATGGCGGCGCGCGTCCGGGGCATCGCGTCGATGACGACAATATCGGCGGCGCTGATGCAGAAGCTGCCGAATCTTGAGATCGCCGCCAATTTTGGCGTCGGCTATGATGCGGTTGACGCGGGCCACGCTGGGCGCTCGGGCATTATGGTGACCAACACGCCGGATGTGCTGACCGAGGAAGTGGCTGACACAACGCTGGGGCTGCTGCTTAACACGATCCGTGAATTCTCCGCCGCCGAACGCTATCTGCGCGAGGGGCGCTGGGAGGGCGAGGGCAATTACCGTCTGACGCCGCTGACTCTGCGTGGGCGCACGGTCGGCATCTTCGGCATGGGAAGGATCGGCAAGGCCATTGCCAAGAGGCTGCAGGCGTTTGGGGTCGCCATCTCCTATCATAACCGGCGGCAGGATGCGGAACTCGCCTATGCCTATCATCCAACGCTGCTTGCGATGGCCTCTGCCGTTGACACGCTGATTGTCGTCGTGCCGGGCGGCGAGGCGACGCGCGATGCGGTGAACGCCGATATTCTCAAGGCGCTCGGCAAGGACGGTGTTCTCATCAATATCGGGCGCGGCAGCACCGTGGATGAGCTGGCTGTTGCGGCGGCGCTGAAGGACGGAACGATCGCGGCGGCGGGCTTGGATGTTTTCAAGAACGAGCCGCATGTGCCGCAGGCGCTGATTGAATCGCCGAACTGCGTGCTGCTGCCGCATCTCGGCTCCGCCTCGGAGCATACCCGAATGGCGATGGCGGATCTGTGTGTGGACAATCTCGTGTCCTGGTTTTCCGGCAAGGGCGCGCTGACTCCGGTTCCTGAAACTGTCCAGCATCAGCGGAAAAATTAACAAATTCCTGATGTTAACCAGCTGTTAACACCAATCTCCGAAATTGCTGTTGAAAGAAGCGGAACAGGCGCAGCCTTTCCGTCATGACAGCTCAAAGGTCCGGAGATTTGCCATGAACTATATTCTGCCGCTGATGATGGTTGGAGCGCTTGCAGGCGGGGCCGGTTATGTCTCGCTGGAAGAACAGCCGATCTCCGTCTCGCTCGAGGCGCCGCAGGCCAAGGACGGACAGTTGACCTACGCGGCGCGCAGTCCGGGTGTCGACGCTGTTTGCTTGATAAAGCGCGTCGCAGGCAAGTCGCCGCTGGTTTCCGCGCTTGAACTTGACGCCGACTGTGGTGAGGTTTTCGAAGATCTGTCCAAGGCGGTTGCCTGGCTTGACCGCGAAGACGGCAGCGCGGCGATTGTGGATGGCGCCGGCAAGGAGCTGCTTCTGCTCGGCCCGTCCGATGGCTTCGCCTATGAGACAAACGAACCCGGCGCGCCGATTGTCACCTTCACAGCGCTCGGCAATGTCTGATTATTCAGCAGCTTGCGAATAGGCGTTTGATCTTGCATGCAGGCGCACGGCGTCGCCAAAGGCGCTGAGGATTTTGCGCGAGGGCGCATCGGTCTCGGCCCAATATTCCGGATGCCATTGCACGCCGACCGCAAAGGCCTTCGCGCCGGAGACCGAAACCGCCTCAATTGTTCCGTCCGCCGCGACGGCCTCAACTTCAAGACCCGCGCCGAGCCGAGCGACGGCCTGACGGTGCAGTGAATTCACTTTCACCGCGCCCGCGTCGAGGATTGAGGCAAGGCATGAACCTTCGCGCACGAACACGTCCTGATGCACTTTGAACCGCACGGTCTGATCGTCGCTCGTTTCGGCGCGGTGGTCCAACCGGCCTTCAAGCTCTTGTATCTCTGCGGCGATGGAGCCGCCGAAAGCGACGTTCAGCTCCTGAAAGCCGCGGCAGATCGCCAGCATCGGAACTCCGCGCTCGATGGCGCGGCGCAGCAGCGGAATTGAGGTGGCGTCACGCGCCTCGTCAAAGGGCTCGTGTGACACGGAAGGCGCGACTTCGTAGTGCGACGGGTGCACGTTGGTTTTTGAACCGGTCGCCATGACGCCGTCGACGCGGTCGAGGATGGCGTCAAGGTCAATGCGGCCGCCAAAGGCCGGAACGATCAGCGGCGTGACGCCCGCCACGCCGACGGCGGCCTCCAGATAGGTCTGCGGCGCGGCATGCCAGGTGTAATTGTCGAAATCACGGACATCTCCGGTGACGGCGATGAGCGGCTGGCGCATGATTTTCCTTCAGGCTGTTAGGCAGCCTTCAAATACGCTTTCCGTTTGACGGCGGCAAGGCACTGACGCGTCAGGGGCATTCCTGATCGCGCACGAAACGCGCTTTGACGAAGCCTCTGACAGGATCGCTTGGGCTGCCGGTGAAGTAGCTGACCGGGCACCAGCGGCTGCCCCATGCCGCCGATAGCGGCCTGCATTTTCCGTCGAGATGCAGGATGCCCTGCCGCGATGGAATGATAGACGCGACAATGCGCGAGGCGGCGTTGGGGCGCTTGCGCAGATTGAGCACATCGCCAGGCGCAATGTTTACGACACGCAGGCAGCCGGGACCGGTGGTGGCAGCGGCTGGTCCGCTCAAAGTGCAAATGACGGCCAGCGCGCCGGCAATATTGAGAAGTGCCCGTGAGTTCTTCATTGCGTGATCCTCCGGACCGCAGTCTCATGCGAATCGATTAACTAAGCAAGACGGCGTGGTTGCGGCTTTACAGCCCTTGCTCCCCATGCAAGTTTCGCGTCAACCGCGCCGAAGGGTGTGGCTGCACACTGTTCATCCTGGAGGATACTATATGGATCGCCGTTCGTTCATCACCAAGGCCGGCCTTGCCGGCATCGGAGCCACAGCGCTCGCCGCGCCCGCAATCGCACAAACTGCGCCGAAGATTTCGTGGCGGTTGACCTCGTCATTCCCGAAATCGCTCGACACAATATTCGGCGCCGCGCAGACGATGGCCAACCATGTGAAGGCCGCCACTGACGGCAATTTCGACATTCAGGTTTTTGCCGGTGGCGAAATTGTTCCGCCGCTGAAGGCGGTTGATGCGGTGACGGACGGCACTGTCGAAATGTGCCACACGGCGTCCTACTATTTCTGGGGCAAAGATCCGACATACGCGCTCGGCACCGGCATTCCGTTCGGCCTCAACGCGCGCCAGATCAACGCCTGGTTCTATTATGGCGGCGGCAATGATCTGATGAATGAGTTTTACGGAACACAGGGCATGGTCGGCTTGCCATGCGGCAACACCGGCGTGCAGATGGGCGGCTGGTTCCGCAAAGACATCAACACTGTCGCGGACCTGACGGGGCTTAAGATGCGCATCGGCGGATTTGCTGGCAGCATCCTCACCAAGCTTGGCGTTGTGCCGCAGACGATCGCGGGCGGCGACATTTATCCAGCGCTGGAAAAGGGCACGATTGACGCGACCGAGTGGGTCGGGCCGTACGATGACGAGAAGCTCGGCTTCTACAAGGTTGCGCCGAACTACTATTACCCGGGCTTCTGGGAAGGCGGCTCAGCGCTGCATGCAATGGTATCGAAGGCGAAGTTCGAGGAGCTACCCGCAAGCTACAAGGCAATTCTGACCGCTGCGTGCCAAGCGGCGAACTGCGACATGCTTGCGAGCTATGATCACAAAAACCCTGCGGCGCTGAAGCGCCTCGCCGCCGCCGGCGCGCAATTGAAGCCGTTCAGCCAGGAGGTGCTCGACGCCTGCTACGCAGCAGCACTGGCAACTTATGCCGAGATCAATGCGGCAAATCCGGGCTTCAAGAAAATCTATGACAGTGTGCTGGAGTTCAAGAAGGACGCCTATCTGTGGGCGCAGTTCTCAGAATACACCTACGACACATTCATGATGACACAGCAGCGCAACGGCAAACTCTGATTTCCACAGTCAGCGCATAAGGAACCCCGGAGCGCGAGGTCCGGGGTTTTTTGTTTGCCCACAGCGCGTCAATTGATCTTGGGCGGCTGGCTCAGATCGACAGCAGGCGGCGCTTGTCCGGGGATCGCAGGCGCAGCCGAGCCTTTCTGACCAGGGATGGCCGGCGCTCCGCCTGGAAGGCCGAGCGGGGCCAAGCCCGGCTGGGCAGGGGCCTGCAACCCGCCGCCGGACGGAGCCTTCAGTTCAATGGCCGGCGCTGTCGAGGGCTCGCCCTTGTAGCGCATGATCATCTGCGGGAACATCAGCGCAAGGCCCACCATCAGCACCTGAATGATGACAAACGGCACGGCGCCCCAATAAATCTGACCCGTCGTCACAGGTTCTGTGCGCACGCCGGTGATCTTGTCGAGATAGGGCACACGGGCCGCGACCGAGCGCAGGTAGAACAGCGCGAAGCCGAACGGCGGGTGCATGAAGCTTGTCTGCATGTTTATGCCCAAGCAGGACGCCGAACCAGATCAGGTCGATGCCGAGCTTTTCCGCCACCGGGGCCAGCAACGGCACGACGATGAAAGCCAGTTCGAAAAAGTCGAGGAAGAAGGCCAGCACAAAGACCAGAATATTGACGATGATCAGGAAGCCAAGCTGGCCGCCGGGAAGGCCGGTCAAAAGATGCTCGACCCAGAGGTGGCCGTTTACGCCGTAGAAGGTGAGCGAGAAGACGCGGGCGCCGATCAGGATGAAAAGCACGAATGATGACAGGCGCGTTGTCGAAGCCAGCGCCTGTTTGAGCAGGTCAAGGCTCAGCCGCCGCTTTCCCATCGCCAGTATCAGCGCGCCGAGCGCGCCCATGGCGCCGCCCTCCGTCGGCGTGGCGATGCCAAGAAAGATGGTGCCAAGAACCAGAAAGATCAGCGCCAGCGGCGGCACGAGAACGATGATTACCTGCTGCGTCAGGCGCGACAGCAAATTGAGTTTGAGCGACCTGTCCAGCACGGCGAATGAGTAGGCCAGGATGACCGAGATCGAGATCGCCCATATGCCTGCATTATCGCCCTGCGTCGGGCGCAGATAGGCAGCCGCCGCCCAGGCGACGGCGACGACGATTGCGATCATGGCGACGAGCGACATAACGCCGGACCCGAGCGTGCGCGCTTCGAGCGGCAGAGCCGGTGCGGACTTTGGATAAAGGATGGTCATCAAAAGCACGTAGCCAAGATAGAGGCAGGTGAGCACAAGGCCTGGAACCAGCGCGCCGGCATACATGTCGCCAACCGAGCGTCCGAGCTGGTCGGCGAGCACGATGAGTACCAGCGACGGGGGAATGATCTGAGCCAGCGTGCCGGATGCGGCGATGACGCCGGAGGCAAGCCGCCGGTCGTAGCCGTAGCGCAGCATGATCGGCAGCGAGATGAGTCCCATCGAGATGACGGATGCGGCCACAACGCCGGTGGTGGCGGCCAGCAGCGCGCCGACAAGGATGACCGCGTAAGCCAGGCCGCCGCGGATCGGGCCGAACAGCTGTCCAATCGTGTCGAGCAGGTCCTCGGCCATGCCGGAGCGTTCGAGTATCAGGCCCATAAAGGTGAAAAAGGGAATGGCGAGCAATGTGTCGTTCGACATCGTTCCCCATATCCGGTCCGGAAGCGCGCCGAGCAGCGGCCAGGACAGCGAGATTTCGCCGCCAGACAGCGGGGCGAGCTCAACTCCGACGATGAAAAAGAACAGGCCGTTGGCGGCAAGCGCAAATGCCACTGGATAACCGAGCAGCAGGAAAACGACGAGGCCGGCGAACATGATCGGCGCGAGGTTGGTGGCAAGGAACTCAAACATTGCCGTCCCCCTTCACTTCAGGCGCCATTTCGAGCGGCATGTGAGTGGATAGGTGCGGATTGGGATCATCTATCAGCCCCCGCATGATGGCGATACGTTTGATGATTTCCGAGAAGCACTGGAGCGTCAAAAGTATAAAGCCGGCGAAAATGACGGCCTTGGACGGCCACAGAATCAGTCCACCGGCATTGGCCGAGACTTCTCCGGACTGGATGGCATGGATGGTGTAGGGGGTCAGCAGCCAGAGCATCAGGAGGCAGAAGGGGAGCAGGAAGACGACATGGCCAAACAGGTCGATCCAGTCCTGAGCGCGCTTGGAGCGGCCGCCATAGAAAATGTCGATCCGGATATGCTCATTCTGTTTGAGCGTGTAAGCGGCGGCCAGCATGAAAACCGCGCCGAACAGGTACCATTGCGCCTCGAGCCAGGCATTGGATGACATGTTGAACATTTTGCGGACAATTGCGTTGCCCGCGCTGACAATTACAGCGACCAGAATCAGCCACGACACCCATTTGCCGATGAATTCATTCACGGCGTCAACCAGGCGTGAAAGTTTGAGCAGTCCCTCCAAGCGAACCTCCCGATTCTCGATTTAAGGCGCCGCGCAATTCATGTGCCGCCTGTTCCCAAACGCAGTCTAGCCCTCCGGTCGTTGACGGCAAGTGCCAATGCAATTTTTTCGCGACGGATTGCTTACGCGGCGCGAAAGCTTTATCGGCAAGGTCGAGTGAAGTTGTTGAGTGATTGATGAGCACGCCTTCCAGTATTTTTGACGTTTCGGACCGCGTTATCATGGTCACGGGGGGGTCTTCCGGACTTGGTCTTCAGGCAGTGAAGACATTTGTCCAATGCGGCGCGCGCGTTGCTTCGGTTGCCCGCATGCATGACGCCGGCATCAACGAAGCTGTCTTGGCGCTTGCCACTGGTCAGAACAAGCCGCGTTTTATTCATGCCGATATCACCAATCCAGCGGAAGTGACGCGCTCCTTCGATGAGTGTGAGGCTGCGTTCGGCATTGTGACGGTTCTGTTCAACAATGCGGGCATTTCGCAGAAGCAGCGCGCCCGGGAGATTGACCGCGCGAGCTGGAGCGAGTTGATGGCCGTCAATGTCGATGCGCAGTTTTTCATGGCGCAGGAGGCGGCGCGACGCATTGCATCGGCAGAACTCACAGGCAGCATCATCAACACGACGAGCATTCTTGCGGCGCATCCGCTGCGCGGCACGGCCGCTTATTCCATATCGAAGGCGGCGGTCACACAGATGACCAAGGCGCTGGCGCTTGAGTGGGCGGCGCATGGCATCAGGGTCAATGCCATCGCGCCCGGCTGGTTTCCGACGCGCATGAGCCACGAATTCCTGTCGGGACCTGGCGGCGATTTCATCCGGGGACAGAATCCGATGCGCCGGCTTGGCGCGGAGGGTGATCTTGACGGCGCCGCGCTCCTTTTCGCTTCCGACGCCAGCCGATACATGACCGGCACGGTGGTGACGGTGGACGGCGGACACTCACTGGTTTCCTGAGTTACCGCCTTTCGAGCGAAGGTGCATTTTCGGGGCGCATGATCAATATGAGCGTCAGGATGGCGTAGAGCGCCGCATCCCGGTAAATTGTCGGGAAATATCCGTCCCAGAGCGACTCCGCCAATCCGATGAGAAATGCGCCGCCCGCTGCCATTGCAGGAACTGAAAATCCGCCAGCCGCCGAAATGAAAAGCACTTTCAGGCCAAAGACCAGTCCCGCTCCAAATCCGAGATTGCCATAATAGCAGGCGGCGAGAATGCCGCTGAATATCGCGCATGCGCCGCCGGTCATCACCGCTGTGGTGAAAACCGACGGCCTGCTGACGCCGAGCAATTGGGCGGCCAGCGGATCATCAGCAAGCGCGCGGATATTGCGCCCGGTTCCGCTTTGGCGCATGAAGACTTCAAGGGCAGCCAGCGCAGAGGCAATCAGGGCCAAATTCAACATTTGAATCTGCGTGAGTCCGGCTCCGGCACCCGGAAAAATTTCAATCGGCAAAGCGAAAAACTGGCGCAGCCAGAAATCTTTCGTGTCAGCCGCAATCCGGGCAAGCTCCGCCAAAACGACCGCGACGCCGAGAGAGACTGCAATCATTGTGTTGGGTGAGCGCTCAACGATTGGCGGAAACACAGTCCGCGCCAAGAGCAGAAGCACGGCAGACGACATAAGCGCCGACGCCAGCACGCCAAAACCCAATGCCAGCGGAAAGATCAGATACAGCGTGTTCCATCCGTAGGCGGTGAACAGGATGAGGTTCTGTCCCGTGAATGCAAACACGGCGCCATGGGCAAAATTCGCGCGCTTTGTCACTTGGTACGTCAATATGTAGCCATAGGCCAAAAGCGCGTAGAGCGCCCCATTGTGCGCGCCGTTCAAAATGATCTGGGCAAAATAAATCAAGCCGCACTCCGATTCTGCCTATTCTAACTTGTCAAACAGGTTTTACCAGTTATATTTGCGTAATGGAAAAGGAATGGACGCAACACAGGTTTTCAGGCGGCGCGCTGGCGCTGGACCTTGTGAACACGATCGTGCGCCGGTCCGATCCGGACCGCGTCTTTGACCGGCTGGCGAGCGTCGCCGATGCGGACCAGTTTGCGCGGGCTGCTGAAAGGTTCCGCGAAGAGGAACTTGGCGGCGCGCTTCGGTTTTCCTCCATTGCGCAGACTGATTTTGTAAGATTGCTGGAGCTGCGCGCGCGGATCTACGCCAGTTTCGCGCCCACTTCTGAGACTCCGACCGCAAGGTTGACGGCGCTGACACATCTGCTGGGCGCCTCCGAGCGGGCGCTGACGGATTCCGGACCGGCTTCGCTTCTGTGCCAGACTGTTTTTTCATGGATGCGGCTGGACGCGGCAGAAAAGCGTTCCCGGCTGCGCGCCTGCCCTGCCTGCGACTGGCTGTTTCTCGACAAGAGCCGCAATGGCAGCCGCATCTGGTGCGACATGGCCGTTTGCGGCAACCGACAAAAGGCCAAGCTGAATTATCACAAGAAGCGACGCCAGTCAGGCCATGACACGAGGGCCGCATGAAACGGGCCGCCGCCTTTGTTTTGATGGCGCTCCTCGCTGCATCTGGCTGCCGAGAGATTCCAGCCGAAGCCTATGTCGAGATGACAGGCAGGATATTTGTGTTCAACTACCGCCTCGCGACGGCCACCTATGTCGTGACCTTGGGCAAACTGAGACCCATCCCGGAAGGTGCGGTCGCTGAAACCCGGTTTGACGATCCGCGCGGCGGCGACGTCATCCTTGTGACGCAGAAAGTCTGGCCTAAGCTCGACAAAATTGCCATTGAAAGCCCGCCGGTGTTCTGCATCGTCAAAAACAGGCCTTACAAGTTTTCAATTGTCATCAAGGATGCGGCGGGTGCGGAGCTGCAGACACTGGATGGTGCAATCACGTCCAGCCTTGATCAGACGGTGCTGCCGGATGTTCCGCTGGTCGTGGGCAACGCCTATGAGCCAAATCCCGCGCTTAAAGGCAGACCCGATGGCAAATTTCCGGGAAATTCACCTGTAAAGTGTAAAAAATAATAAAAATTGATATTCTCCAATAAAACTATAAGTTATTTTTCAGATATTTGATATTAAAATTTCAAATCTCAGACCTATATTTAATGTATATTTTGAATAGTTCGAATTTTGACCCAGCGTTTTCTTTTATCAACCTTGAATTTCTTTTGTTTCTAATTTCGGTTGCCTTCGGTTGCAACTTCGAACCCGATTTCCCAAAAGCGGACAATACTTTGTTAGCGATTTTCGCGTAGCTTGTCCGTCAAAGGTTGGGGACATGACCACAAAAAAAACCGCTTCAGGCGAGCTGCCGCTCGACGTGCAGATTCCGTTCATCCAGTCGCTGTATGACAAGCGCGGCGTGATCGTCTTCGGCATGATCACGCAGGTGGTGTTCTCATGCGCAGTTGCGTTTGAGAGCGACAACAATCTGTTCTATTATTTTGCATTGGCTTTTGCCGCCGTCGCGTCTCTGCGGCTTGTCGACATGCTTCTTTACGACAACGCAGTCCGCGCCGATGCGTTTGTCAAAAAAATTGAGATGTGGGAGCTGCGCTACACGATCGGCGGCACGATCGCCTGCATTTTGTCAGGTTTGTTCTACTTCGCCGCAATTTCAAGCAACAGCACATTTGCCGAAGAAGTGGGACTGACGCTGGCCATTGGCACGATGGTTTCCGTTGTGGGACGAAACTTCGCGTCAAAGCGGCTGGTTGCGCTGATGACTCTCGGCGCTGTTGTGCCGGTGTTCGCCGGCCTGGCGATAGCGGGGAGCGGATATCACCTGCTGGTGGGCCTGATGCTGGCGCCGTTCTTCATTTCCATCATGTCGATGGCAAATGGCCTGCGGCACTTCCTGCTCGAGGCGGTGCGCGGCCGCTATGACGCCTCGAAGTTTGCCGACCGCCTGGATGCCGCGTTGAACAACATGCCGCAGGGTTTGATGATGATTGACGCTTCAAATCAAGTGGTCGTTGCCAACCACCGCGCCGCGCTGCTGCTCGGCGGACTCGACGAGGAATTGTTCACCGGTCGCAAGCTGAAGGCGATTCTGCGTTATGCAAACAAGGGCGGTCTGTTTGACCTTCTGTCTGTGGAGCAGCTGGAGAGCAGACTGCTTGCGCTGATGCAGAGCGATGATGGCCGAAAGTTCGTGCTCCACTTGAAAGATGGCCGCTATCTGGAGTTTGGCGCGAGAAAACGCGGCGCCATGGGCGGTGTGCTCATATTTGAAGACGTCTCTGAACGCGTGGCTAGCGAAGAAAAAATTCACCGAATGGCAAGGTTTGACTCGCTGACCGGGCTGCCAAACCGAATCTATTTCCGTGACTTGGCGCGGGCCGCCGTCATTAGATCCGACCCCGGAAAATTTGTTGCCCTGACCATCGTTGATATTGATGACTTCAAGTCCGTCAATGACAGCCTTGGGCATCCGACCGGAGATGATCTGCTGTGCAAATTCGCTGACAAGGTTGGCCAGTCTGCAACAGAAGCTTCGTGCTTTTCCAGATTTGGCGGGGATGAGTTTGTCGGGGTCATGACCAACTTCGCGAGCCGGGAGGAAGCTGAAGCGGCAATGCGCGATTTCGTGCATACGCTGCAGGGAAATTACACGGCCGGTGGTCACAATCTGATCACATCGACCAGCGCCGGCATTGTCATTGTGCCGACGCATGCGGTCGATCTCGACTCGCTGCTGATCAAAGCGGATCTCGCGCTCTATGAATCGAAAAAGCGCGGCAAGGGCTGCTTGACGCTGTTCCTGGAAGAAATGGATCACCGCTATAAACGGCGGCAGAGGCTGACCAAGGACATCAAACAGGCGATCCTGCAGTCAAAACTCAATGTCGTCTATCAGCCGATCATTGACGCCGCGACGATGCAGATTGTCTCATGCGAGGCGCTGGCGCGGTGGGATCATCCAGAGTTTGGGCCAATTTCCCCCGGTGTCTTTATTCCACTCGCGGAAGAGACTGGGGCGATCTCCGATCTCACGCGCTTCATGCTGGCTTCGGCATGCCGAGACTGTCTTTCGTGGGGCGATAGCGTTTCGGTCTCTGTGAATCTATCGGCGGTCGATTTCCGGATGTCGGACGTTGCGGCAATGGTGCGGGGCGCACTCGCCGAAAGTGGTTTGCCGTCAAAGCGGCTTGAAGTCGAAGTCACGGAAGGCGCGATACTTGATGACCAGGCTGCCACTTCCGCTGTGCTGTCGGAAATGCGCAAGCATGGCGTTAAGGTGGCGCTGGATGACTTCGGCACGGGTTATTCAAGCTTGAGCTACCTGAATAACCTTCCGCTCGACAGAGTGAAGATTGACCAGTCGTTTGTCCGTCAGATCAATTCGGAAGACCGCTCGCTCAAGCTTGTGTCCGGCGTGACGCAGCTGGCGCGCGAGCTTGGACTGAGCATCACGGTCGAAGGCGTTGAGACTTTGGAGCAGTTTGAGCTCCTGAAGGAAAACGCCCAAATCGATCTGGTTCAAGGATTCCTGTTCGGATCGGCGCTGTCGCCCAAGGGCATACGGACACTTATTCAAAACGTGTTTTCCTTAAGTAAGAAAAATCAACCTAAGATAGCTGCATCGGATGGCGGCAAAACGAACGCGGCTTGATCCGCCGCGCTCAGCGGCAGCCATCTTTGCACGATTCTGGTCCGCGTCCAGAGCACTCCAAAATTCGTAGTGCAAAATTTTACCTAGCAAGAACAAAGAAATAAGCGATTTTTTTCATGGAAATTGCTGCGGGTCGAAAATTGCTCATGCAATTAGGTATAAATTTTGCGTTCTTAACCATTATCGTTAATGGCCCCTTTACAGCCTCAGACAAATTGTTACATTTCGGGACGGAAGAAGACTGGGGGTTGTGCCATGGGGATGGCGGCGCCCAGCGGGGCCGGGGCAAATGGACCAGAGAACAGACATTGGACATCTTTCGCACTTTTCGAGTGGGCTTTTAGATCTGCTTGACCGCGTTGAGTACCGGCGCATCGTCAGCAGCGAAGACATGGAAGCTGTGGGAACGCTGCGCGCCGAGTCGTACGCCCGGGGAAATGTGCTCAGTTGCGATATTGGCGAGAGCCTTGTCGAGGAAATCGATTTTGACTCGCACGCCCATGTCGTTGGCCTTTACATCGACGATGAGCTCGTCAGCACCCTGCGCGTCCATCATCTGACGCCAGAACACCGCAAGGGAAGCAGCATCAAGCTTTTTGGCGATGTCTTGAACCCGATGCTTGACCGAGGCATGACCTTTATCGACCCTTCGCGGTTCGCTGCAAAGAGCTCCTTGGCTGAGGAATATCCGGGACTGCCCTATGTGACGCTGCGCGTTGCCACGATGGCTTCAGAGTATTTCGATGTGAATCATTGCCTCGCCAGCGTGAAGGTGATGCACTCCGCATTTTATCGGCGCGTCTTCGGTTTCTTCGAAATGGCGCCCGTCCGCCAAGTTCCTGACTATAGCTTTCCGCTCGTCCTGTGCGCCGAAGACCCGTCCAACCGCCAGGACGTCGCCCGGCGTTTTCCGGTCTTCAAGTCGCACCCCTACGAGCAGCGGCTGTTGTTCTCGCCGGTTGAAGAAGGTTTCCCTGCGCCTCTGTCGATTTTCCCAACTGCGCGCTACGCCGACGCCGTGTCGCGCGCTGTGGCTTGGAACTGAGCTTCCTGTCAGCTGATTGAAACACTTTCACGTGCGAATCTGCCATTGCCCCGGCCTGCGCTTTTGGCTATTCGGGAACCTCAGACATCGACGGGGTGGAATATGGCACATCATTCGGACGACCACACAGTGGAGCTCGGCGCGGCGATGGATTATCCCGAGCACACGGCAACCTACGGGCTCTTTGTCAATCTCGCCAAGTGGGGCGCAATTGTATGTATCGCGCTGATGGCCGCGATGGCATTCTTCTTCTTCGCCAACGGCGGACTATTCTCTGTCATTCTGTTTCTTGGCATTCTCGCCCTCGCATTCTTCCTGCTCTAGCCGGCGCGCGCCGTCTGCGTCCTTTTGTTTTGTGAGGAAAGGTTTTTGCCGTGGGGCAGATCGTATTCGTACCGAAAGAGAGCGACGCCGCAGAGCCGCGTGTCGCCGCCTCGCTGGAAACTGTCAAGAAAATGACCGGCCTCGGCCTCAGCGTCGTTGTCGAGAAGGG
Source organism: uncultured Alphaproteobacteria bacterium (assembly GCA_963802455.1). Lineage (GTDB taxonomy): Bacteria > Pseudomonadota > Alphaproteobacteria > Rhizobiales > Rhizobiaceae > JANOYJ01. Next base: position 60,606 of record CAWDIY010000031.1, on the reverse strand, counting down.
CGCGGGTTTCAATTCGCGGGTTCTGGATGCGGATTTCGAAGCCGCTGGCGCGAAGACCGGCTCAGCTTCCGATGCCAAATCCGCCGACATCATTCTCAAAGTGCGCCGCCCCAACGGCGCCGAGCTGAAATCCTACAAGAATGGCGCGGCTGTCATTGCGATGATGGACCCCTATGGCAGGAACGACGATGTGGCCGCGATGGCCGCCGCCGGGATTTCGGCCTTCTCAATGGAATTCATGCCGCGCATTACGCGGGCGCAGGTGATGGACGTATTATCATCGCAGGCCAATCTCGCGGGCTATCAGGCCGTGATCGACGCGGCTTCCGAATATGACCGGGCGCTGCCGATGATGATGACGGCGGCGGGCACCGTCGCCGCCGCGAAGATTTTCGTCATGGGCGCGGGCGTCGCCGGGCTGCAGGCGATCGCCACTGCGCGGCGGCTCGGCGGCATTGTCACCGCCACGGATGTGCGCCCCGCCGCAAAAGAGCAGGTCGCCTCGCTGGGCGCGAAGTTTATTGCGGTTGAGGACGACGAGTTCAAAGCGGCGGAGACCACGGCCGGCTATGCCAAGGAAATGTCGAAAGAATATCAGGCGAAACAAGCGGCTCTCGTCGCTGAACATATCGCCAAGCAGGACATCGTCATCACCACCGCCCTCATTCCGGGCCGCCCCGCGCCGCGTCTTGTGACGAAGCAGATGTTGTCGGCGATGAAGGCAGGGTCGGTTGTTGTTGATCTCGCCGTCGAGCGCGGAGGCAATGTTGAAGGGTCGGAGGCCGGGAAAGTCGTCACCGTCGGCGGCGTCAAAATTGTCGGACATAATAATGTGCCTGGCCGCATCGCCGCATCCTCCTCGCTGCTATATGCGAAGAACCTGTTTTCGTTTCTTGAAACGATGATTTCAAAAGACACGAAGTCTTTCGCCATCAATCCGGACGACGAACTGGTCAAGGCGACCATGCTGACGCATGGCGGGCAGGTCGTGCATCCGGCGTTTGCGGCGGCGCCCAAGGTGGGAGCCAAAGCCGCCGAGCCGAAGGCGGCTCCGGCAAAGAAACAAGCAGCTCCAAAAGCCGCTGCGGCTGCAAAGTCGAAACCCGCCGCCAAGAAGAAGGGCTGATTCATCATGGCTGAGAATTCCCTCAATCAGGCGCTCGACAAGCTCAATGAGGCCATCGAGGCAGTCAAAGAGACTGCCGCCAACCTGCCGGATGCGGCGGGCGCCGCCATGCACAGCCTGTCGGGCGGCGCGGTGGACCCGTTCGTGTTTCAGCTGGCGATTTTCGTCATGGCAATTTTTGTCGGCTATTATGTCGTCTGGTCGGTGACGCCGGCGCTGCACACGCCGCTGATGGCGGTGACCAACGCGATTTCGTCGGTGATCGTGGTCGGCGCGCTGCTTGCGGTCGGCATTTCGGCGAGCGGGCTTGCGACCGGGTTCGGCTTCATCGCGCTGTGCCTCGCCTCGGTCAACATATTCGGCGGTTTCCTCGTCACCCAGCGCATGCTGGCTATGTACAAGAAAAAAGACAAGTGAGGCCGTAAATGTCAGCTTCCTTCGCGGCCTTTCTCTATCTCGTCTCCGGCGTCTGTTTCATTATGGCGCTGCGCGGCCTTTCGCATCCGACCACCAGCCGCCAGGGCAACCAGTTCGGCATGGCGGGCATGGCGCTCGCCATTGTCACGACTCTGCTGCTCGCCAGCCCGTCCTTTGGCGGGCTGTTGATGATCCTTGCCGGGCTTGGCATTGGCGGCGGTGCGGGCGCCTATATCGCGCGGCGCATTCCGATGACGGCGATGCCCCAGTTGGTCGCGGCGTTTCATTCGCTGGTCGGCCTTGCCGCCGTTTTGGTCGCCGCCGCTGCGCTCTATGCGCCGTCCTCGTTCGGCATCGGCGATATCGGCTCGATCCACGGGCGGGCGCTGGTGGAAATGGCGATTGGCGTCGCCATCGGCGCGGTGACCTTCACCGGCTCGATCATCGCGTTTCTGAAGCTTGACGGGCGCATGTCGGGCAAGCCGATCATGCTGCCGGGGCGCCACCAGGTCAATCTGCTCCTCGCTGCCGCCATTGTGATTATGATCATATTGCTGGCGATGACCGAGAGCCATCTGGTCTTCTGGCTGATTGTCCTTCTCTCATTGGTTTTTGGCGGCCTTATCATCATCCCGATCGGTGGCGCGGACATGCCGGTTGTCGTCTCGATGCTCAATTCCTATTCCGGCTGGGCGGCGGCGGGCATCGGTTTCACGCTCGGCAATCTGGCGCTCATCATCACCGGCGCCTTGGTAGGCTCGTCCGGCGCGATCCTGTCCTACATTATGTGCAAGGGCATGAACCGCTCGTTCATCTCGGTCATATTAGGCGGCTTCGGCGGCGAAGCGGCTGCGTCGATTGAGGATCTGGGCGACAGGACGGTCAAGCAGGGCTCAGCCGATGACGCCGCATTCCTCATGTCCAATGCGTCGAAAGTCATCATCGTCCCGGGATACGGCATGGCGGTGGCGCAGGCGCAGCATGCGTTGCGTGAAATGGCGGACAAGCTGAAGGCCAAGGGCGTTGAAGTCAAATACGCCATCCACCCGGTTGCAGGCCGCATGCCGGGGCATATGAACGTGCTGCTCGCGGAAGCCAACGTGCCGTATGACGATGTGTTCGAGCTGGAAAACATCAACTCCGAATTCGCCCAGACCGATGTCGCCTTCGTCATCGGCGCCAATGACGTGACCAACCCGTCGGCGCGCGACGACAAGGCCTCGCCGATCTATGGCATGCCGATCCTCGATGTCGACAAGGCCGCGACGTGCCTGTTCATCAAGCGCTCGCTGGCCTCCGGCTATGCGGGCATCGACAACACGCTGTTCTACAAGCCGAACACGATGATGCTGTTTTCCGACGCCAAGAAGATGGTGGAGGATATTGTCAAGGCGCTGGAGCATTAGGGGGGCGGAAGCGCCTTTCTGAATTGAGCGGAAAAACTGCCAATTTGCTGTTTGTCAGCATTTTGCTCACCACTTCTGGCCTTACGGGGTGAGTCGCAGGTTTCGCCGGCCTTCGGTCCCGTATGGGGAAAGGCGGCTTCTGCATGGGGCTAAAAACCGCAAAGGGCGGCTTTCGCCGCCCTTGCCAGACCCGCTGTGCGCCTGCTTATCTCAATGCTCCTTTCGCCCGCAGCGCGCGGCCCGGAATGATCGCCCGCTTCTTCTGCGGCGGATCAAGTTTGAAGACTTTCTTCAAGATGGCCGGCCGCTTCGGCACGCAGTTTCCGCGGATCAGCGTCTGGCTTGGCGCGCAGGGTTTGACGATCACCGGGTTCTTGACGCATTTGCCGTTCTTGAGGGAAAAGCCGCGCAGGCAGTCGATGATCACTTTCGGCACGCAGCGGCCCTTGACGCGGCGTTCATTCGCACCGCAGGCAATGACGATTTCCGGCTTGCGGACGCATTTCTGGCCTACAAGCTTGAAGCCCTTGGCACAGTCGATGATGACTTTAGGCACGCAGCGTCCCTTGATCCGCTGTTCGTGTTTTTCGCAGGCGATGGCGATCACCGGCTTGCGCACGCATTTCATGCCGACCTGATGAAAACCTTTGTAGCAGTCGATGATAATGCGGATGCACTTGCCGTTGATGCGGCGCTCATCGTCGGCGCAAGGGACCGTGATCACCGGCTTGCGCACGCACTCCTTATCGACGAGCTTGAAGCCCGGCTTGCAGAGAATGCTGACGTCCGGCTTGGAATGCGTCGGATTGGACGGCGCGGTGACATCATCGACTTCGGGATCAATTGCCGGCTTGCTGCAAGTGTATGCCATTGAGCCCTTGTCAATCGTCACCCGCGCGCCATCCTGCTTCACCTCTTGCAAGGTGCACTGGATCGTGCGCGTCCGGCTCACTTTGATGTCATGCGCGCCATAGGCTTCAAATGTCGGCCCGCCCTGGCTGTAGGAAAGCGCGGTGCCGTCAAAGCCCTGCCCGTTTGAGCAGCTGATTTTATACTTGAAGCTTCCCGGTTCATTTCGCGTCACCGCAAAGAACACCTGGCCTTTGCGCGGGCAGGCTTTGCGCGAACCGGCGCTGTCGGCCATTGTCACTTCGCCTGCCCATGAGGCTTTCGGACCATCGGGATCAGGAAGCGGCTCCGGCGCAAGGTCATCCGCATCGAGGTCAAACTGAGGCTTCGGCTTTTCTGGCGGGAGCACAGGGTCATCGCCATGGTCCGGCTGGCCATTGCTCAGCCCGCCGCCGCCAGCGCCGGTGCAGCGGACAGTGATGTCCTTCCACTGCGTGGACGGCGCAAAGGTGTCGCCGACAACTTCGGCCATGAACTGCAGCGACGTCGTGGCGTCAAACTTCTCGCTGCGGATGAATTCAGCGAAATAGCCGTTCTTGGCGGCGTCATAAGACGCCCAGGCCGATTTGAACTCGCTGGTGATCGCGCCCTGCCCTTCTTGCCGCCAGAGGCGGATGTCAACGCCGCCCGCCTTGCTGGTTTCAACGCGGGTGGTGACGCGCAGTCCCTTGCATGTGGCGGCAGGGTTTGGGCCATCATTATTGCCGCCGCTGAAAGTGGCGAGGAACAGTTTGATTTTCTCGGGCTTGAACGCGCCTTGGTCGATGGAAATGTCAGAGGTTGGAGGCTTGATAACGGGATCACAGATCACCTGAACATTGAAGCTGTCCCGGCGCCAATGGTCAATGCGGTTCGGAAAGTGCCCGTCGGACGAGTATTCGGTCACAAGATGGATGGAATGATCAATGCCCGTGTCGGTCACAAATGTTGCATTCAATGAGCTGTTGAATGTATGGCTTTTGGTCGGGCCGTCTTGCGTCAAATGCTTGTTGCATTCTGCAATGAAGTTTTGGCCTTCCGGCATCGGCGCTATGCTGTCCGCATCGCCAAGCGGGATGAGGGCAGGATCAAAGGAAAACTGCCGCGTGCCCGACCAGTCGCGCGCGCCAACGCCGTAATCCCAGACGCGCGGCATAACTTCACACGGATCCCCGCCGCACGCGCCGAGCACCACCGCAACGCTCTCGACGAATCCCGGCCATCTCAAATTGAGATTCATCTTGCCGGAGAATCCAACAGCGCCGCTTTTCAGCTTGTTCCACTTCTTGCCGTCCGTTGAAATAACATGGATCGGCGAAGTGGCGCTGTAAGCCTTGAATGACATGGATTTGACTTTGGCGACCTCATTGGCAAGCGCTGGCCCTGCCAAAAGGCACGACAGGAGCGCCGAACCGGCGAGAAGGGCGGCAAATGTTGATTTGAACGGATATGGGTATGCCATGATATCCTCCTGAAAATGAGCATTTCAGGAGTGAGTTTCATTAGGGCGCGGAAAGGTTCAGAAAAATCAGCCGCAGGAAGCGCATACGCCCCGCACCTCGACCACCATTTTCGTCGGCGCAAACTTCGCCTTGCCGCTCCAGCCGCGCAGCCGCTGCATCACTGCGTCGTCGGAAAATTCCGTCACAGAGCCGCACTTCTCGCAGATGGCGAAGGCGCTGGCGCAGTCGTCGTGGCAATGTTTGTGGGCGCAGGCGACGAAGGCGTTGAGCGATTCCAGCCGGTGCACCGAGCCGTTCTCAACCAGTTTGTCCAAGGCGCGGTAGACCTGCAGCGGCGCGCGCAGACCGGCCTCCCGCAGCTTGTCGAGAATGGAATAGGCGCTCATCGGCTGGGCGGTCTGGCTCAGGGCGTCGAACACCAGCTGCTGGTTTTTGGTCAGGGACGGCGCATGGTCATGATCTTCAGTGCGCGCCATGGTCATGTCCTTCCGCGTAGCTGGTCCGCGCTTTGCCCGCGCCGAGCGGCAAAAGGCTGAAGACGAAGAGCGCCAATGCCGCCACAACGATGGACGGGCCGGACGGCGTGTTGAATTTCAGCGAGGAAAACAGCCCGCCCGCCACGGCGAGGCATCCGATGCCCGACGCCATCAGCGCCATGATTTCCGGCGAGCGGGCGAAACGCCGCGCCGCCGCCGCCGGGATAATGAGCAGCGCCGTGATCAGCATGATGCCGACGATCTTCATGGAGATGGCGATGACGCAGGCGACGAGAAACATGAAGGCGATGCGCGAACGCTGCGGGTTCAGGCCTTCGGCCTCGGCGATTTCCGGATTGACGGTTTCGGCGAGCAGCGGGCCCCACAGTTTGAACAGCGCGACGAGGATCAGCATGCCGCCGCCATAGATGATTGAAAGGTCGGCCGCGGTCACCGACAGAATGTCGCCGAACAAAAGCCCCATCAAATCGAACCGCACCCACGTCATGAAGCTCACCACAACCAGCCCGACGGCCAGCGCCGAATGCGACAGGATGCCGAGCAGCGCGTCGGTCGGCAATGTCCGTCGTGACTGCAGGGCGAGCAGCGACAGCGACACGAGCGCGGCGACGGCGAAGACGCCGATCATCACATTCAGATCGAACAGAAAGGACAGGGCGACGCCGAGCAAGGCCGAATGCGCCATCGTGTCGCCGAAATAGGACATGCGCCGCCAGACGACAAAGCAGCCCAGCGGCCCCGCCATCAGGGCGATGCCGAAGCCGGCCAGAAGCGCGCGGGTGAAGAAATCATCCAGCATCGGGGCGCTTTTCCTTCTTGGGCTCGTATCTCAGCCGCACCTGTGCGGGACCGTGGTCGAAGGCAGGACCGTGATTGCAGTTCGGCCCATGCACATGATGATCGAATGAGAGCCTGCCGTCGCCCGCGGCGACAGTTCCGTCCGACAGGTGGCTGTGGTCATGGTCATGCGCGTAGACGGCGATGGTCTGCGCCGCTTTCGCGCCGAACAGGCGCAGATATTCCGGGTTGGATGTGACTGACTGCGGCGTGCCGTGGCAGCAGACATGGCCGTTCATGCAGATCACCGTGTCAGTCTTCGCCATCACGACATGCAGGTCGTGCGAGATGAGGAGAATACCGCAGCCGGTGCGCTCGCGGATGCGGCTGATGAGATCGTAGAGCGCGATCTCGCCGGTGAAATCCACGCCCTGCACCGGCTCGTCCAGCACCAGCAGCTCAGGCTTGCGGATCAGCGCGCGGGCGATCAGCGCCCGCTGAAACTCGCCGCCGGAAAGATGCTGCACCTCGGCGTTGGCGAGATGGGAATATCGGTGTCCGCCAGCGCCGTCTTGATCGGCCTGTGAACTTTGATTCCCGGTCAGCGACATCAGCCGCTCAACAGTCAGCGGCATGGTCCAGTCAATTGAGAGTTTCTGCGGCACATATCCCACCCGAAGCTCCGGTTTGCGCGCCAAGCTTCCGGCATCCGGCTTCAAAATGCCAAGAGCGACCTTTGCCGCCGTGCTCTTGCCCGAGCCGTTCGGCCCGATCAGCGTGACGATCTCGCCCGGCCGCACCGACAGATCCACATTGCGGATCAGCCAGCGCCCGCCGCGGAAGACGCCGATTCCGGTGGCGGCGACCAGGGGTATGGGAAGAGCTGATTTGGCGAGCATCTGGCCGCGTCCGTCCGTCTGAAAATTCTGCTTGCATGATGGCATATGTTATAGCATTACACAATTGATGTAATGTCATAACATATCAGGTGGAGGGTGAGATGAGGATTGGCAGAAACTTCGGGGACAGTTTACTCAATTGCATCGCGCGGCGGCTGACGAACATGGCGCTGCGTTGCAGGCAATTGAGTAAACTGTCGCCGAGTTTTCTGATTGCCTCAACCCTATTCGCCCACGCGGACTCCCCCAAAGTCGCCACCTCCTTCAAACCAATCCACTCCCTCGCCGCTCGCTCATGCAGGGCGTCGGCGAGCCCTACCTCATCGTCAAGGGCGCAGCCTCGCCGCATGACTATGCCATGACGCCGTCAGACGCCGCCGCCTTGCAGGAGGCGCGAGGTGATTTTCTGGATCGGCCATGAGCTGGAGACCTTTCTTCAAAAGCCTATCGAAGCGCTGGCGGCGAAGGCCGAGATCGTGGCGCTTGAAGGCACGGCAAGATCTGCCAAGCTGCCCCCGCGCGATGGCGGCGCGTTTCGACAAGCATGCGCATGAAGGCGAAGCATGCGCGGGATAAAGGCGGGGAAAGCGATCCGCATCTGTGGCTCGATCCCGCCAACGCCAAGCTCATGCTGCGCCGCATCGAACAGGCCCTGAGCAAGGCCGACCCCGCCAATTCCGCCGCCTACAAAACCAATGCCGACAAGACTGCGGCAAGGCTGGACGCGTTGGAGACCGAAATCACCGCCACGCTCGCCCCAGTCAAAGGCCGCCCTTTCATCACCTTCCACGACGCGTTCCAATATTTTGAAAAGCGCTTCGGCGTCGAAGCCTTAGGCTCGGTCACCGTCAATCCCGACGCCGCGCCCGGCGCGGCGCGGGTGGCTGAGCTCCGGGCAAAGGTGAAGGAGTTCGGAATTAAATGCGTTTTCACCGAGCCGAATTTCGAGCAGAAAATCATTGACGCGGTGATTGAGGGATCGGACGCCAGGATTGGGACGCTCGACCCGGAGGCGTCAGCGCTGGCGGAGGGGCCGGAGCTTTATTTTCAATCGCTGCGCGGAATTGCGGCGGCGATGCGGGAGTGTCTGGGAAACTGAGGTTTCCTGCTTAGTGTTGAGTTTCAGCCACTACGCCTATGCCCATCGACTTGGCAGCTGCGGACAGACGTTTGTCCCTTGTCCAAAGCCTGGCCCCGCCCGTCAACCTGACACATGCAAGCAGATGCGCGTCGACGTATCCCATGCCCAGACCAAAAAGCCGGTGCGTTTCGATCATCTCCATGACTTCCTCGTCCTCAGCCTTCAGCGCCATCGTCATGTCCTGGAACCATTCAATCACCGATGCGCGGTGTTTGAAGCTGCCCAAGGCAAATTCGCCGATGATAAAGGCGTGAGTGAGGGCCAACTCGTCATCAATCAATTGCACCAAATAGGGTTCACTTGCCCGAAAATGATCAATCCAGACTGATGTGTCGACGAGGATCATTCCTCAGTCGACCTGCGGCGCGGAATATATTGCAAACTTGGCTCCGAACCGCCAAGCAGCGCCAGACGTCTGGCGCTTTCACGCGCAATCAATGATTTCAGCGCCTCTTTGATCAGCGCCGCCTTCTCTTCAATGCCGGTGAGCCTCTGGGCCTTCGCAACAAGGTCATCGTCCAAGGCAATCGTCGTGCGCATGAGAATTCTCCATTTCGCTGAGAACCTCAAATAGCATCATATGATGCTGATATCAATGCCTCAAGCCGCCGCCCGCACCCGATCCACCTGAACCTTACGCCCTGCCGCCATAAGCGTCCCCGCCGCACCGTCCAGCGCGCCGTCCTTCAGCTCCAGCCCCAGAAACCGCGCCTTTTCAAACGGCCCCGGCATCGACATGCTCGCCGGTCTTCTCCGCCGAAAACCCAAACCGCGCATAATAGGGCGCGTCGCCGACGAGCAGGATCGCGCCATGCTCGAGGCGCTTTGCTTCCTCAATGGCATGGCGCATCAAAGCCGAGCCGATGCCCGCGCCCTTGTGGTCAGGCGCGACGGCGAGCGGGCCGAGGAGGAGCGCCGGACACGCCGCCAGCCGCGACATTCCACAGCCGCACCGTGCCGATGAGATTGCCAAACGCGTCACGCGCGGCAAACGCCAGGCCCTCGGCGGGCAGCCGCCCGCGCCGCAGCTTTTCGGACGATTTGCGCCTGCGGCCCGGACCCATGGCGCGGTCGAGCAGCGCTTCGCGGGCATAGAGGTCCAGCGCCTTTTCCTGTTCGATGGAGAAGGCGGCTGCGGAAAGAAGGGGATAGGCAAGAGTGGTCACGGCTTTTCGTTCCAACAAGATGAAGTCAGACAGAGTCCGCCCCTCGCGGGGCGGCGCGGCAACAAAATTCAGATAACGTAGCTTCGCAGCGGCTCGAAACCGTTGAACGCCACCGACGCATAGGTCGTCGTGTAGGCGCCGGTGTTTTCGATGAAGACCTCATCGCCGATGCTCAGGGAAAGCGGCAGCGGATAGGGGTTCTTCTCGTAGAGCACGTCGGCGGAATCGCAGGTCGGGCCGGCGATCACGCAAGGCTCCATCGGCGAGCCGTCCTTGGCCGTGGTGATCGGATAGCGGATCGCCTCGTCCATGGTCTCGGCCAGGCCGCCGAACTTGCCGATGTCCAAGAACACCCAGCGCTGATTGTCATTGGCCGCCTTCTTCGAGATCAGGACCACTTCCGTCTTGATGACGCCCGCATTGCCGACCATGCCGCGGCCCGGCTCGATAATCGTCTCAGGAATCGCGTTGCCGAAATGCTTGCGCAGCGAGCCATAGATCGACTGGCCGTAGACCTGCGCCGAAGGCACGTCCTTGAGATAGCGCGTCGGGAAACCGCCGCCCATATTGACCATGCCGAGCACGATGCCTTCATCGGCCAGCGTGCCGAAGACCTGCTTGGCGTCGCCCAGCGCCTTGTCCCAGGCGTCGAGATTGACCTGCTGCGAGCCGACGTGGAACGACACGCCATAGGCATGCAGGCCGAGCGCATTGGCATGGCGCAGAACGTCAACCGCCATCGCAGGCGCGCAGCCGAACTTGCGCGACAGCGGCCATTCGGCGCCTTCGCCATCGGTCAGAACGCGGCAGAACACGCGCGCGCCGGGGGCGGCGCGGGCGATTTTGTCAACTTCCTCAACCGCGTCCACCGCGAACAGGTTGATGCCAAGCTCATGGGCGCGGGCAATGTCGCGCTCTTTCTTGATCGTGTTGCCGAAGGAGATGCGGTCGGCCGTCGCGCCGGCGTCCATCGCCATCTCGATTTCGGCGACCGAGGCCGTGTCGAAGCAGGAGCCGAGCGAGGCGAGAAGGCGCAGGATTTCAGGCGCAGGATTCGCCTTCACCGCGTAGTAGATTTTGGAATCCGGCATCGCCTTTTCAAAGGCGTGGAAATTCTGGCCGACCACTTCAAGGTCAACGACAAGGCACGGGCCGTTCGGACGGCGGGTGGCAAAGAAATCGAGTACGCGCTGAGTGGCCATAATGCTTCTCCGGTCCCCAAACCGCCTTGGGCTTGGAAATTGTTCTTGGCGGCTCCCCGCCCCGCGCGGAAAGCACAAGTGACAAAGAGCAAGATGCAACCTCATGGAACCAGCCGGTGGAGACACCGGAACCACGAACTCACTCTACACTACGTTTGGACTTCGGCTTGCGCTTGGGTCCGCTTTGTCTGCCTTGGATTGGAGAATTCTCCGCCCTGCCGGCAATGAGGGTGTGCCTCTTCAATGACCCCGGCTTTTGGACAGCCGGCTGAGACTAAAGTAGCCCGCACCGTCGTTGCTATCAGGCGTCCGTGGTTCTTTCGAACCAGCTGAAAGCGCTTGGCTTTCAGGTGCTGTTCCGGCTTGCGCCGGTGGACGCCAAAGGGCACGTGCGACTCTGGGTGACGGCCATATAGGGATGAAATTGTTGCAAAACAATGAAAAACTTCGGTCTCAGAAAAAAATCTTTCAGGTGGTAAATCTGCAGAAACTGTTCAATAAAAGTGAACGAACTTTTCGCTGCTATTAGAGGACGCATCTTTGGACACGCTTACCCGCATGAGGGCTCTGATCGACGTGGTCGAAGCCGAGGGCTTCTCCGCCGCCGGCCGCAAAATCGGCCGCTCCAAGGCGCTTCTGTCCAAATATGTGCGCGAGCTTGAGGACGATATCGGCGCGCTGCTTTTGAACCGCACCACAAGGCAGTTCTCGCTGACTGAGGCCGGCCACACCTATTACAAGCGCGCCTCCGAAATCATCAAAGAGATCGACTCGCTGCAGGAGACCGTGCGCGAAACTTCCGGCGATGTGCGCGGCCGCATCAAAATGTCCGCCCCGCGCACGCTGGCCGATTCCAATTTCGGCCAGTCCTTCATCGATTTCGCCGCCGCACATCCGGACATCGTGCTCGACATCCGGCTTGACGACAGGTTTGTCGACCTGGTCGAGGAAGGATTTGACCTTGCGGTGCGCATCACCCGTATGGAGGACTCTTCGTTGATCGCGCGCCGCATCGCGCCATTCGGCCTTGTTCTGTGCGCCTCGCCCGAGCTCATCGCCCAGGTTGGCATGCCCAAAACGCCGCAGGAGCTTGCCCACCTGCCTTGCGTCGTTGACACCAACAACCGCTCGCTCGCCAACTGGGCTTTCGACGACAGCGCCGGCAATCCAATCAGCGTCGCAGTGAAGTCGCGCCTCGAAGTGAACTCGCCCTTTTCCGCAAAGCGCGCCGTGCTGGCGGGCCTCGGCTTTGCCTTCATGCCGGATTTTGTCGCAGCGCAGGAAATCAAGTCGGGCAAGCTCATCCAGGTGATGCCTGAAAACGTCAAGAATGGCGGCGGCATATATGCCGTGTATCCGCACCGCCGCTACCTGCCCGCCAAGGTGCGGGTGCTGGTCGATTATCTGGCGCAGTGGTTCAAGGAGCACGCGGACGACTGCTCGCTGTACGCAGGCGGTGACTTATAGGCCGCCAGCGCGCGCCACACGCTGTTCGGCGCTGATTCGCGCAGGGACGAAAATCCGCCGCAAAATCCGCGATCACAAAGGACGAGGCGAAAAATGGCCTTACCCAAGGTGATTTTCGTTCAATTTCTTGCGCAAAACTGCCGCCAGCCAGCGCTTTTCAGCCGCCCCGCCATGACAAAACAAGGTTTGCGTGGCATAACCCGCTGATTCTTGAACCAAGGAGCCAAGCGCTATGACCACCGCTAGTGACATCGTTGACATTCTGGCGTCAGCAAACAACGTGACCAAAACCCAGTCTAAAGCCATGCTCGACGGCGCTTTCAAAGCAATTGTCGATGCTGCGAAAAGCGGTGAGGAAATCACGATTGCCGGCTTTGGCAAGTTTAAGGTGAAAGCGTCTCCCGCCCGCGACGGCCGCAACCCGGCCACCGGCAAGACCATCAAGATCGCCGCGTCGAAGAAGCTCACCTTCGTGCCTGCCAAGGCCCTGAAGGACGCAATGAACGCCTGATCCCGCGCAGCGGTGAAAAGACAGCCCGCTGACATTTCTCGGCGGGCTTTTTTCTGTCTTATTTTGGCCGGAAAACACTTTGAGAGATTTGTTGCCACTGTCTGGAAATCCTTCGCTTTGACTTCGCCCCGCTTGACATTTCTGACAGTTTGCTGCGCTGCGGCTTTCGTGTGCGGCGAGGCCGCCGCGCACCCGCATGTGTTCGCTGAAGCGAAAATGTCGCTCGTGCTCACCGCCAACGGCACGGTGGAAAAAATTCAGCACCACTGGGTGTTCGACGATCTGTTTTCCAGCACGGTCATTGTTGAGTTCGACAAGGATGGAAACCAGGAGCTTGGCGCGGACGAGCTGAAGGAAGTCCAGAACACGATTGTCGATTCAATCGGCGACTACAATTATTTCCAGACCATCAGCAACAATGGCGCGGACGTGAAAATGGCGCGCCCGCCGAACCTCACCGCCAGCATGGACGGCACGACGCTGGTCATCGATTTTGAATCCGCGCCGGACAAAATTCTCCCCCTGCATGGCAAAGTGTCGTTCGGCATCTATGACCCGACCTTCTACACCGCCATTGATTTCGTCGCAGACGGCGACATGAAATTCCCCGCCCTGCCTGCCGGGTGCGCGGCAAAAGTCGTGCGGCCTGACCCGGAAGAGGCCATTGCGCAGAACAAGGAAAACCTGACCGAGTCGTTCTACGCGACCACGGACCCGGCCAATATGGGCCAGCTTGTCGCCACGCGGCTGGAAGTGACCTGCCCGCCATGACGCGCCGCGCCAGACACATATTGTCCTTTGCCCTCTTGGCCGCGTGCGCTTCCTTTCGCGGCCTACGCCGCCAGCTCGCTCGGCATCGGCAACAACGAAGTCGCGGTCGCGCCCTCCGGCCCGTTTGCTTCACTGTTCTTCTGGATCAACACTCAGCAGCGAGAATTCTACCGCGCCATGACCGGCGCGCTGAAGTCTATGCGCGATGACGGTTCTAAGGCCTGGCTCCTCGTCGGCCTTTCATTTGCCTACGGCATCTTGCACGCCGCCGGCCCCGGCCACGGCAAGGCGGTGATCTCCTCCTACATGATCGCCAACGAGGTTGCGCTCAAGCGCGGCATCATGCTGTCCTTCGTCTCATCCTTTCTGCAGGCGCTGACCGCGCTGATGGTGGTTGGCGGCACTTTTTTGGTGCTGCGCGGAACGTCGGTCTCGATGGATGACGCGACGTGGGTCATGGAGGTCGCGAGTTTTGCCATGATCACGGCTTTCGGCGCATGGCTGCTTTGGAAGAAGGCGTTCCGCCCCTTGTTTGTGACGGAACCGGCGCTGGCCCATGTGGGGCACGGGCAATCTCACGATCACGCGCATCAACATCACGGTGCGGATGAAGTCTGCGAGGATTGCGGCCACAGCCACGCTCCGGACCCTTCAATGCTGTCGGACCAATTCGACTGGCGCACCGCCTGGTCCGCCATCGCCGCCGTCGGCATGCGCCCCTGCTCCGGCGCGCTGATCGTGCTGACCTTCGCGCTGCTCAATGGGCTTTACGTCGGCGGCGTCCTGTCGGTGCTCGCCATGGCGCTCGGCACGGCGATCACCGTCTCGGCGCTCGCAACGCTCGCCGTCACCGCCAAGAACACCGCAGTGCGCCTCGCCTCCAGCGATTCCGCCGCCCTGCGCATCCACCGCATTGCCGAAATCAGCGGTGCGGCTTTGGTGTTTGTTTTAGGATTGACGCTGCTCGGTGCTTCGCTCAGCGCTTGACGCCACGTCCTTCGCGCTAAAGCGCCTGCTCCACGCTCAATTCGCTCCCGTCCGTCGAAACCACCTTCACCTTGGTCCCCACAGGCAGGTCCGGCCCGTTCACCCGCCATTGCGTGTCGCCGAGCTTGATGCGGCCTCTTCCCTCGGCGATGGGTTCGGCGAGCGTCGCGGTGCGGCCGACGAGCTGTTCGGCGCGCTGGTTGAGGAAGGGCTCATCGCTGACGTCGTCGCCCTTGGCCATGACCTTTTTGCCGATATAGGCCGAGACCAGCGACAGGATCAGGAACAGGACGATCTGCAGCTGCCAAGTCCAGAGCGGCGAACTCCAGATGGCGGCGTCTCCGATCATCAGGGTGATTGTGCCGACAATGATGGCGGCGATGCCGATCCAGAGCAGGAAAATGCCGGGCACCACGATTTCAAGCCCGAGCAGCACAAGGCCGAGCGCCATCCAGTTCCACGGCCCGAGTTCCATCACAATGCGTTCAATCATGATATTGTCTCAGCTCCGTTTCAGACTTTGCCGGTCGGCGGGATGCGCGTGCGCGCTGGCGCAGCGGATTCGCCAGCCGCGCCGAACACTTCCTTGGCCAGCGCTCCGATGCCGCCAAGCGAGCCGACAAGGGCGGAAGCCTCCATCGGCATCAGCACGACCTTGCTGTTGCTGGCCGAGCCGATCTTGCCCATGGCTTCCGTGTATTTGAGCGCGACGAAATAGTTGAGCGCCTGCACGTCGCCTTTGGATATGGCGTCGGACACGACCTGCGTGGCGCGGGCTTCGGCTTCCGCCGAGCGCTCGCGGGCCTCCGCGTCGAGGAAGGCGGCGGCTTTGCGGCCTTCGGCTTCCAGCACCTGCGACTGTTTCATGCCCTCGGCTTCCAGAATCTGGGCGCGCTTTTCGCGCTCGGCCTTCATCTGGCGGCCCATTGATTCGACAATGTCCTTCGGCGGGTTGATGTCCTTGATTTCAACGCGGGTCAGCTTAATGCCCCAGGCATGCGCCGCCTCGTCAACGACGCGCAGCAGGCGGTCATTGATCGCATCGCGGTTCGACAGGAGCTCGTCCAGATCCATCGAGCCCATGACTGTTCGGATATTGGTCATGGTGAGGTTGAGGATGGCGTTTTCCAGGTTCGACACCTGATAGGCCGCCTGCGCGGCGTTCAGGATCTGGTAGAAGGCGATGCCGTCGACCGCGACCGTGGCGTTGTCCTTGGTGATGACTTCCTGCGTTGGCACATTCAGCACCTGTTCCATCATGTTGAGCTTGGCGCCGATGCGGTCAACAAAAGGCGTGATGAGATTGAGGCCGGGCGTCAGCGTCTTGGTGAAGCGGCCGAAGCGCTCGACGGTGTAATTGTAACCCTGCGGCACGGTCTTGACGCCGGCGAACAGAATGAGAAGCACGAGAACGATCAGAATGGGGATGACAATGTCAAAGCCTTGCATGGAACCCTCGCCGCGAATCACGCGGCATGGATTTGCCGCTCGAAAAGGCACGTAGGAATTCGCGAGGTTCCTTGCAATCATTTGCCGCCTATTTGGCGGCTAAATCGGTTGTTTGGTGCAGAAATCGCTGCGGAATGGCTCAAATTGTCAGGAAATCCAGCCGGAAAGCTCTTGGCGCACCATGTGCTCGATGACCGTCATGCCGTCTTCGCTGGCGTTGAGGCACGGGATGTGGGCGAAGTTCGTGCCGCCCGCGTGATGGAAAGTCTCCGCTGCCTCGACTGCAATCTCCTCAAGCGTCTCGAGGCAGTCTGAGACGAAGCCGGGGTTCATGACGGCGATAGATTTCACTCCGTCCTTCGCCAGCTTCTCAATCGTCTTGTCCGTATAGGGCTGCAGCCATTCCTGCGGGCCGAAGCGGGACTGGAAGGTTGCAATGAGATCATCCTTGCCAAGCCCAAGCCGCTCGCGCAGGAGACGGGCGGTCTTCATGCAATGGCAGTGATACATGTCACCGCGCTGAAAGTAGGTCTTCGGGATGCCGTGGAACGTGGCGATGATGACTTCAGGCTTAAAAGTGAGCTTTGCCAGATGCTTCTCCACCGAAGCGGCGAGCGCGCCGATATAGACCGGCTCGTCATGATAGGGCGGCACGGTGCGCAGCGCGGGCATGACGCGCAGTTTCATGAGGGCGCGGAAGACATGGTCGTTGACGGTGGCGGTCGTGGTGGCGCTGTATTGCGGGTAGAGCGGGAAAACGAGGATGCGGTCGCAGCCCTGCTCCTTTAGTTTTCCGATGACGCTTTCGATGGACGGGTTGCCGTAGCGCATGGCCCAATCGACAATCACCTGCGGCTCGTTTGCCATACGCGCGGCGAGCGCTTCGCCCTGGGCGCGGGTGAATGTGCGCAGGGGCGACTCGTTCCTCTCCTTGTTCCAGATGCTGGCGTATGCCTTGCCGGATTTGCCGGGGCGGGTGGTGAGGATCACGCCGTGCAACAGCGGCATCCAGAGCCAGCGCGGCGTCTCAATGACGCGGCGGTCGGAGAGGAATTCGGCGAGATAGCGGCGCATGGAAGCATAGTCCGTGCCATCCGGCGTGCCGAGATTGACAAGGAGAACGCCGACCTTGCCGCCGAGGACCTTTGGATGGCCGTCCGGCAGCGGGCCGGTTTTCTTGGCGTCGGAAAGTGTCAGCATGTAGCGCTCCTGTCAGGCGCGCAGAGATAGCAGCATAGCTGTCAGTTTCAATGCGGCGAAAGGGCCGTGCGCTAAACCGGCGCGGCGGCGCGGCGGATCAGCGAGAACTGCGCACCGCTGGATGAGGTGCAGTTCATCTGCGATGAGGTGACGACGGCACAGTTGGCGTTGACAGTAGTCTGCTTCACCAAAGACTTAAATGTAAGCGAAATGTTGCGCGGGTCAGTGTACTGGTAACTACCCTGCGCAAGCGTCTCACCTGTTGCTGCCGAGCTGGTTGTCAAAACGCCATTGTTAAGGCTCGACACTGCAACGCCATCCGTGCCGACCCATTGGCCTTCCGCAGCCCCAACCGGAGGGGCGACGGCGACGGGGCCGCCAAAGTCAATTGTCTGGCACGCGGACAGAGCCAGCAGCGCCGCCAAGGCTGAAAATCCAGATAGTTTTCGCATTATTCCCACTCGCACGACGTCCCTGAGTCGCAGGGAATACAAAATTCACGGCGAAAGCAAGGCTCTGGCCGCTGGCCCAGCCGCTAATGAACCAAAACATTGCGGAACTGCCACGGGTCCTTCGGGTCGCCATCGCGCGGGAACATGGAGAGGCGGTCTTTCAATGGATGCCAGTCGGTGTATTTGCCTTTCAGATTGCCAAGGTAGGGCCGCTGCACGGCAAGGCAGCGTTTGAAGTCGATTTCGTCAGTCTCGACAATGCCGGCCTCCGGATTTTCCAGCGCCCAGACCATGCCGGCGAGCACGGCGGATGTGACCTGCAGACCGGTGGCGTTCTGGTAGGGGGCGAGGCGGCGCGCGTCCTCGATGTTGAGGTGCGAGCCGTACCAGTAGGCGTTCTTCTTATGGCCGTAGATCAGCACGCCCAGCTCGTCGCCGCCGTCGAGAATTTCGTGCTCCTCCAGCACATGCAGGCGCTTTGGGATTTTGCCGCCGGCGCCGAACAGCTCGTCCATCGACAGGATCGCGACATTGCACGGGTGGTAGGCATAGTGGCAGGTCGGCCGGTAGACCGCTTCGCCGTCCGCGCCGCGCACCGTGTAATAGTCCGAGATCGAAATCGCCTCATTGTGGGTGACGAGAAGCCCGTATTGCGGGCCCGGCGTCGGGCACCAGGTGCGAACGCGGGTGTTGCCGCCGGGCTGGTTCAGATAGATTGAGGCCCGCGTGCCCTGCTTGTGGCGTTTGGCGTTTTTCGGCATCCATTTTTCATGCGTGCCCCATCCAAGCTCGGCGGGCTGAAGGCTTTCGGAGAGAAGGCCTTCGACGGACCATGTGTTCCAGAATGTCTTCAAGCGGCTTCGGGTCCTTGGCGCGCTGTGTGTCGCGTTCGGCGACGTGGATGCCCTTGACGCCGAGCTTTCTCATCAGCTTCGCCCAGCCGTCGCGGTCATTATATTTCGGCTCGGTGAATTTCAGCTTGGTGTCTTTGGCGATGTCAAGCAGCGCCTGTTTGACGAACCATGAGACCATGCCGGGATTGGCGCCGGAGCAGTGAATGGCGGTGCTGCCGCCGGGGCTGCGCGCCTTTTCCGCCAGCATGGTTTCGCGCAGCGCATAGTTGGTGCGGGCGGCGTTGGAGACCTTGTCGTCATAGTAGAAGCCGAGCCAGGGCTCGATCACTGTGTCGATATAGAGCACGCCCAGCTCGCGGCAGAGCTTCATGATGTCGAGCGAGGACGTGTCAACGGAGAGATTGACGCAGAAGCCCTGACCGGGGCCGTTGGTCAGAAGCGGGGTGAGGATTTTGCGGTAATTTTTCAGCGTCAGCGCCTTCTTCTTGAAGGCGAAGCCGCGCTGTTTGAGGATTTCGCGGTTCTCGGCTTTCGGATCGACAACGGTCAGGCGTGAGCGGTCAAAATCAAAATGGCGCTCCAAGAGCGGCAGCGTGCCCCGGCCGATGGAGCCAAATCCGATCATCACGACCGGGCCGGTGATTTTGCCGTAGACTGGCCATTTTGATGCTTCCAATTACGAACCCCATTCTGACTCAACATATGCGGCGCATGGCGCGCGGCAGCGCGGGACCATAGGGGGTCAGGCGGATATCAGCAAGTTCAGAGCGAATTCATCTCTGTTTTATTTCCTTCTCTTTATACTAATTTTTTACATAACATCATTTTTTATTATATTATTTAATATAATATAATTTCTTTTTAAATTTCTTTTTACTCATTATCTAATTCTACATTTTTTCTCTCATTTCGTTGCGCTGTCTTTTTGACTCTCAGGGTCATTCTCTCGCGGTTGTTGAAAGGCGATTTGACTGTCAATGAGGTTGCGGTTTCGTTTTACATGATGTTGTGCGTGGTGTCGAAGCTTTTACGCGTGCTGGAGGCTTCTGGGTTGGTGGTCAAGGGTCGGGAGTAGCAATGGCGCTAGTGCTAATTTGACGCGGGGTTTATGCGCGAGGCGGTGACTTGGCTGTTCGGCTATCGCGACTATTGGGAGGGTCAGTTTTAGCTTCTGGATGATGTGTTATATATCAGAAACCCGACGAGGTCACACCTGTTACAAACAAAAAAAACTCTTTAATGAACATCAAATTCAGCACGCCATCCGACACTGAGGTCTACATCACGCTTTATTTTAAAATAACACAATATATAATATAAAAAACTTTTATCGAAAACAAAAAAAACAAACAATAATTTTAAAAAAAAAAAATATCAATAATTAAAAACATATTAAAAACACACATAAAAAATAAAATACAATACACAAAAAAAAAAAAAAACAACAACAACATAATCATCAAAAATATACTTCAAAAAATCATAACTAAAAAAAATAAAAAAAAAAAAAAAAAATATAAAAAAACTAAAAAAACTAACAAAATTATTTACACACAAAAAATAAACAAAAAAAAAAAAAACACAAAATTAACTATCAATATACAATACAAATTAAAAGATACTATAGAAAATAAACTCAAAACACAAATAAAAAATAACATAACTCTTTCATATAAAAAACTAAAAATCCTTCTTTTTCTCTTTTATTTTCTACTTTTTTGTTCTTTCCTTTCTTTTTCTCTGTCTGCTACATCTTCTCTCTCTTTATCTTCTTTTCCTTTTCTTTTTAACTTCTTTCTCTTTTCTTTCTTTCTCTTCTTCTCCTTTTTCAACTCTTTTCTTCTTCTTTCCTCTTACTCTCTTCTTCTTTTTCTCTTTTCTTTTTTTTTTTTTTTTTCTTTCTTTTCTTCTTTCTCCTTTTTCTCTTTTCATCCTTCTTTCTTTCGTTATATATCTCTTCTTACTTCTCTATCTTTTTTTCCTTTTTTACAGCCTTATACCTTACGCGGTCTTATTTTTTTTCTCTTCTCTTTTTTCTTCTCCTACTCTCCTCTCTTATATCTTCTCTCTTTTTTATCTTTTTTCTTTTTTTCCTTTTTTTCTTCTTCTTTTTCCTTTTTTTTTTTTTTCTCTTTTTCTTTTTTTTTTTCTTTTTTCTTTTTTATCTTTTCCCGCTTTCTCTTCTATTTCTTTCTTCTTTCTTTACCTTTCCTCTTTTCTCACCTCTCCTTCTTTTCCCTCTACTTCTTCTTCTCTCATTTACTTTTTACCTTATATTTTTTTTATTTACACCACCCTCTCTATCCCTCCCCCCTTCCCTCCTCCCCCTCTCTCACTTTTCAAGCGTGGACGGGCGTCTCGGTTCGCCGCCAGCCCCTTGTAAGCGAGCTGGGCCGTGTCGAGCGCCATGAGCTGGGCGGCGAGCGAGCGGGCGAGCTCCCTGGCGTTTGGCAGGCTTTTGAGCGCCAGAAGCGGGTCGAGATGGATGCGGATTGTGAACAGCACATCACCTGAAACCGGCATTTTGCGCAGCGTCTGCCGCTCCACGCGCAGGAAGGCATGCTCCGGAAGAACGTTGCGTTCACCGGACGAAACTGGATGATAGAGCCTGTCGTCCGTATAGAGCGACCAGTTGAAGCGCTTGACAGGATGCCAAGGCTTGAGATTATCAAACATTCGTTCAATTAATCCAGCGTTGCGCGTTCCTTCGCCAAAACCGGGCACCGGCGCGTGGATTTCATGCATGAGACGCCCGAACTTTTCGCGCAGCGACCATGAGGAGGGGAAGGAGAGCGACGCCGCCGCCAGCCGCCAGCCGGCCTCGCCCCTGCGCATGAGGACGAGGTCTTCCTGCACGAGCTTGGCGGCGGTCAGCAGCGGCGGGTCCGCGCTGTCGAGCTGGATGCGGCGTCCAGTTCCGGCGATGGAAATCTCACTGTTTTTGGCGCTGTAGGTCTCGCGACGGTTTTCGAGAAGCCATGAGACAAGCTCTTTCAACACTTCTTCCTGCGCCGCGCGCGTTTCCGACTCCCCGGCAAAGACGATTTCCGGATGGGCGGTGTTCAGCCGGTCTTTTTCCCGGAGGTATGCCTCCAGCGCAGCGTCGGTCTCGATCCACTCATTCATGTCGAGCGGCGTCAGGCCGATGGTGAACGGGCTGGACGAGCCGTCATAGGGGGTTTGGGCGAAGGTCAAAGCCGGTCTTCCAGAAGTTCCTGCCAGTCGCGGTGGCCTTCGGTGACGAGGATGATGGTGACGGTTTTGGCGGCGTCGTCAACGCGGTAGGCCGCGACGTAGTTTCCAGCCGTGTAGAGACGGAGATCGCCATAGCGCCTGCCCGCGTTTGGGAATGAGCACAGCGAGACCTCCATTCGCTCTCTCAGTTCCGCAATAAATGTGCGCGCGCGTATTGGGCTGTCTGCGGCGATGTAGGCGGATATCTCAAGAAAATCGTTGAGCGCTTCGGGAGTGACGGCGAGCTGATACGACATCAGTTCGCGCTTTTCGCCTCGACTTCGCGCACCTTGCTCAAGAGCCTCTCATAGAACGCGTCGTCCACCGGGATCACCTCGCCCCGCGCGATTTGGCCTTCGCTTTTTGTAATGCGATCGTTCAAAAGCGCCCGGCGCTGCTCTTTGATCTGTGTGCGCAATGCCTCGCGGATCACTTCGCTGGCGGAGCCGTAGTGGCCGGTCTTCAGCTGGGCGGCGACATAGTCCTCCAGCTCTTTGGTGAGGGAAATATTCATGGCGGGGGCTCCTGAAGCAGGTGCAGGAAGTCTAATGGAATAACAGAAAATGTCAAAGCCTGTTATTCAGTCTGCGGCGCTTGGCGCTTTGCTATATCTGCCGATCAGCTCGAAATCTTCTGGTCCCCCAGCGCGAAGCGGGCTTTCAGCAGGCATTCGGCATATTCCTCCTCGGCGGTCGAATCGAACACGACGCCGCCGCCGACATTAAAGACCGCCTCGCCGCCGGGATAAAGCGTCAGCGTGCGGATGGCGACGTTGAACTGCATCCGCCCGTCCGGCGCGATCCAGCCGATCGAGCCGCAATAAATGTCGCGCGGCCTCTGCTCCAGCGCCTGCAGGATTTGCATGGCGCTTAGCTTCGGCGCACCGGTGATGGAGCCGCAGGGGAAGAGGGCGGCGAAAATATCGCGGATTGTCAGGCCCGGCAGACAGTTTGGCGCGCACCAGGCTCACCATCTGGTGCAGCGTCTCATAGGTCTCGATTTTGAAAAGTTTGGGAACCGAAAGCGTGCCGACCTCGCTGATGCGCGAAATGTCGTTGCGCAACAGGTCTACGATCATCCGGTTCTCCGACTGGTTCTTCGGGTCGCTCGCCAGGAAACGTTTCTGCGCCTTGTCGGAGGCGGGCGTCCTGCCGCGCCGCGCCGTGCCTTTCATCGGCAGGGACTCGATCCAGCCGCCGCTCTTGATTTTGAAGAACAGCTCGGGGGAGCGGGAGAGGATTTTCGTTTCCGAAAAACTGACAAAAGCGCTGTGGCGCACGGGCTGGCGCAGCGCCAGCGCATCGAAAATGGCGGCGGGATCGCCCTGCCATTTGGCGGTGACGGGGAATGTCAGGTTGGCCTGATAACAGTCGCCCTCGCGCAAGTGCTGATGCACGCGGGCGAAGCGCGTCTCGTACTCATGGAATGACCAAGCTGCTTCTGGCTCTTGAAGAAGCCAGCCCGGCGCAGCCGCTCCGGACTTCGCCTTGCGTATTTTCGGCGCGCCGAACACGCCTATGGCGCACAACGGAATGCGCCTGTCGCTCAAAAGTGTTGAGGCAAGCTTTGGCTCAAACAGCGCTCCGGCTTCATAGGAAAAATATCCTGCAAGCCACTTTCCCGCCGCCCGCGCCGCCTCGATCTTCTCAAAAACCGCTTCAAGCTCGACCAGAGTCTCCGCCGACAGCAAATATTCCGGCTGCTCAAACAACATTTCGCGGCGCGCAAGGTCGTCGCGGAAAAGGATAAATGGCTCCTGCGGCGGCGGATTGGTCAAGCCGAGTCCTTGGCAGCGTCCTTGGCGATTTCCCGGTCGAGCGCCTCTAATTCGTCAATCAGACTTTCGATGACCGACAGGCCCTTGGCCCAGAAGCCCGGATCGGAGGCGTCCAGCCCGAAGGGGGCGAGCAGCTCGGAATGGTGTTTCGTGCCGCCCGCCTCCAGCATGGCGAAATATTTCTCCTGAAAGCCGTCCGGATTCTGCTGATAAACGGCGTAGAGCGAGTTCACCAGACAGTCGCCGAACGCGTAGGCGTAGACGTAAAACGGCGAATGGATAAAATGCGGAATGTAGGTCCAGAAGGTTTCATAGCCTTCGCCGATCTTGATTGACGGCCCCAGACTTTCAGCCTGCACCGACAGCCACAGCGCGCCGATCTCGTCGGATGTCAGCTCCGCATTGCGCCGGGCCTCATGCAGCTTGCGCTCAAACTGGTAGAAGGCGATCTGGCGCACGACCGTGTTGATCATGTCTTCGACCTTCTGCGCCAGCATGGCCTTGCGTTCGCGCTTGTCGCCGGTTTTAGCCAGAAGGTGGCGGAAGGTGAGCATTTCGCCGAAGACCGAGGCCGTCTCGGCCAGCGTCAACGGTGTCTGGCTCAGCAGCGCGCCCTGCTTTCCCGCCAGAACCTGATGCACGCCATGGCCCAGCTCATGCGCCAGCGTCATCACATCGCGCGGCTTGCCCATATAGTTGATGAGCACATAGGGATGGACGGACGGCACGGTCGGATGGGCAAACGCGCCGGGCGCCTTGCCGGGGCGGGCCTGTGCGTCAATCCAATTCTTGTCGAAAAACTGCTTTGCCGTGTCCGACATTTGCGGGGAAAACCCGCGGTAGGCGTCCAGAACAATGTCCCTGGCGTCGTGCCAGGCAATTTCGGCTTTCGGCGTTTCCGGCAGCGGCGCGTTGCGGTCCCAGGTGTGGAGCTTTTCCATGCCCAGCCATTTGGCCTTCATCGCATAATATCGGTGCGAAAGGCGCGGATAGGCGGATTTCACCGCCTCAGTGAGGGCGTCAACAACAGCGCGCTCAACCCGGTTGTCGAGATGGCGGCTGTCGGCGATGTCGTCGAAATTGTGCCAGCGGTCGGAGATTTCCTTGTCTTTGGCGAGCGTGTTGGTGATCTGCGTGAACAGGCGCAGATTTGCGCCGAGCGTTTTTGCCAGCGCATTTGACGCCGATTTGCGCTTGGCCGGGCTTTCGTGCTGCAGAAGGTTCAGCGCCGCTTCAAGCGCCAGTTCCTCATCGCCAACTTTGAAACGCAGCGCCGACATTGTCTCGTCAAACAGCCGGTTCCAAGCCGCGCGGCCGGCAACCGACTGCTCAAGGAACAGCTTTTCGACCTTGTCCTCCAGCTGGTGCGGCTTGGCTTTGCGCAGATCCTCAATCCATGGCCGGTACCTGGCGAGCGCCGGATTTTCCGCCATGGCGGCGTCAACAGCTTTGTCGTCGATCTTGTTCAGCTCAAGTGTGAAGAACAGGAGACGCGAGCCGACCTCAGTCATCTTTTCCTGCGCGTCGCCGTAGAATTTCGCAAGGATCGGATCGGATGTGTTAGAAAAAAAGGACAAGCCCGCAAACGAAAGTATGCGGCCGGCCAGTTCTTCAATCACCTCATATGCAATTATTGCGGCTGCGAGTTCCCCGCCGGCGGACTTGCCCGCTTCAGCGGCAAGCGTGCCCTGCCAGCGCGATTCAAATGCAGCGGCCTCATCAGCGGCGCGGGCGCAATCATTGTCAAATTCGACCGACTTTATGCCCCGGTAAAGATCGTCAAGGTTCCAAAATGGCAGATTATCGACAGTTTGCTTAGAGCAACCGACACTGTCTGTCGCAAATCGCATTGATACATTAGGAAATTGCTTATATGAGCTGCGCATGAAAGTTCCGGCCCTTCACCTTTGTAAATTCAATTCCGCCGGACCTCCACAAAGTGACCGCATGAGTCACAAAAGGTTTACCTGCTTCATTGAGCCGTTGTTTAACTCTCTCTGGCAGTGTTGGGGAAGACGGGAAATCACAAACGGAATAAAATGCCCAAACGCATTCTGATCGTAGATGACGAGCCTGTTCAAAGACGGCTGCTGGAAGCGGCGGTCACGCGCATGGGGTTTGAGCCTGTCGTGGCGGAGGGCGGCGCGGCGGCGCTCACTTTGCTCGAGGCAGGTCCGCAGGCTGGAATAAGCATTGTCATTCTTGATCTGGTCATGCCCGATATTGACGGCATGACGGTACTCGCCAAAATGCGCGAAGGGGGCATTCAGACGCCGGTCATCGTGCAGACAGGGCAGGGGGGCATCGACACAGTCATCTCGGCGATGCGCGCCGGGGCCTTCGATTTTGTGGTGAAGCCGGTGTCGCCTGAACGGCTGCTGGTTTCCATCAACAACGCTTTGAAGGTCGACGCGCTTGAAGGCGAAGTGCAGCGCATCAAGCGTTCCACGTCCGGACTTCTGAATTTCAGCGACATTGTCACGCAGAGCCCGTCAATGGACCGGGTGCTGCGGCTTGGCGAGAAGGCCAGCCAGTCGAATATTCCGATCATCATTGAGGGCGAATCCGGCGTCGGCAAAGAGATCATCGCCCGTGCCATTCAAGGTTCCAGCAAGCGGCGCGGCAAGCCGTTCGTGACCGTAAACTGCGGAGCGATTCCAGAAAACTTGGTTGAAAGTGTGCTTTTCGGTCACGAGAAGGGCTCGTTCACCGGCGCGGTGGACAAGCATCTCGGAAAATTCGTCGAAGCCGACGGCGGCACGCTGTTTCTCGACGAAATCGGCGATTTGCCACTGGACGCGCAGGTCAAACTGCTGCGCGCCATTCAAGAGGGCGAAGTTGATCCGGTCGGCGGGCGCAAAACCGTTAAAGTTGACATCAGGCTGATATCGGCGACGCATCGGAACCTGCTTGACCTTGTCAAAGAGGGCCGCTTCCGAGAAGATCTTTATTATCGCCTGAATGTGTTCCCGATCTTTGTGCCGCCGCTGCGCGACAGGAAAGACGACATTCCTGGGCTTGCCAGACACTTCATGACTCGCTTCGCAGCCGAGGAAGGCCGCAAAGGTCTCTCGTCCATGCATCCGCAGACTTCCGCCATGCTGCAGTCCTATCCTTGGCCCGGAAATGTGCGGCAGCTGGAAAATGCCGTTTTCCGCGCGGTGGTGTTGTGTGAGGCCAATGTGCTGATGCCGACGGATTTTCCACAGGTAATGACGCAGGTCAGCCCGCTGGACGCAGCCATTGCCGGAACCAAGTCGAAGGACGCCGACGAGGCAGGAATGATGGCTCTGCCCATGGCGGATCAAGCCGGTTGGGGCGCGGCGCTGGACGGGTTGAGTGGCGGGGGCTTTGCCTATTCAGACGGCATGCTTGAGCAGCTCGACGGTTCGGGCAATGTGCGCCAAATGATTGAAATGGAAGAAGAAATCATCCGATTCACCATTGCGCATTATAACGGCCAGATGAGCGAAGTCGCCCGCCGGCTCGGCATCGGGCGCTCAACGCTTTACCGCAAACTTAAAGACTTCGGAATTGAGACGGAAGATACCGGCAGGCTGACCGAGTTGGCGGCTTAAGCACAGTTTGCCGCATTATTCCCTGAAATCCCGGCGCTGAGGGATTAACCCTTCAATTAACGGTTCCTTGACCATCTCGGCATTATCGTTATTGGGTTAGTTTGCTTGCCATGGTCTGACCGCAATTCTTGTGCAGGATTAGTGAGTTACCGGCAAAACGGCAACGGTCGCACAGGGATATGCGGTCAAGACGGGGTCACTATACCAGTTGAAAGATCAGGTGTGAGGGCAGATCTCAGTTTAGTCGCCAAAGCGAAGAAAAGCGTGCAGCGCGCTGCGAGTGCGTTTGTTTTCGTTTGTCTCGCCATCGTTGCCTTCGCCGCCGCGCCCAGCGCCGCGCAGGCTGAAACGCGGTCGCTCAAAGTTTATCATGTCCATACCGGCGAGCGCGTCGAGATCGTTTTCAAACGCAATGGCCGTTATGTTCAGGACGGGATCAACAAGCTGAACCGCGCACTGCGCGATTGGCGGCGCAATGAGCCGACCAAGATGGATCCGCGCCTGTTCGATGTGATCTGGCAGGTTTACCAGAAGTCCGGCTCGCGCGGCTATATCAGCGTGGTCGGCGGCTACCGCTCGCCTGCGACCAATTCGATGCTGCGCAAGCGCTCGAAGGGCGTTGCCAAGGAAAGCCAGCATATGAAGGGCAAGGCGATGGATTTCTTCATCCCCGGCGTTTCATTGAAGAAGCTTCGTTATCTCGGTCTGCAGCAACAGGCAGGCGGCGTCGGATATTATCCGCGCTCAGGCTCTCCCTTTGTGCATATGGATGTTGGCAGCGTGCGCCATTGGCCGCGCATGAGCCGCGGCGAGCTGATGGCTGTGTTCCCGCGCGGAAACACTGTGCATGTGCCCTCCGACGGCAAGCCGCTGGCCGGCTATGCCTTGGCGCTTGCTTCGCAGAAGTCGCGCCTGCAGAGCGGAAGCTCGGCGAAATTTGATAATTCTTCCAGCGGCTCGGCCGACGCGAAGCCAAGGATTTCCCTGTTTGCTGCGCTGTTCGGCGGCGGTGCGGATGAGGAAGAAGATACCGGTGACGGCGAAACCGCAGTCGCTGCGGCCAAGCCTAAGCCTGTCAAACCTGAGGAAACGCTGGTTGCCGCCGCGCCCAAGACCAAGAAAGGTCAAACGAAGCCTGTGGTGGTGGAAGAAGAGGTTCTCGTCGCCGCTCTGCCGCAGCGGACTTCTCCCGCGCCGCTTGCCATTGCGCGCCCGACGCAGGATTTGAAATCGGCTGAGCCGTTTGTCGAAACCGAGGCGCTGGCCTTTGCTGTGCCGGTGCCGTCGAAGCGGCCAAGGACGAACCCGGTTCTCGTGCAGCCGACGGCGGAAGCCGCCTTGGCAGCGCGGATGCAGCCCGAACAGGACTCCAAGGATCAAGAGGCGCTGGTGCAGATGGCGTCGGTTGATCCGAAGCAGGAAGCGGAAGCCATCCGCTCGGCCTTTGGCGCGAACGAACCCCCCGCGTTTGAAACCGCGCAGATTCCGGCGGAAGAGCCCTTCTTCAAGGGCAAGGTGCCCGTGCCTGCCGGAAAGCCGACTCAGCCTGCGCAGGAAGAGATTTTGGTCGCAAGTGTTGCTGTGCCGCAGTCAAGGCCGGTGTTGAATGATGCTGTTGAGCCAATGGCCGCCGAGGCCGCGACTGTGATCGAAGAAGCAGCAATCGTTGAGGTCGCGCTGGCCTCACCGCCGAAACCTGTGGCAAAAGCTGACGCGGTGCGTGAACTGTTGAAACAGCAGGACGGCATTGATCCGGAGATTGTCGCCGACACCGGCGTGAAGACCACCGACAAGGGTTCCAAGCCCAAGGCGGCGGACGCCAAGAAGGCGCGCAAGCCGGTTGTTGTTCCAGTGACGGAAGACCTTGGCAAGTTCGCCTTGACGAAAGAGCCTGTCACAAAAAATGGCAAGGAACTTGTCGCTCTGACACGCAATCAAGAGTCCGTTTGGACCGCGCCGACCGAAGTCTATGTTGCCGGATTCTCAGCTGATGCGCCACAGAATGTGAACACGTTCAGCGGCAAGGCCGTCAACTTCCTGAAAGTGGCAAAGTTCAAGAAGGCCAAGTGAGGCGGCGCGCCGCCTCATATCACCATTTGGCCAGTTTGGCCGCTCCGGCGGAAAGCGCCTCAATCTTTGCCCAGTCGCCCGCCTCCACAGCAGCCTTCGGCGCGATCCATGAGCCGCCGACGCAGACGACGTTCGGCAGGCTCAGATAGTCCATGGCATTGTTCTCAGTGATGCCGCCTGTCGGGCAGAACATCGCAGCGGAGATGGGGGATGACAGCGACTTCAGGAACGCTGCGCCGCCGGCCTGTTCAGCCGGGAAGAATTTCAGCACCGAATAGCCATTGTCGAGCATTATCATGACTTCGCTCGGCGTGATGGCGCCGGGCAGGAGGGGCACGTCGCTGCTCGCCGCCGCCTTGCGCAGGTCTGCGGTGCAGCCGGGGCTAACGATGAATTTTGAGCCAGCCTTCGCCGCCTGTTCGAAGTGGCCGGGGTTCAAAATCGTGCCTGCGCCGACAATACACCCCTCGACCTCACCCGCCACCCGCCTTATGGCCTCCAGCGCCGAGCCGGTGCGCATGGTGATCTCGATGGCCGGAAGGCCGCCTTTGACCAAAGCCCGCGCCAACGGCACAGCGTGTTTGGCGTCGTCGATCAACAAAACCGGAATGACCGGCTGGCCTTTGAGAACTATGAGCAGCTGTTCGGTTCTCTGCATCGGATACGCTCGCTTTAAATCGATTTAGATTGAGATAGATATTGAAGCGCGTGGCGCTTGTCCACTCCAATCTCTCACGATTTGCGCCAGCCGAAAAGGCCCGCGATGAATTGCAGGAAGGCCAGCAGCCAGTTCGGCTCCGCATGTTCAGCCTTGGCTGCTTTTCGCAGTGCGCTCCATGTTTTCGGCCCGGCAATGCCGTCAGTGGCCAGCCCCGCGCTCTTCTGAAATTTGACCAGCGCAGCGCGGGTCGCTTCATCAAAGATGCCTGTAACGGAGATCGCCAAGCCGGCTGTGCTCAGCGCTTGCTGAAGTTGTTTGGCAGATTGCTCAGGCGCTGCTGGTGCAGCCGCCTTGTGCCGCGCGTAGGCGATGGCGAGCTTGGTGTGGTAGGCGTAGCGGCGGTAGGCCGGACCATTGTATCTGCGCGCAAACCCGGCCCAGTCGCGGGCGTTCAAGAGCGGGACTAATCCGTTCTTCTCAAGGAACAGGATCAACAGCCGCACCTGGCCCGCCGCGCCGGAGCGCGCCAGTTCAACCATCTCCTCCACCGAGCCAAAGCCAAGCGCTTTCCAGTGCGCGCCCATGATCTGGCCGATTCCCCATGAGACGCTTTCGAGCGTTGCGGGACGCGAGAGGGCGGCGGCACGGTCAATGAGGTCCCAGCGCTGCTCCTGGCCGCGCGGGTTGGGCACTTTGCCTGCGATGGGCGAAGAAATGCCAGCTTCCCGCGCCCTGAGGCGGAGCTCATCATTGAGGCGCCGGTCGAAATAGTGGCACTCGAACCGGATCAGCGGCTCGTCCCTGCCCCTGACACGGGTGAAAAATGTTCCCGCACTTTCGACCTCGACGACCGAGAGCAAAGCGGCGGGTTCGATGTTTGCCGCGCGGGCCGCATCGGTGATTTCCTGGGTGATTTCTTCTGTGAACATTGCGCGTCCTTTCGCCGCCATTGTCGCCTCCGCCGGGGGGGAGGGGATAGACAGGCGGTCTTATGCGGCAAAGTAGTTTTGCCACAGACGGCGTTCTCTCCTCAAGCGCTTGAAAATGCGCGCAAATTTTCTGGACTTGTATTGCAGCGCCGCTTTTGCTCTATCCCCGCAAAATGGCTGACAGATCCACTAACCATCCGTTCACCGTCGCCGCGCTCTACCGCTTCGCGCGGCTTGCCGCCTATCGTGAGCTGAAAGCGCCGCTGGCGGAATTCTGCTGCGCGCGCGGCATTCGCGGCACGCTGATATTGGCGCATGAGGGGATCAATGGAACCGTCGCCGGGACGGGCGCGGCCATTGCCGAACTCATCGCTTATCTGAACACCTGGCCCGATTTCATTGGGGCTGAAATCAAGTATTCCAGTGCTGGAAAGATGCCGTTCTACCGGATGAAAGTGCGGTTGAAGCGCGAGATTGTCACGATGGGCGTTGCGGACATTGATCCGCTGAAATCCGTCGGCGCCTATGTCGAGGCGAAGGACTGGAACCGGCTGATTGCGGATGCGAACACAATTCTCATCGACACGCGCAACGATTATGAAGTGAAGATCGGCACGTTTCAGGGCGCGGTCGATCCCGACACCAAGACATTCACCGAATTCCCGGCCTGGATCGCGGCGAACCGGGAGAAGCTTGAGGGCAAAAATATCGCGATGTTCTGCACCGGCGGCATCCGCTGCGAAAAGGCGACGGCTTTTGTCAAAGGGCTCGGTGTCGAGAATGTGTTCCATCTCAAAGGCGGCATTCTGAAATATCTGGAAGACGTGCCCGCTGAGCAAAGCCGCTGGGAGGGCGAGTGCTTCGTCTTTGACGAGCGCGTTTCCGTCGGCCACGGTTTGATCGAAGGCGAGGCCGAGCTGTGCCGCGCCTGCCGCTCGCCACTGACGGCGGAGGCCAAGCTCTCGCCGCAATATGAGGCCGGGGTTTCCTGTCCGGCTTGTTTCGACAAGCGCACGGAAGCGGACCGGGCGCGGTATGCGGAGCGGCAGAAGCAGATGCGCCTCGCAAAGGCGCGCGGCGAGCGGCATATTGGGAAATAGCAAGTGAAATCGGCAAAGAGCTAGTGTTCGATTTTCAAATATGGGCTTGGCGGTCGCTGGATAAACTCTGCCTCAATATTGCGCAGCACGGTTCTTTGTCCGGCAAATGGAACGAGTGACAGCGCCTTTTTGAAACTGACCCAGCAATAGTCGCTGTGCTCTTCGTTGAGGACCACCTTCTGACGACCATCAACGAATCCAACAAAAACGGGCAACATACTGATGGCGTCTCTGTCCGCTTCATAGAACTGTTCGCATATATCCGCGGAGTAAAGCTCGCTGGGAACCAGGTTTGTTTCCTCGGTTGTCTCACGAAGCGCTGCTCGCCATGCTGTTTCGCCAGCCTCAATAGCTCCGGCTATCTGACACCATTCCCCACGCAGCGTTCCAGTTCTTCTCAACAGCAGAACCTTCTGGCTCCTTGCCGTCTTGCGGATAATAACCATCGAAACGGCAAAGCACTTTATGGGAATTTCGACCATCGGGGCACCGACACTGTTAATTTTGCAAACTGGAAGTCGTCACGTCGGATTTCAATGTTGGCGCGAAGTGTCAATTGCAATCTTCCTGCCGCATTCCTAATTGATGGTCGCAACGCTATTGTGGCGAATAATTTCTGGAGGCTTTGATGTTTGACCCTAAAAAGATGCTCGACGACCTGCTTGGCGCCAATGTTCCGGGGGCCGGGGGCACGGTGCGCGACAAACTGGGTCAGGCCGGGCAGATGGCCAAGGACAATCCCCTCGCCGCCGGCGCGCTGGCCGCCGTGCTGCTCGGCACAGGCACGGGCCGCGCGGTGACTGGCTCGGCGCTGCGCCTCGGCGGCCTCGCCGCCATTGCGACGCTCGGCTACAAGGCCTACCAGAACTACAAGAATGGTGACCAGCCAGTGGCGACGACCGGCGAGCCGGACCTCATTGCGCCGCCATCGGACTCCTCTTTCAGCACCGAAGCGCCGGAGAACAAGGAATTCACCCTCGTCCTCGTGCGCGCCATGATCGCCGCCGCGCGGGCGGATGGGCATATCAATGACGATGAAAAAGCCAAGATCGGCGACAAGCTCGCCATGTCGGGCATGGACAAGGACGCGCAGGACTTCCTCGCCAATGAACTCTCCGCGCCCGTCGATATCGATGCACTGGTCGCGGCGGCTCAGACCGAGGCGCAGCGCGTCGAGCTCTACACAGCGTCCCGCCTGACCATTGACCCGAAGACCCGCGCCGAGCGCGGCTATCTCGACCTCCTAGCCGGACGACTGCAATTGCCGGACGCGCTGGTGGATCATATCGAAGCGACCGTGAGCGGGGCGACGGTCTAGTGGCGTGACGGTTTAAGCCCTTTGAGTGGGAATTCCCGCGCCAATGTCATTCCCACGCCATGGGGTGGCCGGTGGAGCGGACGGGTGACCGGGGCGCGCTGTATTCCAAGCTTAACCGGACTGAGAACGGCAGTCCGCTCAAGCATCCTCCTGCCCCGCCATCAAGGCTGTAGGCACCGGACGCTATGTTCACTGGCGCGCCAGTGAGCTGTATTGTTCGAACTCAGACAATTGCAATTCGCGCAGCAGAGTGGAATTAAGCGCTCCACGCCCGTTCAAGCGCCTTGATCCAGTTGTCGCGGCAAAGCTTGCGCATCACTGCGTCATCATAACCATGCCTGCGCATGGCCGTCTGCAGGGCGGGCAATCCCGTCACATCCCTGATTTGTCCGGGTACCATGGCGCCGTCAAAGTCGGAGCCAAACCCGACATGGTCAACGCCAAGCTTTGCTATCAAATGGTCAAGATGGCGCAGCATCAATTCGATGGGCGTGTCCGCGCCGCGCTGGCCGTCGGGCCGCAGGAAGCAGGTGGCGAAGTTGAGGCCGGCCATGCCGCCAGTCTCCTTGATCGCATCCAGCTGGCGGTCTGTCAGGTTGCGGGCGTGTGGGCAGATGGCGTGCGCGTTTGAATGGGTGGCAATCAGGGGCTTGCGACTAATTTTCGCCACGTCCCAAAAGCCCTTTTCGTTCATGTGAGACAGGTCGATCGCGACGCCGAGCTCGCCGCAGGCATGGACCAGCTCCTTGCCTGCGTCTGTCAATCCCGGCCCGGTGTCACCCGTGCTGGGGAATCGGAACGGCACGCCATGGCCGAAAATTGTCGGCCGGCTCCAGACCGGGCCAAGCGAGCGCAAGCCTGCCTGATAGAGAACGTCGAGGCCATGCAGATCCTTGTCAATCGCTTCCGCACCCTCCATGTGCAAAACTGCCGCGACTGCGCCGGAGGAAAAGCAGGCGCGGATTTCCGCCGCTGTCCGGCAGATCTTGAACGCGCCCTCTGATGCCCGCTCGATGCGAAGCAGAATGGAGGTCATGGCCAGCGCCGCCGGCAGCGCTTCATTGGCCTCGATCAGCCGAGAAAGCGGCACGTCATAGCTCTCGCCCTTCATAAGGTCATCCAGCGTGTCTGGCCCGCCGCCCGATGGGATGTAGACGGCAAACATGCCGCCGCCAAATCCGCCCTGCTTCATGCGCGGCAGGTCGAGATGGCCCTCGTGGTCGCCATCCAAAAAATCGAGTTCAACGCCCAACTTGTGTTTGTTGAACAGGCGCAGAAGCACATCATTGTGGCCGTCGAAGACAGGTTCGGATTTGGCGTCTTGCATATGTCGTCGCTCTTCATTGGGTTGCCTGCGGACTCCGCTGAAATTCTCTGCCGGCGACCAAAAGCCCGTGTGTGCGGGCCAAGCAGGGCTGCATGACAGGCGTGGTTTCGCACATATGCGAATCCGCCGCCAGATGGTGGCCGACAAAGACCAGCCCCTTATCCCGGCCTGTCACGACCAAGCCGGGCGCATTAAGCGCGTGAATGAATTGGGATGATCTATTTGAGAGCCGCCCGGGGGACGTCAAGTGACCCCCGCCGCCGAGAGTCTAATACACGTCTCCGTCATTGCATGTCGCAAGAGTTTGCGGGACAACAGCCCGCCGGAACTTCTCAAGGATATCTGCGCATGGAGATGGGCCTTGTTGACAGGGCGATCATAGTGACCGGAGCCGCCAGTGGCATCGGACTTGCCGTGGCGAGGCTGGCAGCCTCTGAGGGGACAGGAGCGCTGCTGCTCACCGACCGGGACGCACAGGGCCTTCGGAGGGCAGAGGCAGAGCTGAAAGGCACCGCGAAGATCGACATTGTCGCCGCTGATCTGGCGGATGCCGCAGCGCCTGCGTTAATTGCCACAGCCGCCAAAGCGCGCTTTGGGCGGATTGACGGGCTGGTCAATGCAGCAGGGCTGACGACACGCGGATCATTTGTAACCGGCACAGAAACTGTTTGGGAAGAGCTGTTTGCAGTCAATGCCCGCGCCTCGTTCTTTCTGATGCAAGAAGCAATCAAGGATATGCGGGCAAGAAATGCGCCGGGATCAATTGTCAATATCCTGTCGATGAACGCACATTGCGGCAGGGCGGAGCTCGCCATTTATTCCGCCACCAAGGGCGCTCTGGCGACGCTGACGCGCAACGCGGCGAACGCGCATATGGGTGACCGCATCCGGGTCAACGGAATCAACCTCGGCTGGACAGCGACTGAAAGCGAGCGGCGGATGCAGTCGGAAATCTTGGGGCGCGGTCCCGGTTGGGAAAGCGAGGAGGCCGCCAGACTGCCGCTCGGCCGGCTGGTGAAGGCGGAGGAGGCGGCGCGGCTGGCGGTGTTTCTTCTGGGTGACGCCTCTGTTCCGATGAGCGGCGCGCTGATTGACTTCGAACAGCAGGTGACCGGGGCAATCGGGTGAGGATTGCGCCGGTGTGAAAATCCTGTTGCGGCAGATGACGCCCCGTCTTAGGCTTGGCTTGGGAGAAGGTCACTGTGCGCACGGGCAGTTATGATTTTTCGGGCACTGACGTCCTGGTCGTCGGCGCCAGCCGCGCGGGCATCGGCGCGGCCATCGCGCGCGCTTTTCAAGATGCTGGCGCGTCGGTCGTCATTACCGGCGCTGAACCGGAGCCGGCGGAGGAAGACCGGACGCGCTTTGCCTACACTCAGCTTGACGTCACCGACCTTTCCGCCGTGCGCGCGCTTGCATTGAAAACTGACAAGCTCGACATTCTGGTCAACTGCGCCGCCATCACGTCGCGCGGCGAGGAGATGGAACCAGCCTTTTTCGAGCATGTGGTGAATGTCAATCTGCACGGCACATTCCGCACCGCTGAGGCCTTCCACAAGCAGCTGAAGACGCAGCGCGGAACTCTCATCAACATCGCCTCCATGTATGCCACCTTCGGCAGCCCGAGGAACCCGGCCTATGGCGCGAGCAAGGCGGCGGTGGCGCAGCTGACCAAATCGCTCGCCATCGCCTGGGCGCCGGACGGCATCCGCGTCAACGCCGTCGCGCCGGGCTTCATCGTCACGCAGCAGTCGGCCAAGAGCCGCACCGACCCTGCGCATGTGGCCGCTGTGAA
Organism: uncultured Alphaproteobacteria bacterium; assembly: GCA_963802455.1. Classification (GTDB taxonomy): domain Bacteria; phylum Pseudomonadota; class Alphaproteobacteria; order Rhizobiales; family Rhizobiaceae; genus JANOYJ01. The sequence goes on along the minus strand of CAWDIY010000031.1, from coordinate 24,144 downwards.
CCTGCGCACGCCGATGGGCCGTTGGGGGCAGCCGGAGGATATTGCGGGGCCGGTGCTTTTCCTCGCCTCATCAGCGGCGCAGTTCATGACCGGCGTGTGCCTTCCTATTGACGGAGGCTATTCGATTGCGTGACGATGTGTCTGGCAGGAAGAATTTGTTATGACTGATTTCACCCGGATTGGCACCGCTGTCGTCGGCACAGGTTTCATTGGAACCGTCCATATCGAAGCCTTGCGGCGGTTGGGTGTGAACATCGTCGGCGCGCTGGGTTCGACGGCTGAACGGGGCGCGGCGCGGGCGGCGGCGCTGGGCGTGGGCAAGGCCTTTGGCTCGCTGGAGGAGCTGCTCGAAGACCCAAGGGTGCAGGTCGTGCATGTCACCTCGCCCAATGTCGCGCATTATCCGCAGGTGAAACAGATATTGGCCGCGGGGCGGCATGTGATTTGCGAAAAGCCTTTGGCGATGACCTCGGCGCAATCCGCCGAAATGGTCACGCTCGCCCGCACCAGCGGCAAGGTCGCGGCGGTCTGCTACAATATCCGCTTCTACCCCTTGAACCAGCATGCGCGGCAGATGGCAGCGGACGGCGGCCTGGGCGAGGTGCGGCTGGTCACCGGGCATTATCATCAGGACTGGCTGGCGAAACCCATCGACTGGAACTGGCGGCTTGAATCGAAGGAAGGCGGCGCGCTGCGCTCGGTCGGCGACATCGGCACACATTGGATTGACCTGACAAGCTTCATCACCGGCCAGCGTCCCTCAGCGGTGCTGGCGGAGCTTTCCACTTTCATCACCGAGCGGCAGAAGCCTGTGGGACCTGTCGAGACATTCAGCGCCGCCAGCGGCAAGACGGAGCCGCGCCGGATTGAAACGGATGACGCCGCGACGATCCTCCTGCGCTATCCGAACGGCGCGCGCGGGATCATGTCCACCAGCCAGATCAGCCAAGGCCGCAAGAATGCGCTGCACTGGGACATTTCGGGATCGGCGGCGTCGGCGGCCTGGCATTCCGAAACGCCGGATCATCTGTGGATCGGCCACCGCGATGCGCCGAACCAGATATTGCAGCGCGACGCCAGTCTGATGAACGCGCAAGGCGCGGCGGCCGCCAGCCTGCCGGGCGGGCATGTCGAAGGTTTCGCCGACAGTTTCCGCGCCTTCTTCCGCGCCGTTTATTTGGACATCGCCAAGGGCGGTCGCGCTGCGGATGCGGCCTATGCGAGCTTTGAGGACGGGCATTATGAAATGCTTTTCTGCGACGCGGTGTTGAAGAGCGCCAAAGAAGGGCAGTGGAATGAGATTGCGCAAGTGTGATGGGAGAATGAAGTGAAGCTTGGAATTCTGACCGCGCCGTTTGCGGAAACCAGTCTGGCGGATGTGGCCGATTGGTCGGCGTCCGCCGGGTTCGAGGCGCTTGAGATCGCCTGCTGGCCTTCGGCGAGCGGCGAGAAACGGCGCTATGCCGGCACGTCGCATATTGCCGTGGAGGAGATCAGCAAGGAGGAGGCAGCAGACACTGCCGACTCGGTCGCCGCAAGGGGCCTTTCCATTTCCGCCCTCGGCTATTATCCCAACCCTCTCCATCCCGATGCAGCGCACCGCGAGGCCGTGACCAGCCACTTGAAGAAGGTTATCCGCGCCGCCAGCCTGATGAATGTCAAAGTCGTCAACACATTCGTTGGCGGCAACCGCGACGCTGACTGTTGACCAGAACTGGGAAAACGCCGTCCCGGTTTTCAACGACATCGTCAAACACGCCAAGGACAATGGCGTGACGCTCGCTTTCGAAAACTGCCCGATGATTTTCTCGCCGGACGAATGGCCGGGCGGGCACAACATCGCCTATGCGCCGAAAATTTGGCGGCGCATCTTTGAGACTTGGGGCGATGCTGTCGGGATGAACTATGACCCGAGCCATCTGGTCTGGCAGATGATCGACAATGGCCGCTTCATCCGCGAGTTCGGCGCGCGCTTCGTCCATGTGCACGCCAAGGATCTGATGGTCGACCGCGACGGGCTTTACGAGAACGGGATTATGTCCTTAGGTATGGGCTGGCAGGTGCCGCGCATGCCGGGGCTTGGAGACATTGACTGGTCCGGAATATTTTCGGGCCTTTACCGGGCTGGTTACGATGGCCCGGTGATTATCGAACACGAAGACCGCGTCTTTGAAGGCGACGACGAAAACATCAAGCGCGGTTTTCTGCTGGCGAGAGACGTCCTTCGCCCCTTTGTGAAATAGGACGCCGAAAGAGCAACAAACTGACAAGGGAGAGCCTCCAATGAAGAAGTTTTTGATGGGAACTGCCGCGCTGGCGCTGGCTGTGGGAATGGGCGGATTGGCGGAGGCCAAGACCTACAAGATCGGCGTGTCGAACACGGTGCAGGGCAATGGCTGGCGCGAGCAGATGGTCTGCGCGATGAAGGCGCAGGCGCTGGCTTCGGGCATGGTCGAATCCTTGAACATCGCGCACCGCAACACAGACGCCGCCGGTCAACTTGGAAGACATCCGCAATCTGATTCAGGCGGGCGTCAACGCCATTGTGGTCAACCCGGCCAACGCCGACGGCATCAACGCCGCGATCAAGGAAGCCACCGACAAGGGCATCGTCGTGGTCGCCGTGGATCAGGCGGTGACCGAACCGTCCGCTTACATCCTGTCGAACAATCAGGAACAGTACGCCTATCTCGGCGCCAAGTGGCTGTTCGAGACGATGGGCGGCAAGGGCGCGGTGGTTTATATGCGCGGCGCGGCCGGCGCGGGCGCGGACAATGACCGCGACAAGGGCTTCAAGAGGGCTTTGGCCGAAGCGCCGGGTGTCACGGTTCTGCAGGAGGTTTTCACCGGCTGGCAGCAGGATCAGGGCAAGCAGCAGATCAACGACATCATCGCCTCCGGCGCGAAGTTTGACGGCGTCTGGACCTCGGGCATCGACAATGTGATCGTTGACGCGTTCACTGAAGCCGGCGCGCCGCTGGTGCCGATTGTCGGCGCGGACAATGCCGGCTTTGTCGGCCAGCTGACCAGCGTCGCGGGGCTCAAGGGCGCGGCGGTCACCAATCCCGGCTCGGTCGGCGGCGCGGGCGTCGCGCTGGCTTTGCAGATCCTTGAGGGAAAAGCCCCGGCGGAAAAGACCGTGCTGGTCGATCCGGTCCTGTGGGACAACCAGTCGGACGCAGGCAAGAAGCTGATAGCCGAAGGCGCGAACCCGAAGCTCTCGCCTGAATGGCCGGTCTCCGTGTCGATCCCCGGCTGGACCACCTACACGATGGACCAGATCATCGCCTGCAAGGGTCCGGGCGAGTGATTTCTTGCAGATAACAAAGTTCGGTCCCCGGCATGGTCCGGGGGCCGATCATCGATATCACCTCCGGCCAAATCAGCAGGCATGATGAGCGAACAAGCGGCGCCTATGCCCATTCTGGACGCGCAAAATGTGTCCAAACGCTTCGGCGCGGTGACCGCCCTGCGCGATGCCTCGCTGCGGGTCGGCAGGGGTGAGATCGTCGCCCTGATGGGCGCGAACGGGGCGGGCAAATCGACCTTTGTCAAAATCCTCACGGGCGCACTGAAGCCTGATGGCGGCCATGTGCGCATCAAGGGATTAGACCGGCTCGCCGCCTCGCCCACCGATGCGCGCCGCGCCGGGCTGGTGCCGGTTTATCAGGAGCCGTCGCTGATTCCGGACCTTGATGTGGCCGACAATCTGCGGCTCTGCGACACGCCGGTGGAGCCGTTCCGGCACTGGGTGGACGCGCTTGGCATTCATGATCTTCGCATGGATGACATGATCGGACGGCTGCCGCTTGCGACGCTGCGCATCCTGGACCTCGCCCGCGCGCTCGCCGCCGAGCCGGATGTACTCATGCTCGACGAGATGACTGCCGCTCTGCCGACGGACCTGGTGGACCGCGTCCTGAAAGTCATCCGCCAGCAGGCGGACGCAGGCCGCTCCATCGTCTACATTTCCCACCGCTTCACCGAGATTGCCGCCGTCTGCGACCGCGCAACCGTGCTGCGCGACGGCGCGACGGTGGGGGATCTCGCGATTGAGCCGGGCATTGAGGAGCGGGTCGTCGAGCTGATGCTGGGCGGGGCGGTGGCCAAGGCCGTGAACGAAGTGCGGGCCAAATCGGCCCGGCCGGAAGTGGGCGAAACGCCCAGGCTGCGCGTGCGCGGATTGAAGACCGGAACGCGGCTCGCCGATGTGTCGCTTGACCTGCACAAGGGCGAAGTCTTGGGCGTTGTGGCGCTGGAGGGACAGGGGCAGGACGAGCTGTTCGACGTGCTGGCGGGCGAACGGCGCGCCAGCGCGGGCAGCGTCGAGGTCAATGGCCGTGTCGTCAGCTTCAGCCACCCCGCCGACGCCATCGCTGCTGGCCTCACGCTTGTCCCCGGCGACCGGGCGCATGCGCTTTTGATGCCGCGCTCCGTGCGCGAGAACATCGCACTGCCGCTTCTGGCGCGTTTCAGAAACTGGGGCGCGATCCCGGCGCATGACGAAGCCGCGCGGGTGAACGCCGCCATCGAGCGGTTGCAGATCGACACGCGGGCGCAGGGCGAGGTGCGCCGCCTTTCGGGCGGCAATCAGCAGAAGGTCACCATAGCCCGCTGGATCGCGCGCGGCGTTGAGACGCTGCTGCTGTTTGACCCGACGCGCGGCATCGACATCCGCACCAAGCGGCAGATTTACGCGCTGGTGCGCGAACTGGCGGACCAGGGCGCGGCGGTGCTCTATTACACGTCCGAGCTCGCCGAAGTGCGCCTCGCCTGCGCCCGGGCTGTGGTGATTTTCGGCGGACGCGTCGTTGATGTGATCGAGGCGGAGGATGCCGATGAGCCAACTTTGATGCGGGCGGCCTATGGGCTGACCGGAAAGGCGGACGCCGCATGAGCCGCTTAATTGCAAGCGATGGCTGGACCATCGGCCTGGCGGCGCTGCTGGTTCTGCTGCTGATCGCCACCAAATTCATCCAGCCGGATTTCGGCGTGGCGGGTCTCGGTTCTCTCGCCCGCGCCGCGCTGCCCTTTGCACTGGCGACACTTGGCATGGCGGTGGTGGTGATCGCTGGCGGCATTGACCTTTCCATCGCTTCGATGATGGCGGTGGCGAGCGTCACGGCGGCGGTGCTGATGAATGGCGCGGGTGACGGGGAGGCGGCGTTGATCGTGCTTTTTGTGCTGGCGCTCGGCGTAGCCATGGGCGCGCTGAACGGCGCGCTGATCGTGCTGACCCGCGTGCCGGATATTGTCGTGACCCTCTCCATGCTGTTCGTCTGGCAGGGCGTCGCGCTGCTGATTTTGAACGCGCCCGGCGGCGGGGCGGCGCCATGGCTGCGGGCGCTGATTGTCGGCGGCGTAACGCTGCCCGGCATTCCCGCAGCGCTGACAGAATGGATTCCGAAAGCCGTGGTTTTCCTCGCCGTCTGCGCGGCGCTGATCTGGCTGCCGATCCGCCGCTCCAAGCTCGGCCTGATGTTTTATGCCATTGGCAGCGACGCGCTCGCGGCGTTCCGTTCGGGCGTGCCGGTCGGTCGCACGCGGATTGCCGCCTATTCGGTCTGCGGCCTGTTCGCGGCGCTTGGCGGGATTTCCGTCACCATGAGCACCGGCATCGGCGAACCCATTCCCGGACCTTACCTCCTCGCCTCCGTCGCTGCCGTGGTGCTGGGCGGCGTGGCGCTCAGCGGCGGGCGCGGCGGGCTTATCGGCCCGGTCCTTGCCGTCTTCATCCTGCGCCTTGCGCGCATGGACCTGACGCTGATGTCGGTTGATCCAAACGTCACCACCATTGTCGAAGGCGCGATCATGGTCGGCGTTGTCATGTTCGGCGGCGTGCTCGCCATGCGGGGACGGCAGTTATGAGCATCACCGCAGACCAGCCCTCGTTCGCGAGCAAGGTCGGCCGCGTCATGGCGGACAATCCGCTTTTGCCGCTCGTCCTGCTTCTCCTTGGCCTTATCGGCATTCTCGAAGTGATGCAGCCCGGCATCGTCAACACGCGCTGGCTCGGCAACACAATGCGTTTCGCCATCCCGCTCGCCATGCTCGCCGCCTGCCAGACGCTGACCATGCTGACCGGCGGCATTGACTTGTCCGCAGGCACCGCCGCGACGATCACCGCCTTTGTCACGGCAACGCTCGCGCCGCTGATTGGCGTGCCGCAGGCGATCATGATCGCGCTCGCCTGCGCGCTGCTTCTGGGTCTGGTCAACGGTTTCGGCGTCGCCTTCTGCTGCGTGCACCCTCTCATCATGACGCTTGGAACCGCGCTGATCGGCACCGGCTGCCTGCTCGTCTATCAGCGCTTCGTCATCGCCACCGGCACGAAAATCCCGGACACGCTTGTCTGGCTCGGCACAGGCCGCACCTTGGGGCTGCCCAACGGGCTGGCGCTGTTCGTCCCCTTCGCTTTGCTCATCCTTTTCCTCCAGCGCCGCACCGGCTTCGGCCGGCTGCTCTACGCAGTCGGCTCCAATGAGGCGGCCGCGCGCCTGTCGGGCGTGCGGGTCTGGCAGGTGCATCTGGCGCTCTACACGCTGTCGGGTCTCATCGCCGGTGTGACCGGATTGCTCTATCTCGGCCTCGTCAAAACCGCCTCGCTGTCGCTGGCTCTGCCGCTCGACCTGCCATCGGTGGCGGCGGCGGTGATCGGCGGCACGTCGATTTTCGGCGGGCGCGGCGGCTATGGCGGCACCATCGTCGGCGCGCTTATCCTGACGGTGCTGGCGACCATGCTGACTCTGCTGCAAATTCCAGAAGGCGCGCGGCGCATCATTTTCGGCTGTATCATTCTGGCCGTCACGGCGCTCTATGTGCGGCGTGACGAACACGGGGTGAGGGAGGACCAAGATGGCCAAGTTCAGCGTTGCCGGCATCAGTTTCGACCATATGCATATGGGCGACCTGCTGCGCCTAGGTCAGCCAGCATCCAGACGCGGAGATCACCGGCATATTCGATCCGGACCCTGCCAAGATGGCGCGGGCAGTCGGAGAATTTCGATATTCCCGCAAGACCGAATCTTCACCGATTTCGACGCCTGCATGCTGCGCCGCCAAACCGGACCTCGCCATCCTCTGCGCCGCCACCGCCGACCATGCGGACTACACCGAACGGCTCGCTGCCTATGGCTGCCATGTCTTTGTCGAAAAGCCCTTCGCCGCCTCCGTCGCCGACGCGCGGCGCATGATCGCCGCGATGGCGCCGACGGGAAAGCTCCTCGCGATCAACTGGCCGCTGGCCTGGGTGGAAAGCCATGTCACCGCCAAGCGCCTGATCGATGAGGGAGTCATCGGCGCGCTCACTGAAGTGCATTTCTACGACGGCAATCGCGGCCCGCTTTATCATCTGGCCGACAAGGTCGAAGTGACGCGCGAGGAAGTGGAGGCGCAGAAGCCTTCGTCATGGTGGTACAAGCGCGCCTCCGGCGGCGGCAGCCTGCTCGATTATCTCGGCTACGGCGCGACGCTCGGCACCTGGTATTTCAACGGCAAAGCGCCCATCGAAGTCACCTGCGCGGTGGACGAGACGCCGGGCATCGAGGTGGACCAGCATTCCATCGCCATCTGCCGCTATGACACCGGCCTGTCGAAGATGGAGACGCGCTGGGGAACCTTCACCGATCCATGGGTCATCCAGCCGCAGCCGCATTGCGGATTTGTCTTTGTCGGCGCGGACGGCACGATCCAGAGCCGCGACTATGCCGATCACGTCGCCGTGCAGACCCGCGCCCGGCCGGAGCCAACCCCGGTTGCCCGCCGATCAAGCTGCCGGAGGGCAGGCGCAACGCCATCGAATATGTGCTTGGCTGCATCGCGCGAGGCGATGCCATCACCGGCCCGCTCGATCCGGCGCTGTGCCTCACCGCGCAGCGCATCGTTGACACCGCCGCGCAGTCGGCGCGCGAGAAGCGCACGCTGGCGCTGGTGCCATGAGCGGCGAAATTCCCGACATTGACACTTACGCGCTGAAATCCGCGGCGCTTGCGGACATCGCCAGCGCCGGACCTGCCTTACCTGCCTCCCAGCGCCCCGCCATCTACCGCCCCCGCATCGGCCTGATCGGCGCGGGCGGCATCGCGGCGGCGCATCTGGACGCTTACCGGACAGCAGGCTGGGAAGTGGCGGCGATCTGCGGCCGGACCCGCGCCAAGGCCGAGGCGCGCGCCAAGGAATTCGCCCCGGCTGCCAATGTCACTGACCGCTATGAAGAAGTGCTGGCTGACCCAAGCATCGATGTCGTTGACATCACCCCGCATCCCGCCGACCGGCTGCCGATCATCGAGGCGGCGCTCAGGGCGGGCAAGCATGTCCTTTCTCAAAAGCCTTTTGTGCTCGACCTGGCCGAGGGCGAGCGGCTGGTGAAACTGGCGCGGGACAAGGGCGTCAAGCTCGCCGTCAACCAGAACGGCCGCTGGGCGCCGCATCTGTCCTGGATGCGCGAGGCGGTGCGGGCGGGGCTGATCGGGGAGGTCATCAGTGTTCATGTGTCGATCCACTGGAACCATGGTTGGATTGCCGGGACGCCGTTTGAGAGGATTGAGGATTTGGTCCTCTACGATTTTGGCATCCATTGGTTCGACTTTGTTAGCAGTGTTGTCGGCGAAAGAGCGCAGAGCGTCTTTGCGATAGGAGCCTATGCCAAGGGTCAAAAAGCTGCCGCGCCGCTGATGGCGCAGGTCTTGGTGCGGATGGAAGGCGGACAGGCTTCTCTTATCTTCGATGGCTCGGTGCAGCTCGGCTCGCGCGACACAACGTATATTGCCGGGACGAAGGGCAGCCTCGTCAGCGATGGACCTGATCTAGGGGCGCAGTCCGTCACGCTGACCACAGCCGAGGGGCGGGCGCAGCCGAAGCTTGAGGGCACATGGTTCAACGATGGTTTCCGGGGCGCGATGGGCGCGCTGCTTGTCGCCATCGAAGATGACACAGAGCCGGAGAATGGCGCAGCGGAAATCTGCGCAGCCTCGCCCTTGCCTTCGCGGCCATCCAGTCGCGCCGCACTGGGCGCGAGGTTGAGATTGGCGAGGCGACAAGGCTTGAGCTTTAGGAAGGACGGATCATGACACGCGTGCTGGTCGTTGGACTGGGCAATATGGGCCGCTCGCATGCGCTTGGCGCATCACCGGCTTGGCTCTGAAATTGTGGGTCTCGTCAACCGCTCCGATGTCGAGCTGCCTGCGGAGCTGCGCGCCTGTCCGCGTTTCCGCACATTCGAGGAAGGCATGCAGACCAAGCCCGATCTGGTCGTCATCGCCACCTACACCGAGAGCTCATGCCGACTTATGCCATAAGGGCGATGGAAGCGGGAGCGCATGTGTTTGTCGAAAAGCCGCTGGCGGCTAATGTCGCTGACGCTGAGCGCGTCGTTGCAACTGCGAAGCTATTGGGCCGCAAACTCGTGGTCGGTTACATCCTGCGCCATCACCCGTCATGGGTCCGCCTGATCGCCGAAGCGCGCGGGCTGGGCGGGCCTTATGTGTTCCGCATGAATTTGAACCAGCAGTCCAGCGGCCACAAATGGGAGGTGCATAAGGCGCTGATGCGTTCCACCTCACCCATTGTCGACTGCGGCGTGCATTATGTCGATGTCATGTGCCAGATCACCGATGCCAAGCCCGTGCGCGTGCACGGAATGGGCCTGCGCCTGTCGGACGAAATTGCACCGGACATGTATAATTACGGCCAGTTCCAGGTCATGTTCGAAGACGGCTCGGTCGGCTGGTACGAGGCGGGATGGGGCCCGATGATGTCGGAGACGGCGTTCTTCGTGAAGGATGTGATCAGCCCGAACGGCGCGGTATCGATCGTCGAAACGGACAAGGGCGCGTCATCCGACATTGATGGCCATTCCAAAGTCGGCGGGCTTCTTGTGCACCGGCCGGGCGGCGACAGGCTGATCGAAATGCCGGACGAGTTCGGCCATCAGGAGCTCTGCGACGCCGAGCAGACCTATATGCTGCGCGCCATAGAACAGGACATTGACCTGACCCGCCATATGCAGGATGCCGTGCGGTCGCTGCGGATCTGTCTGGCTGCCGATGAGAGCATACGAACGGGGCAGGCTGTCTGGTTTTGAGCGGGCGCGGGCGCGGCTATCCACCCGCAATCGCCCGCTGCCGATGAATGTGAACTTGGAGAGCGGAGCGCTCCAAGCCAGCTTGGACGACGAGATTTCTGTCAAATCGTAAGACCGCCACGCCGGCGGCCCTTTCCGTGTTCCACGCGTTCTTCGTGCCTTGGCAGCCTGGGCTCGAATCCTATGCGCCTTTGATGCCGCAGCCGATACTGGACGGATTGTTCCAATAGTTGCCCGCCTTGTCCAGCATGGCGTCGCCCGTCTGCACCGTGCCCGACTTGTCGTAAAGCTGGTCTTTGAACGACTGCCTTTGTTCAGCGTGCAGGTGTCGCGGTGGCGGATGACCGGCTGGCCCTCGGCCTTGACAATGCGGGAGTGCGAGGTCGGCTCGACAACGTCGCCGACGGTCTGCGACCTGAGGCCAGGCCCGGCGCCGGGCGCGTCGCCGTTGGTCTTCGATATTTTCGAATCCCATTTCTTGATGATCAAGCCGTTGGAGCGCACTGTGCCGGCATAGTTCTGATCATCGCCGCCAAGGGCGAAGACTGGAAACGGCGTCGGACAGACTGGCGCGCGGCACACGTCCGGCGAAGTGGAGACGGCGATGGCCCCGTTGGAGCCGGGGAAGAATTCGGAGGGATGCGGGTCGGGGACTGTGGGGGGCGGGGATTTTTCCTTGGGCGGCCAAGGTCCGTCCTAAGCGGGCAATTTTGGCCGGTCATCTTCCATGCCCGGTGTTTTCGCCAGAATTGCCCCCTGCATGGGCGGGCCCGTGAACTGCGTTCCGGCGGGCAGGCCGAAGGCCGACTCAAGGCTTGGGCTGCTGAGAGTGTCCGGAAACCCCGCCATCACACGCCCTCCGGCAGAGTTTCACGCGTGATGATCTCCGGCGTCCCCTTGCCATCCGCCCAGGGAAATCCTGCGCGCCAGGTCAGTTCTGCGCCACGCGGATCCAGCAGGTGTCCGAGCCGTCTTTCTTCGCGCGGCGGTCCACCCGTTTGGCGAAGCCAAACAGGCTTCAGAGTGCTTCAGGCCGTCAAGCGGCCTGAAGTGGAACCAGACTTTGATGCGGCCATATTCGTCCGGATGGATTTCCTCGCCCTCGGGACCTGCGACCAGCGCCACCTGCGTGCCCTCGATCTTCGGGCGCTTGGTCGTGCGTGGCGGGGGTTCGGTCACGGCATTGAGCTTCCCTTTCGCCCTTTTACCCAGACGACATCATTGTCCAGCCACCATCGGCGAACCTTGCCTCCCTTTGCGTCCCGTCCGCCATGCATGGAATTCCAGCCGGTGCGGCTCGACGGCTTCGGGCCGTTCTCATGGAACAAATCGATCGGCCCGCCCCCGTGTGTTGCATAGTCCTGCGCCCAATAGGCGTCCAGCGCCGAGCCGAATTTATCGGCGGGGAAATCAAGCTTAGCGGATGCCGAAGCCATCGCTATGCGGCGGTTTCCACCCAATTGTCCGGTCGCTGAGCCAACTCTGCGATGTGTCACAAGAAAAAGAGGTTGTTTGGAATCGTCAATCAGGAAGCTCTCGGCGTTTGGAAAGCCGTCACCGACCATTCTGCACGCGAATGTGATCTTCTTGCTGGCGCGGTCAATGTGAAGGTCCACGGAATTCGTGACATCTAGATCAGGGACAACTCCTTTCCAAACATCCTTGCCGCGCAGCTTGCCTCCACCGACTTTTCCGTAGAACGGTACATTCACCTCCGGTATGTCGACTTCCTTGTCAACGAGCGGCATTGCAAAGTTTTGGCCGCGGTAAGACAGGAAAACCTGCACATGCTGGTCGCCGTCTTTCCTGAAGGGGTCGATCTGGCGGGAAACGCTTGCTGTCGGCTGCAATTCAGCGTCTGTATAGTCTTGGCGCATCCCCACCAAAGCGTTCTGACTGGTATTGGACATCGTGAAAAGCTCTTTCACTTTGGCCAGTCCAAGATTGATCTCAATCGCATTTTTGATCCGTGCAGTTGCCCCCGGATCTGCCGAAAAGTTGCGATTGTCCCCCTCGTAACCCAAGCCGCCCAAACCGAAGTTTTCCAGCGGGTGGAACGAGCGGGTGTGCAGGATGAGCTTACTCATTCAGTTTGTCTTTCGATGCTGAGCACGCAATCATATGCTCAAATTCTTCGCAATCGTACCGCTCCTCCAAAAATCCCAGTCGCACAGACTCAAAAATCCGCTGGCTTTGCTCCTCGGAAACCAGATCGCCGTAAATGTGGAGCACCTGAACCTTGGCAATATCGGCGTCCTCCCCTGTTTTTGGGTGAATATCTCCGGCACGGCCCACACTTATGACTCTGCTTGATTGCCTTTCGGTTGGGTAGCCGGAATCCAATGAAGGCAATGGACGAAAGACAAACGAACCGCCGGAAGGAAAATCAAATCTGACAACACTGACCGGATCAGTCACGACTGCTCCAAATCGCTGGTCCTCACCGCTGATAGGTTTGCCGCTTGTCAAACGCATGTCTTTCAATGCCGGGTTTGATTGACCGGTTTTCTTCTGCCATTCGTCTGCCGGAATCTCGTTTGGCAAGACAATGATTGTGCCTCCGCCACCAAGGATTGGAGGCTGTAGGTATATTGTGACGTCTGACTTCATTTGCGCATCCCCTGTCCGTGCTGTGAAGGTCCCGGCTGCCAGAAAAATCAGCGCTGCGGCTGACAATGCGGCCGTGCTGATTATGATCAGGCGGTTATTCATTTGTTCAAATCAATCCGGGCGGCGTGCAAATCGATATGCTCTTCTTCGTCAACGATCAGTTTCAGCCCTTTGATTGTAATCACTCCGTCGGGTTTCATAACCAGTTCTGACTTTCCACATCTCAGGTGGATTTCGCCGTGCGCATCGATCATCTTCTTTGCACCCACAACTTCACGGTTGTCCGAGCCAGCCGAGGTGTAAAAGGACCCGCCCACATTGGCGGTATGGTTGAGTCCAACTGTTGTGAGCATGACACCCTTGACTTCAACGCTGAAAGCGGCGGCAGTGTTCATGCGGATTGAATTGGCAGCGTCGAGGTTGAAATTGCCGCTGCCTGTTGCCTCGTTGAGTGATTGGTCGAGAAAATAGCCCGCAGGACGCATTCCGAATGTGTCTTGCCGGGCCTGCCCGCTGACGATGTTGCCAAGCGCGCCTGTTCCAACATTTATGGACAGGTTCTGCGCCACATTCTCCGTGCTCGACTTCTCAACTTCGCGAAGCGACATGCCGCCTATGGATACGACTTGATTTGCGTCGACCCGTTTGGTGGCGTGATTGTCCACCTTGACTGTCAAGTCCTTCTGCGCCCGCATGAATATTTCTTCGCGGCCCTTCTCATCTTCAAAGGCAAGCTCATTGAATCCCTTGCCCTTGTGCGTGTTGGTCCGGAAAACGCTCTTTGTCTTGTTCTCCGGCAATCCGTACGGCACCTTCTGCCTGGCGTTCGGCACCACGCCCGTCACCAGCGGCCGGTCCGGGTCGCCGTCGAGATGGGTGACCATGACCTCCATGCCGATGCGCGGGATGGTCTGGCCGCCCCAGCCCGCGCCCGCCCAGCTTTGCGCCACGCGTATCCAGCACGTGTCGCTTCCATCTTTCTTGGCGCGCCGGTCCCAGGGGAACCAGACTTTGATGCGGCCATACTTGTCCGGATGGATCTCCTCGCCCTCGGGACCCGCCACCAGCGCCACCTGCGTGCCCTCGATCTTCGGGCGGCTTGCGTCGAGCCGGTGCGGCGTGGCGGGGACTTTGGAAGGGATGCAGATGAAAGCGTTCTGATATTCCGGCTCGCCCTCCTCGTTCGTCGCGTAGGAGCGGTCGTGCGCGGTGTGGACGATCTCGACGATGACCTGCTCGTCGAACAGGTTGGAAGGGTTCGCCACATCATAGGGCTTGAACCTTCGTCCGGGGCTGAGCGTGCTCACCGTGGACGCGCCTTCTGAGCGCTGGTGGTCGGCCTCGCTCGACATCATCCGAAGCTTCGACTGCCGCTCGACCGCGTCATTGTCGATGCCCTCGGAGGCGCTTGTTCCCGAGCCATAGCCGGCCAGCGAGGGATATTCGTACAGCTCATAGCCGTCATTCTTCGGCAGCTTGATCAGGCTCGGCGTGTCGCCGCCCGGCGTCTGGCCCGGCGTCTCGAAGTTCCAGTCCCGCCCGGCCCGCTTGCCCGGAAGGTAGCGGAAGCGCTTTTCGAACCTGGTCACATGGTTGCGGTCGGCTTGACCCCATGGCGAAGCGCACATCCGTCTCCGGACCGGTGACATAGCCCGACACATCCGAGGCGAGATGCAATGTGTGCTTGGCCGCGACCTGACCGGGCGAGCCGCCCTCATGCTCGAACCAGTAGAAAATCCCGTCCTCCTCCAGACGGCGCGTCAGGTACGCGAGGTCCGTCTCGTTGAACTGCACCGAATAATGCTGCGCGGGCGGCGGCGTGATGATGCCCTTCACCACCGGCGAGGCCAGCCCGTGTTCGCCCATCAAAATCTGCGCCACCTCAACGCTGGTCTTGTCGAGCCAGATGCGGCAGTCCGAGCGCTGCGACAGAAGCCAATGTTCGGGCCGCAGCACCAATGTGTAGGCCCGAAGCCCGCGCGTCACGCCCGGCCCCTCGATCAGGTCCGTCACCAGACCGTTCCAGGTCCGCCGGTCGCCGAACCCGGTGTCCACCGACACATCCGCCAGCCTGCCGACCAGCTCGTCCGGCGCAATGTCCGTGCGCTTGGAATTGACCGCGATGGTCAGCTCGAACAGCCCGGAAACCGTCTCCCGCATGGTCAGCCGCTCCGGCAGAAGCACATCGGGACCAAGCTCCGTCTCAACCCTTATGATCCGCTCGGCCTGGATGTAGGAGGCTGACATGACGTCGATGTTCATCAATCCGCTCCGGACCTGCCAAGCTGGTTGGTCCAGCCGGCACGTTCACACCACGCAAACGTGTAGCAACGGCTCCCGCATGTGACAAGTGACGGTCAGTTTTGAAATCCGTCTTGAAATGAAACAGACTCCAAAATCCCACTCGCTGACTTGATCCGAACCCAAAGGTTGCATTAAGGATGGATGCGCGGGTGATTTGAGAGGAAAGTTAAGAAATGAGCGGACCATACATTTACGCCATGGTTGACAATCTTGAAGGCACCAGTCCTGTTGGCAACAAGCAATGCGCCGGCCTTGTGCAACACTACACAAATGTCGGCACCACCGAATATTGGACGAACGGCAAAAAGGTCAGGGGCAACGCACTGAGCGTGGCAAAGGGTACGGCCATCGCCACTTTTGTGTCAGATAGCGTCGAAGGCAGAGGCTATTATGCCAACGCCTCTCACGGCAACCATGTCGCACTGTACATTTCGCAGACCGACAAGGGCGTCATGGTCATGGATCAATGGGCCGGCGACAAAAACAAGCCAAATGTCTCAAGTCGATTGATGCGTTTCCTGGGACAAAACAAGGATGGCACCTATATCAATCCAAGCAATAACGGCGACGCATTGTCGGTCATCATGAAATCGGCGACGTCGATGCGGCCTAAAAAGGCCCGCACATCATGATGTTTCACATCAAGTGTGGTATCGCGTTTTCGCTGGCTCTTTCGTCGCTCGCTGCAGTCGCAACTGGTGCGCTTGCGGGGCAAATGGTACTCGAATGTCCAGCAAAGATATCGGCTGCGCCGGCTGTCTCTGAAGTGCCTGAAGGCTGGTCGGCGTCGCGGCGCGCAAAAGAGCAAATGACGGAACAGAGTTTCTCAGGAGCGACATTTTCCGATGGCCACCCTGACGAACTGGCATTTCTCAGGCCATCGGGTGAGAGCATGATTGAGGGTGTGGCGATGGACGATTACGACCTCTCATCGGTCACTCCCGAAGGCGGTGCATGGTTGATTTGCCACTACAGCGACACACCCGCCTTCCTCTTCAAAAAATTGGATCCGAAGCCTGCAAAATGTTCTACCGCCAGAGATAAGGCTGATGCCGCAAAGGCAGCCGTCTGCGAGTAAAGTGGGGCACTCGGGTGGGTTGCCGGTTGTTGCCGGCGATATTAACAAAATTCGCGCATTTCACTTGACTTCTCAACGCTGCAACTTAACAATCTTTTCATAATCGCAACTTGTGGAGATGATTTGATCATGCGCTTGAAAATTGCACATTCTGCAATTGCATCAGCAATGCTGGCGTCAGGCCTGTTCGCGGGCTCAGCTGCTGCGGAACCGGCTTACACGGCTGAAGAAATCGTGCAGATGTTCATCAAATCGGCCGATCTGGGCAAGGCGCGCGCCATCTGCATCGGCAGCGCCGAGGAATGCGCGGCGAAAGCTGACGCGCCGGCCGAGCCTGTCAATATGCAGGTCAATTTCGAATACAATTCGGACGTGCTGACGCCGGAGGCCCGCGAAACGCTTGCCGAGTTCGCCAAAGGCCTGAATGATCCGCGCCTTGAGGTCGCGACATTTGACGTTGAAGGCCACACCGACGCTTATGGCGGAGACGCGTTCAACATGGATCTGTCCAAGCGCCGGGCGGCGGTCGTGTCCGATACGCTTGCCTCGCTGGGCGTCGATCCGACGCGTATCAAGGCGACGGGCGTGGGCGAGTCCAATCCGGCGTCCGCCGATCCCTTCGATCCAATGAACCGCCGGGTCAACGCGCGCATTGTCCTGCCGAACGGATAGCGCGCCAGATTGGCTTGTCAGGTTTTGCGCTGACTGAGTGATAACTCAATCGTATAGTACGGCAATCCCTGCGCATGGTCGCACATGACTTTCGCTGCCACTGACCGCAAATCTGTCGCGCTTTCCGCGCCTTCATGGACAATGCGCCCAAACGGCGATTTGCCTTGGTGGCGCAGGTGAAGCGGTGGCTGGCCGCCGCGCCGCGCCCAGTTTTCAAACATGACCCGGTTGGCGCCGATCACATCATCGATGGTCATCTCGAGGCTCGCCGCGCCGTGAAACGAAAAGGCGACCTGCCCGGTTCTCTTCTGCCGCGCGATCAGGATGTCATCGGGGACGCCGATGAACTCTGCCTGAATCTTTGCAGCGGACAGTTGAATTTGGCTGGATGCGGCGCTGGCGTTTGCCACCGGACGGATTTTGACTTTGCCGCTGCGCACGCTGTCAATGAGGAGGACATCGTACTTGATGTCGAGCGCGTGCTCAATATTTGCGCTCCGGGCCGACAGGCCTCCCGCGCCGCCCAGGCCGCTCATCATGGCTTTCAGCCGCGCGCCGGGCTGGCCGCCGCTGCCCGGCAGCAAGGTTTCGCGCGCAAGGATGGCCGCCAGATGATGGACCGAAAGCGCGATGGTGAGACGCGGCGCCGCGGCAAGCGGCTCTGCCTGAGCCTCTGGTTTCCTGACGGGGCGGAGATAGTAAATATCTGCCATGTGACAGGCGCCTTTTGCTGCCGCTGATGAAAAAGGCGCCGCACGGATGCAGCGCCTTCGCAGGATGACATGGCGGGCCTGAAAATCAAGCGGCGCGCGTGGTTGTCAGATCGTAAGACGCAATCATTGGCGACTTCGGATTGTTCATCTCGTCGTACGGGATGTACTTGACTTCCATCTTGGTGAAGTTGAGGCGGATCGTCTCGACCGGGCGGTCGCCGCTCGTGTCCACCGAATAGTTGGCGATCAGCGTGTTGGTCAGCGTGTATTCAATATAAGTGTCGCCGGGGCTGCCGGTCGTCACCAGATGAATGGTGGCGCGCTTGCCGGTTTTGCCGGAGCAGGCTTCTTGGAACAGTTTCGTCGAAGACGCGTCGCTCACCTTGGTCAGCACCATTTCGCTGACATTCGGCTCGGATGCTTCGCGGTTTGCGGCGGAACCCACCGATGTGTTGATGTTGCGCGACACGTTCCAATGAATGGCGTCAATGTCCATCCACTGCTTGTGGGTCTCGTGCGTCGCATCACCGGTGATGCCGTCGATCTGCAGATAAATTGGCATAAAGTGCTCCTTCTGTTTGACCTGTCAGGTACTAGCGTAAACCGGGCGAGCGGAAATAGGGTTGCAAGCGACCGGGTTGATTTGCCGTAACGGCAATTTCTTCCTATGTAACTTTAACAAGAATATGACCGGAAACGTCAACTGATATTTTTGCGGTTGTAACTGGTGATTTCATTAGCGTTAATGCCAAAATCTGCCGCGACAGGGAAGGGAGCAGTTCGCGGGCCAAAGTTGATTCGATGGCGCGGGCGCCCGAATCAATGGTTTGGGAGCGTTTGACAAGCGCATCCAGCACCGCGCCCGAGACTTCAAGCGTCGCCTTATACTGCTGCTCAAGGCGCTTTCGGATCTTCGCCAGCTGCAACCCGATGATCTGGCGCAGCACATTTTCATCCAGCGGCAAATAGGGCACGATTGTCAGCCTGCCGAGAAACGCCGGCTTGAACTGTTCAAGCAGCTCGCTCTGAAGCATGTCGACGAGCACGTCGCCTTCCGGCATTGTGTCCGGGTCGGCGGCGAGCGCGGTCAGCGTCTTGGTGCCGGTGTTGGCCGTCATCATGATCGTGGTGTTTTTGAAGTCGATGTCGCGGCCCTCGCCATCCTTCAGCGTGCCCTTGTCGAACACCTGATAGAAAATGTCCTGGACGCCCGGATGCGCCTTGTCGATCTCGTCAAGCAGCAGCGCTCCGTAGGGCCGCCGCCGCACGGCCTCAGTCAGGATGCCGCCTTCGCCGTAGCCGACATAGCCGGGCGGCGAGCCGAGCAGCAGCGAGACTTTGTGCTCTTCTTTGAACTCAGACATATTGATGACAGTGAGATTGTCCTCGCCGCCATAGATCAGCGACGACAGAACAAGGGCTGTCTCGGTCTTTCCGACGCCGGATGTGCCAACCATCAGAAAGACGCCGGGCGGACGGCGCTCGTCGCCGAGATTGGCACGCGCCGTCACCATGGCGTCGGCGATTGTTTTCAGCGCCTGATCCTGCCCGATGACCCTCTCGCGCAGCCGGTCTTCCAGCGTCTGCACGGTTTCCACGAGGTCGCGCATAAGTTTGCCCAGCGGAATGCCGGTCCAGCGCGCCACGACGGCGGCCACCGTCTCCTTGTCGACGATGCGGTGGATCAGCGGCATCTCACCCTGCAGCGTTTGCAGCCTGCTCTCCAGATCAAGCAGGGAGCCGGTGTCCGGCTTCTCAGCGCCTTCTGCCGCGTCCGCCTCGGCAACCAGTTTCTGTTCCGCCTCGTATTGCAGCCGATGCGCCTCCAGCTGCGTTTCCAGACTTTTCAACTGCAGACCGATGTCGGCGAGGCGCTCTGCAACGGCCTCCTGATCCGGCTCCGCCTTCAGCCGCCCTTCTTCAAGCCGAAGAAGTTCGCAAGTGCGCTCCGCATC
This sequence comes from uncultured Alphaproteobacteria bacterium, assembly GCA_963802455.1. Classification (GTDB taxonomy): domain Bacteria; phylum Pseudomonadota; class Alphaproteobacteria; order Rhizobiales; family Rhizobiaceae; genus JANOYJ01. Next base: position 4,731 of record CAWDIY010000031.1, on the reverse strand, counting down.
CTGTATCTGCGCAGGCGTGGTGGCGCGGGAGACGAAGACGGCGGCGCAGGCTGTGTCGATCAAGCTCACCGCTTTGTCAGGCAGCTGCCGCGCCTGAATGTAGCGCGTGGACAGCGACACGGCGGCGCGCACGGCCGCATCCCTGATTTTCACGCCGTGATGCACTTCCAAAGTCGGCACAAGGCTGCGCACCATCTGCACGGCCGTCTCCTCATCAGGCTCCAGAATCTGCACCGTCTGGAACCGCCGGGTCAGCGCGGCGTCCTTCTCGAAATATTTCTTGTATTCCGCCCAAGTTGTCGCCGCGATCGTGCGCAGTTCGCCGCGCGCCAGGGCGGGCTTGAGTATGTTGGCCGCGTCGCCCTGTCCCGCTTGGCCGCCCGCACCGATCATTGTGTGCGCTTCGTCGATGAACAAGATCACCGGCTCGGGCGAGGCTTTAACCTCATCGATGACGCCCTTCAGCCGCCGCTCGAACTCGCCTTTGACGCCCGCGCCCGCCTGCAGAAGCGTCAGATCAAGGTTGAGCAGCCTGATATTCTGCAAGGGCTCCGGCACATTTCCTGAAGCGATCTCGAGTGCAAAGGCCTCGACAACGGCGGTCTTGCCGACGCCTGCCTCGCCGACCAGAATCGGGTTGTTCTGCCGCCGCCGCACCAGAATGTCGATCAGTTGGCGCATTTCCGCGTCGCGCCCCACAACCGGATCAAGACCGCCGCTGCGCGCCTGCTCCGTCATGTCGATGGTGAACTGGCTGAGAAAGTCGCCGCCTCCGGACGCGCCGGGGGCTCTGGCAGCGCCGCCGTCCGCTGTCGCAAGAACCTGCGGGCGCTCGTCGATCAGCCGCTCCAGCTCTCCGATCCTGATGTCGCGCAGAGGCGGCATTCCGCCGATGGCGAGTGCTCGCAGCGTCGCGTCTGTCAGGGCGGTGTAGAGAAGGTCAAGCGCGTCAAGCGAGGCGCGGCCATGCTGCAGAGAAGCGTAGATCCAGGCTTCCCGGACAATGTCGATAATCGATGAGGAGATTGACGGGGCGGATGTTCCGCCGCGCGAAAACCGCTCCATTGCGCGGTTGGCGCTTTCTTCAATCGCCTTTGTATCGCCGCCGCACGCCTCAACAATTTTTGCATAGGAACGCGAAGTGTCGCCGAGCGCTATGAACCAATGCTCCGCCTCCACAGCCTCGTGCCCGTTGCGCACTGCGATGGCCACCGCCTCTTCGAGCGCGACCACCAGTTCGCCGTCAAGCCGCTGGATCATGCGCCCCAGATCAAGTGATGGCATGGTCATCCCCCATGGCGCCAGCCGCTTTGCGCCCGTCAAACGGCATTGCATAATTCCGGCAAGTCTCCAAGCCGAAGGCTCTGAACAGAGTTATCAGGGGTTATAGTTGTGCTTCAAAAACTGCAAGCCCTATGGATGAAATGCATGAATTCATGGGTTTTTTCGCTTTAACGCTGTTTCAGGAAAGTTCGGTTTGCGGGTTTCCTTTTGAAACAGGTGAAGTAGAGTGCAACCCGAAAGCGTGGGTGGAGCGTTTCTAAAAGGCATGAACTACTCGGTAATGTCCCAGACTTTTGAGGGTGGAAAACCAGCTGGCGATGACCTTCGCGGCAGCGGTGAGCTGATTGCTGTCTTCCGTGCCATCAAGGACGAGCGCTCCGCCGCAAGGTCTGACGACCGGTCGCGGGAAAACATCTATGTCGCAGATGGCGAAGAAAATGCGGGATCGGTTTTGCAGCCCTCAGAGCGGTGGCGCAATGTGCACGATGCCTGCGTCGCCGAGCTTTCCAGCCGCACCAAGGACATCGAACTGTTGAGCTGGCTGGCGGAGTCCTCGGTGCGCGTTCACGGCATCACCGGGCTTGCCGGCGTGTTCGAAGCCATGCGGCAGCTGATTACGAGTGGTTTTGACACATTGTATCCGCTGACCAGTGAGGACAATCCCGCTGAACGCGTCAGCTCGCTGGCGGGCCTTAACGGCAGCCAGGACAGCGACGGCACTCTGATACGGCCGCTGCATCTGACATCGCTGATTCCGGATCAGGTCTATGGACGCTTCAGTCTGTGGGAGTTTGATCAGGCCACACGCAAAAAAGACAGTGGCGCGCTTGCGGCTTTTCATGAGGCGGCGTCCCACGCTGACGGCGCGGCGTTCTTGACCATGAGCGCGGCCGCCGAGCGCTGTATCGCCGACGTTGGCGCGATTGACAGATTTCTGACAGACGTGTTCAAAGCCGATGCGCCGTCATTCCGCCGCTTGCGCGAGGTTCTCGCCAGTATCCGTTCGGCCTATTCCGAGCTTTCAGCCTATGTCAGCCTGCCAAAAGAGGATCTGGGGACAGTGCCATTACCGGAAACTCATGTGGAGACTGTAGCTGCACCCTCGCCAAAGCTGAACGGCGCTGTCGGCCAGATCAATGACCGCGAGCAGGCTTTCCAGGCGATATTGCAAATAGCGGCCTTTTTCCGCCGGACCGAGCCACATTCGTCCGTGTCGTTCGCGCTCGAAACCATCGTGCGGCGCGGGCGGATGGATTTCATGGGACTTCTCGCCGAACTGGTGCCGGATGAGAGCCAGCGCCGCGACGTGCTGACGCGCGCCGGCATTGAGCAGAGCTCGCCCAAGGGAATACAGCCGTGACAAATGAAAAAAATACGATACAAAGTTGCGCCAACGGGGATCAGAAGGCGAAATTGAAGGATTCAACCGAACTTTGCGCGGTCCGCGCGAAGGGCAGATTCAGTCAGGAGAGATAAATTGGCCAGTATTCACGATAAACTCGAACGTGTGCGCAAACCGCGCGTCCATATCAAATACGAGGTCGAAACCGAGGGCGCGGTGATCGAGAAAGAGCTGCCTTTTGTGGTCGGCGTGCTCGGCGATTTTTCCGGCGACCCGACCGAGCCGCTGAAGCCGTTCGGCGAGCGCAAATTCGTGCAGATCGACCGCGATAATTTCAACGATGTGATGCGCCGCCTTGCGCCCGGCCTGAGGTTCCGCGTTGAAAACACCATTGAGGGCGCCGGAAAAGAAATGGCCGTCAGCCTCAAGTTCGAAAAGCTTGACGATTTCGAGCCGGGCTCCATCGTCGGTCAGGTGCCGGCGCTCAAGTCGCTGCTGGATTCGCGCAATGAGCTGCGCGACCTTCTCAGCAAGGCCGACCGGTCGGAAGATTTGGAAGTGCTGCTGGAGAAAATCCTGCAGAACAAGGGCGAATTGAAACAGCTCGCCGACGAGCTCGCCAAAAACAGCAGCGCTGACAAGAAGGGCAATTGATCATGGCGACCTCAAAAAAGAGCGGTGACGTCGCAGTCGCCGAGGCAAAGACCACCAGTCTGCTGGACCAGGCCGTTGCGGTGACCAAGCAGACCTCGTCAGACCGCACCCAGCAATTGCTGCGCACGCTGACCACCGAGGCTCTGAAGGGCACAGTCAGCTATAACCGCAACTTGACTGTGACAATCAACGAGGCGATCAAGAAGCTCGACGAAATGATGTCGCGCCAGCTCGCCGAGATCATGCACAATGCCAAGTTCCGCAAGCTCGAAGGCTCGTGGCGCGGCCTGCACTATCTGGTGCAGAACACCGAGACCAGCGCCAACCTGAAAATCCGGGTCCTCAACGCCAGCAAGCGCGAACTCTATAAGGACCTCGATAAGGCGGTTGAGTTCGACCAGAGCCAGCTTTTCAAGACGGTCTACGAGGCCGAGTTTGGCACGCCCGGCGGTGAGCCGGTCGGCTGCATGATCGGCGACTACGAGTTCACCAATGATTTCGAGGACATCGAAACGCTGGCCAAGATGAGCTCGGTGGCCGCTGCCGCCTTCGCGCCGTTCATCTCCGCCGCCGATGCGACGCTGTTCGGTTTTGACGATTACCGCCAGCTGTCCAAACCGCGCGATCTCGAAAAAATCTTCGAGACCAAGGAATACACCAAGTGGCGCTCGTTCCGCGCCTCGAGCGATTCGCGCTTTGTCACCCTGACCATGCCGCGGGTCCTCACCCGCCAGCCTTACGGTCAGCAGACGCTGCGCATAGACGAGTTCGATTTCAACGAGGCCATCAAATATGAAGACGGCGGCGCGATGCAGCACGACGATTACTGCTGGTCGAACGCAAGCTACGCGCTCGGCGCGCGGCTGACCGACGCCTTCGCCAAGAATGGCTGGTGCACGGCGATCCGAGGCGCGGAGAATGGCGGCAAGGTCGAGGACCTTCCCGTTCACATTTTCCAGAGCGATGATGGCGACACCGACGCCAAGTGCCCAACGGAAATCGGCATCACCGACCGGCGAGACGCCGAACTTGGCAAGCTCGGCTTCCTGCCGCTCTGCCATTACAAGAATACGGATTACGCTGTGTTCTTCGGCGCGCAGACGACACACAAGGCGGCCAAATATGACCGGCCGGAGGCGACGGCGAACGCCGCTATTTCCGCCCGCCTGCCGTACATCATGGCCACGTCGCGCTTCGCCCACTATCTCAAGGTGATCGGCCGCGACAAGATCGGCTCCTTCATGGAGGCCGAGGACTGCCAAGCTTGGCTGAACCGCTGGATCAACAATTACGTCAACGCCAACGACGACGCGGGCGCGGAGATGCGCGCCAAGTTCCCGCTGCGGGATGCCAAGGTTGAGGTGAAGCCGGTCGCCGGCCAGCCCGGATCGTACGAGGCGGTGGCATGGATGCGCCCATGGCTGCAGATGGAGGAGCTGACGACCTCGCTG
>CAWDIY010000030.1:0-71078 GCA_963802455.1 uncultured Alphaproteobacteria bacterium | reverse complement strand
GGCTTCCGGGAAAAGAGACAGCGGCGGGCCGGGAGATGCTGAATAAATCGGAGGAAGTGTGCCTGGCCCGGGCCGCCGCGTGAAATAGTCAGCGGACGTCACAGGCCATCTAAACTGTCCCCTCTTCCTTGGTTGAAGTGTTGAGGCGCTACATGAAAATTACGCCCTACCCCCAAAATTGGATTGCTCAACAGACGCGGATATGGGCCGATCTGGAAAAGCCCAAGGCCACGCCAATCTATCTGCGCGAAACAGGGCGACCGTCCCCCACCCGGCCCGGCGCGCCCGTTGGTCTTGCCATTCCGATAATTGCCAAAGACTTGAGCAATAAAATTGTCACCAATCGCTTTGCAATCGCAGCACGACCCTATGCCGACAAGGTTTTCGCAGACGAGATCAATTCCACCAGCCTTGAATTGATCCTGTCCGCCGAAGATATCAAAGACTATTGGCGGCAACCCTATGCCACCGGCGAAGCAGGCGGTATCCTCTCGGTTTTCACATCTGCCGGCGATGCCTGGGATGCATGGCAGGGCGAGGATGCAATCGAAATATTCTTGGCAAGCACACGTCTCGCCGCCGATACTGTTGCACTCGCGGCCGATGCCGCTGCGCCATCAGGTTTAAACGCTGCCCTGCCCTACATCCATGGGGCGCATATCCTCTTGAACATCGGAGCCGGCTTGGTCAGAATTGGGGTGACGGTTCAAAAGCGGAATTCCTGAGCCAAGCTCAGGTCCCTCGCGTCAACCCGTCAGCCCATACACCACGCGAATACGGGCGACCGCGCGCTCGACTCCGCACGTCTTTTCACTTATCGATGAGGAATTAGAACTTGAGCCATTCTGGGGAGGCCGGTGCATGGGGAAGCTTGATAGGAGTTTGCGGGGACTGCGGGGGGCGGCGTCCTGTTTGGCGCTTACGATGATCGGCGTGGCTGTTCAGTCACGCCCAGCGATGGCCGTTGTCGATTCCGCTGCTTGTTTTGCATCACCAACCTTGGAAAACTGCGTTGATCCGGTGGTGATCGATTCCGGCGGCGCGTTAAACACTGTCACGTTGTCTTTCAACACAGTGGACACAACCACCACTGTGGTTCTGCCAGATGCGTCGGGTGTGGGCGGCTCAGGTCCGGTGCAGGACCAACTCAACGCACTGCTTTCTGGTCCAAATGCCGCAGCCATTCAACAAGCCCTTGACGGCATATTGGATGCGCCGTCGTTGACTTTCGTAAGTCACGTCTTGGACAATACAACTCAAACACCGACCCTCGAAGATACTCTTGGACCTGGATTAATTATCATTGCCGACAGGGACAATGGCGGCATCGCCTATGAAGTTCTGGCGGGCTTCGTCAACCTGAACATTAACACTCAATTCAACAACTTCTTCACCGACACCTTCCAAGCCACCAACAGCCTGAGTGCCGAGGGCCTCGGCTGGCTCAGCGGTGATCTTCACACCACCTTCCAAACCGCGCTGCTGGACGTTGGTTTTGGATTTACCGATACGCTGCTCGGCCGAGGCCGCGAGCGGGCGGCAGCTGGGGCTGCTCCGCGTTTGTCGTATGCCAAGGATAACCCGGCGGGCGGCGAGGCCTTTGCCGAAGAGGCGCCGCGCGGCAGCGGCTGGATCGTCTGGACTACGGGGTCATTCGCCCATTCCGCGTTTGACAGCACCGCTGCAAATTACGGGTTTTCCTCGCGCAGCTGGAACGGCGCGTTCGGGCTGGATTATGCCAGCGGCGACTGGTCGTTCGGCGCTGCCGCCGGGCTTGGCCGCGCCAATGTCAAACAGGCGGTGACCGGCGATTTTGCCGCGCTGTCAACGCTGAAGACCGGCGCTTACGCCAGCTGGCGGCCGGGTGCATGGACGCTGACCGGCGCAGTCTCGGCGGGCTTTTCCGGCATTGACGCAACGCGGCTGACTGTCCTGCCAACGCCGGCCCTGTCCAGCTACAGCGCCCAGAGCTTCAGCGCAGGTCTGGAAGCGGCGCGGCGCTTTGATGCGTCGCCGGACAGCTTTATCGAGCCGATGGCAGGCCTCGTTTACACGCATCTCAGCTCAGGCGCTTTCACCGAGACCGGCGGCGGCGGCCTTGGCATTTCCGGCGAGGCGGCCAATGTTGACGCCTTGAAACTCTATCTCGGCGCACGGGCCTCGACGACAATCGTGACGGCGTCCGGCATGAAGGTGACCCCGGAGCTGCGCGCCCGCCTGTCCTATGACGCCTTGAACGACCCGCGCGGCTTCATCGCAAGGATGGTCGATGACGTCAGCGCCACGCCGTTTGCGGTCACAGGCCTGCAGCCAAACCGCGTCGGCGGCATGATTGGCGCGGGAGTCACGCTGGATTTTTCGCCAACATGGCAGGCCAGCGCCAGCTACGACGCCGAAATCCGCGGCGGCGATGTCAGCCACGCGCTGCGCGGCGGGCTGAAGGTGAAGTTTTAGTAAGGGGCCGCTGCGGCGCGCAAGATCGGGGACAGTTTACTTGGCATGATCCGCCCGCTGGCAATTTGGTTGCAATGGAACACGCCAAGCAAACTGCCCCCGATTTTTGCACACTGTGGAAAACACCTCTTCGCCACGATTTCACCCTGCAAATACCCCGATTAACCGTCCATAAACCAGTTCCTTGAACGCAGGCTGCGATTGGTCTAAAGGGCCGGGCGAATTGCTCCCCGCGCCTGCGCCGGACCTGAAAGAGACATTATGGACCATATCAAAATCACCGGCGGCCAGAAGCTGAACGGCGTGATCCCGATTTCCGGCGCGAAGAACGCGGCGCTGCCGCTGATGATCGCCGCGCTTCTGACCGACGACACGCTGACGCTGGAAAACGTGCCGCATCTGGCGGACGTTGAGCAGCTGATCCGAATCCTGGGCAACCATGGCGTCGATTACGCCGTCAACGGGCGGCGCGGCCATGACGGGTCGATGTATGCCCGCACCATCCATTTCACCGCGCGCGACATCACCACGACCACCGCGCCCTATGAGCTTGTCTCGAAAATGCGGGCGAGCTTCTGGGTTGTCGGGCCGCTTCTGGCGCGCATGGGCGAGGCGCGCGTGTCGCTGCCCGGCGGCTGCGCCATCGGCACGCGGCCGGTGGACCTGTTCATCGAGGGCCTCGCCAAATTCGGCGCGTCGGTGGATATCGAGGACGGCTATGTCGTCACCAAAGCGCCGCGCGGCGGGCTTGTGGGCACGCATTATGTGTTCCCGAAAGTCTCGGTCGGCGCGACGCATGTCATGCTGATGGCCGGCGCCTTGGCGCAAGCGGCGAGACGCTGATCGAAAACGCCGCGATGGAGCCGGAGGTCGGCAATCTCGCCGACTGTCTCAACGCAATGGGCGCGAAGATCGAAGGCGCGGGAACGCCGACGATCCGCATTCAGGGCGTCACGCATCTGCACGGCGCGCGCCACCGCGTGCTGGCGGACCGGATCGAGACAGGCACCTATGCGATGGCCGTCGCCATGACCGGCGGCGATGTTGTGCTCGAAGGCGCTGACCCAACGCTCCTTCAGACCGCGCTCGACATTCTGGCGCAGACGGGCGCTGAAATCACCAACACCAATTCCGGCATCCGCGTGCGCCGCAACGGCCATGGCATCGACCCGGTTGATGTGACCACCGCGCCATTCCCGGCCTTCCCGACCGACCTGCAGGCGCAGTTCATGGGGCTGATGACCAAAGCCAAGGGGACTTCGCACATCACTGAGACCATCTTCGAAAACCGCTTCATGCATGTGCAGGAGCTGGCGCGGCTCGGCGCGAAAATCTCGCTCTCCGGCCAGACCGCCACCGTGGAAGGCGTCGAGCGGCTGCGCGGCGCGCAGGTGATGGCGACCGATCTGCGCGCCTCCTCGGCGCTGGTGATCGCCGGGCTTGCGGCTGAGGGCGAAACGATCAGTCAACCGCATTTATCATCTCGACCGGGGTTTTGAGCATCTGGAAGAGAAGCTGTCGAACTGCGGCGCGCTGATTGAGCGGGTCAGCGGGGGGTGATGCGCAGTCGCAAGAAGCGGAGCGGCCAGACGGGGGCGGCTTGTCCTGCTTCGCTCCTGCGGAGCTTCGCAGGATTGGGTGCTTTATCCTGCGAGGTCAATAAGAAGGTGAAGGATAGAGGCTCCCCATCCTGCGAAGCTCGCAGGAGCGAAGCAGGACCAGCGCACTTATCCGACCTCTCCGCCTCCTGCCGCCGCTGACCGCATCATGACCCTTGTTGCACTGCACCTAAAGAACCTATATCAGCTCTTTGCCGCCAATCGGGCCGGACAAAGGTGTCTTAGATGGACGCGTTGAAACTCGCCGCGCTGGACGAAAAGGACCTTGAGGTCATTTCCGCCTGCGCGCAGGATTCGGTGTTGAAAACCGGCGAAATCCAGTATCAGGGCAAAGGCAAACGCCTTGTCCTGCCGCTGAACCGGTTTGTCTGGGAGCGCGAGCCGCGCGCCAGAGGGCAGAGCGCCGAACGCCGCCGCGCCGTGTTGCACTTTGACCGGGTCACCGGCGTGAAATCGACCGGAATTGACCGTTCGAAGCCGGAGACGGTCCTGTCACTCCTGACCATCCGCTTCCTGCCCGACGAAACGCCTTCGGGGAAGCTCGAGCTGATTTTCGCGGACAAGGCCTCGCTTCTGATTGATGTCGAATGCATCGAGGCGCAGCTGACCGACATTGGCGGGGCCTGGGCGGCGCAGGCCAAACCGCGCCACGGCGTGTGAGGATCATCAATGCCGATCAAGCTTGACCAGCGCGACAAGGGCTTTGAGGCGGCGTTCACCGCTTTTCTGTCCACCAAGCGCGAAGTTTCCGAGGATGTTGACAAGACTCGTCGCGCCAGATCATCGCCAATGTCCGCAAGCATGGCGACAAGGCGCTGATTGATTACACAAGCGAATTTGACCGGCTGGAGCTGACGGCCGAAACGCTGCGCGTCACGCCGCAGGAGATCGAGGCCGCCTATGGCGCGGCGTCGAAAGTGACGGTTGAGGCGCTGAAATTCGCGCATGGCCGCATCGTGAGCCATCATCTGCGGCAGATGCCGAAAGATGAGCGGTACACAGATGCCATAGGCGTTGAGCTTGGCTCGCGCTGGACGTCCATTGATTCCGTCGGTCTCTATGTGCCGGGCGGCACGGCCTCCTATCCCAGCTCGGTTCTGATGAACGCCGTTCCAGCGAAAGTCGCGGGCGTTGAGCGCGTAGTGATGGTGGTTCCGTCTCCGGACGGGAAGCTCAATCCGCTGGTTCTGTCGCCGCCGACATTGCCGGAGTCACTGAAATCTACCGGATCGGCGGCGCGCAGGCGATCGCGGCGCTGGCCTATGGCACCAAGACCATCGCGCCCGGTCGCCAAAATCATGGGCCCCGGCAACGCCTATGTCGCCGCCGCCAAGCGGCTTGTGTTCGGGCAGGTCGGCATCGACATGATCGCCGGGCCGTCGGAGGTGCTGGTCATCGCCGACAAGGACAACAATCCCGATTGGATCGCCGCCGACCTTCTGGCGCAGGCCGAACATGACACGGCGGCGCAGGCCATCCTCATCACCGACGATGTGGACTTCGCCTTTGCCGTTGAAGAGGCGGTGGAGCGGCAGCTGGTGACGCTGGAGCGCGCTGAGATCGCCTCGCAGAGCTGGGAGGATTTCGGCGGCATCATTCTGGTCAATTCGATTGATGAAGCCATTCCCCTCGTCAACCGGCTTGCGGGCGAGCATGTCGAACTGGCGGTGGCGGACCCCGAGGCGCTGCTGCCGAAAATCCGCAATGCCGGGGCGATCTTCCTCGGCGCCCATACGCCGGAAGTGATCGGCGATTATGTCGGCGGCTCCAACCATATCCTGCCCACCGCCCGCTCGGCGCGGTTCACCTCCGGGCTTTCCGTTCTGGATTTTGTCAAACGCACGTCCATCCTCAAGCTTGGCCCCGAGCAGCTCAGCGCGCTGGCGCCCGCCGCCATGGAGCTGGCCACAGCCGAAGGGCTCGGCGCGCATAGACGCTCCATCGCCATCCGGATCAATCCCGGGGCGCGCAATGGCTGACCCGAAGGCGCGTCTGATCGATGTTGTGCTGGACGAGACCATCGGCCGCGCCGCGCCGGACGTTGAACATGAGCGCGCCGTCGCGATCTTTGACCTCATTGAAGAGAACTCGTTTGCGGCGGTCGGCGATGAAAAAGGCGGACCTTACAAGCTGAAACTGTCAATGATGGACGGGAAGCTGGTGATCGCCGTCAGCCCACGAGGACGGCGCGCCGGTGATGACGCACATCCTGTCGCTGACGCCGTTCCGGCGGATCATCAAAGACTATTACATGATCTGCGAAAGCTATTACGAGGCGATCCGCCATTCAACGCCGGGCCAGATCGAGGCGATCGACATGGGCAGGCGCGGCATCCACAATGACGGGTCGCAGACGCTGATGGACCGGCTGAACGGCAAGATCATTGTGGATTTCGACACGGCGCGGCGGCTGTTCACGCTGGTCTGCGTGCTGCACTGGCGGAGCTAGGCGGCATCGTGGCGGATGAGGAGAGCGGCAATTCCGGGGATGGGCACTCGTCGGTTCTGTTCATGTGCTCGATGAACGCGGTGCGCTCGCCGATGGCCGAGGAAATCGCCAAACGCGTTCTGCCGAAAAGCACCTATGTCCAGTCGGCGGGCGCGCTCAAAGGCCGGCCGGACCCGTTTCTCGAAATCATACTGGAAGAGGCAGGGATGGCGGGCGCTGTGCACGAGCCGCGGGCGCTGGACGAGCTGGAAGACGACTTCTTCGACCTTGTCATCACATTGTCGCCGGAGGCGCATCACTGCGCGCTGGAGCTGACGCGGGCGCACCGGGTGGAGGTTGAATATTGGCCGACGCCCGATCCGACGGTGGCCACCGGCACGCGCGAGCAGATATTGCAGGCCTACCGCGATGTGTTTGAGCGCCTGCGCATGCGCATTGAAGCGCGTTTTTCTCAGAATGCGCCGAATAATGAACCATGACCGCGACTGCCTTATTCACAAGCGGGGCATTATCGGATAGGAACGCGCAAAATTCGGCCCGGCTTTTCCGGGTTTGGAGCTAAAGGGACTACATGACAAAAGAAGAAGTGTTGGAATTTCCGGGCGTCGTCACTGAATTGCTGCCGAACGCCATGTTCCGCGTCAAGCTCGAGAACGAGCATGAAATCATCGCGCACACAGCGGGCCGCATGCGCAAGAACCGCATCCGTGTTCTGGCCGGCGACAAAATCCTTGTCGAAATGACGCCATACGACCTGACCAAAGGCCGTATCACCTATCGTTTCAAGTAAGATTCCAGGGCGCATGCCGGCAAGGTTATATCCATCATGAGCGCCTTGCAGAAACTGGTCCTCGCCTCCGGCTCGCCGCGCCGCGTTGAGCTTCTCAATCAGGCAGGCTTGGAGCCTGACCTGCTGCTGCCCGCCCATATCGACGAAACCCCCACGCGGGCCGAACATCCGCGTTCATTGGCAAAGCGGCTGTCGCTGCAAAAGGCGCAGAAATCCGCCGCTGCGCTGCCAGCGCTCGGCGACATGCCTTCCGCCTATGTTCTGGCGGCGGACACGGTGGTGGCCGTCGGCCGCCGGATATTGCCCAAGGCCGAGGCGCTGGATGAGGCGAATTACTGCCTGCATCTCCTGTCCGGCCGCAGCCATCATGTCTACACCGGCCTGTGCCTTGTTACGCCCTCAGGCAAAGTGCGGCAGAAGCTGGTCGAGACGCGGGTCCGCTTCAAGCGGCTGTCGAAAGAGGAGATCGAATCCTACCTCGCCTCCGGCGAATGGCGGGACAAGGCGGGCGGCTATGCCATTCAGGGGCTGGCCGGGACATTTGTGGTAAAGCTGGTCGGCTCCTACACCAATGTGGTCGGGCTGCCGCTGTATGAAACCGTGTCGCTGCTGTCCGGCGAGGGTTTCAACGTGCATTTCTCCTGGCTGTCCGCGACGTCGTAGGCTGGTTTGAATGAGCGAGGAAACCGCTAAAATCCTGCCGTTGCGCGCACCGCGCCCCTGCCCCGAATGCAAACGGGCGTCCGCGCGCGAATTCTACCCGTTCTGCTCGCGCCGCTGCAAGGAAGTGGATTTGAACCGCTGGCTGTCCGGGTCATACGCCATTCCCGGCAAGCCGGCCGAGGACGATCAGGAAGCGCCGGGCGAGGATTAAGCCGCCGCCCGCGTCACCTGGCGCTGCCGTCCCAGGCCCTCAATCTCCAGCTCCATCACATCACCCGCCTTCAGAAAAAGCGGCGGCTTCTGGCCCATGCCGACACCGGGCGGGGTGCCGGTGGAGATGATGTCGCCGGGATGCAGGCTCATGAAGCGGGACAGGTAAGAGACGAGGAAGCGCACGCCGTAGACCATGGTGGCGGTCGAGCCGTTCTGGAAGCGGCGGCCGTTGACCTCGAGCCACATGTTCAGCTTCTGCGGGTCGGCGATTTCGTCCTTGGTCACCAGCCATGGACCTGTCGGGCCGAACGTGTCGGCGGATTTGCCCTTGGTCCACTGGCCGGAATGCTCAATCTGAAATTCCCGCTCGGACAGATCGTTGATGACGCAATAGCCAGCCACATGGTCCATGGCGTTTTCTTCGGACACATATTTGGCATGGCTGCCGATGATGACGCCCAGCTCGACTTCCCAGTCCGACTTCACCGACCCGCGCGGAATTTCCACCTCGTCATTCGGCCCGATAATTGCGGAGGTCGCCTTCATGAAGATCACCGGCTCCGGCGGCACGGCAAGGCCGGATTCGGCGGCGTGGTCGGCGTAGTTGAGGCCGATGCAGATGAACTTGCCGGTGCCGGAAACGCAGGGGCCGAGGCGCGGATTGCCGGGAACCAAAGGCAGGCTCAGCGGATCAAGCGCCGCGATCTTCTTGAGCGAAGCGGGCGAAATCGCCGCCCCGCCAATGTCGCCGACATGCGCCGACAAGTCTCTGATTGCGCCGTTGCTGTCGAGAAGTCCCGGCTTTTCCGCGCCGGGAGCGCCATAGCGAAGCAGTTTCATCAAAAGTTTCCTTTGTTAAAGCGTCATGCCGCCGTCGATGGCGTAAGCCTGTCCAGTCGTGTAGGGCGATTTTGCCAGATAGACCGCAAGGTCGGCAATTTCCTCCGGCAGGCCAAGCCGGCCCATCGGCTGGCGGGCGATGAAGGCTTTGCGGGCCTCCTCATAATTGCCCTGCGCCCGCATCCGCCCTTCCAGCGACGGGCTTTCAACCGTGCCGGGGCAGATGGCGTTGCAGGTTATTCCACGTGTCACATATTCGGCGGCGACCGACTTTGTCAGCCCGATGACGGCGGCCTTCGAGGTGCCGTAGACAAAGCGGTTCGGCAGGCCTTTCAGCGAGGAGGCGACGGAGGCGATGTTGATGATCGCCCCGCTGCCCCGCGCCAGCATGCCCGGCAGCGCCGCGCGGATCGTGCGGATCATGGAGCGGACATTGAGGTTCATGGCGAAGTCAAAGTCCTCGTCGCTCGCTTCGAGGATGGAGCCGGAATGGACAAAGCCGGCGCAGTTGAACAGGACATCAATGTCGCCGATCTCTGCGACAAGCGCGTTAACGCGCTTGGTGTCGAGAACATCGAGGCGCTTGGCCGTGATGCCCGCCGTCCCGGCCAGCGTCCTCAAGCGCCTCCTCATTGATGTCCGTGGCGATCACCTTCGCGCCCTCAGCGGCAAAGGCGAGCGCCGAGGCGCGGCCAATGCCCTGTCCGGCGGCGGTGATGAAGACGGTTTTGCCTTTGAGCGATGGCGGCCATGGATGGTTTCTCCCTTATTCGGCATTGCTAGCGTGATGTGCGGGGATTTGGAAGGCGGCAACGGCAGGCTCTTATGGAAAAGGACTTGATTGGACGCGCAAAGGAACATGAAATGCCCTTATGGTCATTTATGCCATTCAACAGCGAGTTGGCACTGAGCCGTTAAGACGGCTATTTTTGTCTCCGTCGAATTCAGCAAAAGGCAGCCACCATGAGAACACTCGCAGCGCTGGTTTTTCCCGGCTTTGAAACTCTGGACTACTTTGGCCCTATCGAAATGCTTGGAGGTTTTGGAAAGGCGATTGAGATCATAACCGTCGCAAAAGGGCGCGATCCAGTGGCAAGCGTTCACGGTCAGAGGATTGTTGCAGACCGAACCATATCTGAGAAGAACGACTACGATCTGCTGTTCATACCCGGCGGCGATTCAGCGTTGATCGAAAGCAAAGACGAGGATTTGATGCAGTGGATCCGTGAGACATCCGCAAACGCGGAACGGGTCATGGCTGTCTGCACCGGAACTGTTCTGTTGGGGATGACGGGCGTTCTGGATGGCCGCAAAGCGACAACAAACAAACTCGATTTCGCCAATACAGTTCATCTTGCACCGCGCGTTGAATGGGTGAAAGAGGCAAGGTGGGTAGAAGATGGCAAGTTTTTTACGTCTTCTGGCGTTTCAGCCGGAATGGATATGGCGCTGGCCGTGATGGCGGATTTGTTTGGAGTGGAAACGGCAGAAAAAATAGCCACGGGATGTGAGTACGAATGGCACAAGGACGCTAACCGCGATCCTTTCGCAAAATCTGCAGGCTTGATCTGAAGACAGTCGTCACTTTATCTGTAAAAGAGGGTTTCATCACTATGGCAACTTCCGTCCGCATTTTGCCCGAGACTGTTCGTCGGCTCGACCAATTCGCTTCGCACACCGGGCGCAGCAGAGCGCAGCTCATTCGGGATATAGTCGACAGCAGAATTGATGAAATAGAAAGAATCTACCTCCCGGATGCGGGCATTCCTGGCGCCAGCAATGCGGACAATTCAACGAAACCTGCTTAGGTCCCTTCGATCAACCCCCGGGAAGACAGATTGCACATCAGCTGCGAAATGCCGAATGTCCAAGGCGGGCAATCGGTGGAAAGGCGGACGGTGTTGGTCAGCGACCCCAGCTCAGGATTCGAAATCGTCACCACATCGCCGATCTTGTGTGTGAACCCCTGCCCCGGCGCATCCCGGTCTTTCACCGGTGCGAACATGGTGCCGAGGAAGAGCATGAATCCGTCCGGATATTGGTGATGGCGGCCGATGGTCTGGGCCACCAGGTCCAGCGGGTCGCGGCTGATTTCGCTCATCGAGCTGTGACCTTCAAGCACAAATCCGTCTTCGCCCTCAATGCGCAGGTCGAGCCGGGCGCTGCGCACATCATCCATCCCATAAGTGTCGTCGAACAGCCGGATGAACGGCCCGATGGCGCAGGAGGCGTTGTTGTCTTTTGCCTTGCCGAGCAAGAGCGCCGAGCGGCCTTCGACGTCGCGCAGGTTGACGTCATTGCCGAGCGACACTCCCTTGACTTCGCCCCTGCTGTTGACGGCGAGAACGATCTCCGGCTCCGGATTGTTCCATTTCGAAATCGGATGCAGCCCGACATCGGCGCCCCAGCCGACGGAGGACAGGACCGGGGCCTTGGTGAAAACCTCCGCATCCGGCCCGATGCCGACCTCCAGATATTGCGACCAGACGCCCTCTTCAATCAGCGCCGCCTTGACCTTGGTGGCCTCGGCGGAACCAGCGCTCAGATTGCGCAGGCTGTCGCCGATCAAGGCGGTCACGCGCTCGCGCACCCTTGCCGCAAGATCGGGATTTCCCGCCGCTTTCTCTTCAATGACGCGCTCCAGCATGGAGCGGGCGAAAGTGACGCCGCATGCCTTGATGGCCTGCAGGTCGCAGGGCGCGAGCAGCTGCGCTGTGTCCAAGCGCCCGCCGTCTTGAGATTTCAGCCAGCCTGCCGGATCGTCAAGCTCGAGCAGCGCGCTCATTGTCGGAACCAATTTGCAGGTCACATCAATCAGTCCGCCGTTGCGCACGGTGACGATGGAGGGACCATTCACGTCCCGCCGCCAGACGCGGCCAGCGAATGTGCCATTGGAAAATGCGGAAAGGTCCGGCAGCATCACGTCTGGTTCCGGCGTGTCAGCGCGTCTTCCCATTGCAGCGCGGTCCTGACGATGAAATCCAGATCGTCATGCTTGGGCACCCAGCCAAGCTCGCGGCGGGCCCGGTCGGCATTGGCCACCACGGTCTCGGCATCGCCGGGGCGGCGGCCGACAATCTCCGTTTTGAAGTCAACGCCCGCGATGCGCTTCATGCTGTCAATCACTTGGAGGACGGAGTAGCCCTTGCCATAGCCGCAATTGGCGACAAGGCTGCCGCCGCCTCCCCGCAGCCTTTGCAGCGCCAGATAATGCGCCTCGGCAAGGTCGCTGACATGAATAAAGTCGCGCACGCAGGTTCCGTCCGGCGTGTCATAGTCGGTTCCGAAAATCTGCATCGAAGCCCGCTTGCCGAGCGCGGTCTCGCTCGCGACTTTGAGGAGATGTGTTGCACCCTTGGTGGACTGGCCGGTGCGCCCGTTCGGGTCCGCGCCGGAGACGTTGAAGTAGCGCAGCGCGGTGTAGCGAAAATCGAACGCCGCGGCCGTGTCGGCGAGCATGGTCTCCGTCATCAGCTTGGAGCGACCGTATGGAGACTCAGGCAGAAGAATTGTCTCTTCAGAGACCGGGGCCGAACCGGCGCTTCCATAGACGGCCGCTGTCGAGGAAAAGATGAAATTCCTGACGCCGTGGCGCACGGCGGATTCAATCAACGCGCGGGAGACGCAGGTGTTGTTGGCATAATAGCCAAGCGGGTCTGCGACCGACTCCGGAACGATGATCGAGCCGGCGAAATGGATGATAGCCTCGATGTCACCTTTGGCGAACAGCGATTCGCGGAAGGCATCTTCCCCCAGCTCGCCTTTGACCAGTCTCGCCTCTGGCGCCACCGCCCATTCGAACCCCGTCGACAAACGGTCCGCCACCAGCACGCTCTCGCCGCAATCGATGAGCTTCCACACCATATGGCTGCCAATATATCCCGCGCCCCCGGTCACCAAGATGGTCATGTGCGTCTGCCTGCGGTCACTTTGCTATTCCTCCCGGAACGAGCGGCTGAAGGAATCGATGATGGGTTTGACCAGGTATTCGGCAAACGTCCGGTCTCCGGTCGATATGTAAGTCTCAACCGGCATGCCGGGATATATCTGATCTCTGCTGATCTCTTTTGGCAGATTGTCTGTGATGCGGAGCCGGGCCTGAAAATAGGGCATGTTGTTGCTGGGGTCGACCAGCCGGTCAGCGGAAATATATGTGACGCTCGCCGAGACTTCCGGCGTCGTGGTGTTGTTTAACGCCACAAATCTCAGCCGGGCGTCCTGACCAACCTTCACCGTGTCGATGCTGCGCGGATCAACCCGCGCCTCGATGACCAAATCTGAAGTGGTCGGCAGAAGTTCCAGAACATTTTCGCCCGGCCGCAGCACAATCCCGGGACTGCTCACTTTAAGGCTCACAACAATTCCGTCAGCGGGCGCCTTGATGATGGTCCGGTCCAGCACCGAGCGCGCCGCCTTGATCTGCTCTTCACCATCGCTGATTTTGCCGCGGGTGTCACTCAGCTCACCGAGCGCGTCTTCAATGCGCTGGGATTTTGCCCTTTCTATCTGCTCGCGGGCTTCGTTGATCTGGTTTTTGGCGCTGGCAATCTGCGCTTCGCTTGCCGCCACCTGCCCCAGCAGATCCGCCTGACTGCGCAGAAGCTGGGTGTACTGGTCGCGCGCTGTGAGCCCTTTATCGAGCAATTTCAGCTTGCGGGCGGTTTCCGACTTGACGATGGCAAGCTGTTCGTCAGACGCCTTTCTCCTTGCGTCCAGGCCGCCAACGGATTCTTCCAGCTGGGCAACGCGCTCGCCAAGGATAGACAATTCATTCCGGTGCCGGTTCAGGCGGGCGGCATATTCCGCGCGCTGTTCGTCAATAACTGAGGTGAGGCTGGCTTTCTCTGCAAGATCAATCACTTCCTTCGGAAAAATCAGTTCCTGCCCACCGTCGCGCTCCGCCGAAAGCCGGGCAGACTTTGCCTTCAGAGCGACCTCCAGCTTGAGCAGGCGGTCAAGCTGCGACTGCGGAACCGTCAGATCAAGCGTCAGCATTGGCTGACCGAGTTTTACCCGATCGCCCTCTTTTATCAGCACTGATGTGACAGTGCCGCCTTCAAGGTGCTGGACTTGCAGATTCTGGCCTGCCGCCGCGACAACGCCTGGAGCGATCGCGGCTCCTGCGAGGGGTGCAGTCGCCGCCCAGTAGCCAAACACAACGACGAACGCTGCAATAGAGCCGTATCCAAGCAGCGCGGAGCGCCATGTCGATATGGGCACCCTCTTGGCCCATTCACCTTGAAAAAGCACGTCGCTCATTGCCGGCCCTCCGGCGCAGGGACGTTCGGGTCCTTGATTCTGATCTCTTCCGACTTCAGCTGCGCCTGCTGCGCGGTCTGCATCCGTATCTGCATTTCCCGCATTTTCCGGTTCTGGCTTTCCGCAACGCTGGCCTTTGGCCCATAATCCTCGATGACGCCGCCGCGGATAATCATAATCTTATCGGCCCGCTCCGCCGCCGCCTTGCGCTGCGTGACGATGAGCACGGTCGCTCCGGCTTTCCTGGCTTCGGCCAACGCCATGTCCAGAGCAGCGTCTCCCTCCGCATCCAGATTGGCGTTTGGCTCGTCGAGAACAAGAATGCGCGGGCTGCCGAAGAAAGCGCGGGCCAGGCCAATGCGCTGGCGCTGCCCTCCCGAAAGGGTGAAGCCGGAAGGTCCAAGCAGCGTATTATAACCGCTTGGCATTGCCAAAATGAGCTCATGCACATTGGCCATCTTTGCGGCCCGCACTATTTCCTCGTCGCTGACGCCCGGACTGAAGCGCGAAATGTTTTCAGCGATCGTTCCTGGCAGCATATCCGCGTCCTGGGCCAGATAGCCCAGATGGCGGCCCAGTTTCTGGCGGTCCCACTGTTTGAGGTCCGCGCCGTCTATGCGCACGGTTCCCATGCTTGGCTCAATCGCGCCCACCAAAAGACGGGCCAGCGTCGATTTGCCGGCGCCGCTCGGGCCAACGAGCGCAACGATGCTGCCCGCAGGGATCCGGAAATTCAGCCGCTTGAGCAATGGTTCGCTGGCGCGCGCCGCATTCGGCGCGCTGTAGACGAGATTTTCCGCCTGTATGTCGCCCTGAGGCGCAGGCAGGTCGACGATCTGTCTGCTTCGGTCTCCGATTGCGCCAAGACTGGTCTTCAACCTGTCCCAGGCCGCCCTTGCCTCCACGATCTGCCGCCAGCCGCCAATCAGATGGTCAAGAGGCTGCAGCGCCTTGCCTGCGATCAGCGACGACGCGAAAATCATGCCCCCCGTCATCTCATTTTGAAGCACATAAAATGCGCCAAGACCAAGCGTTCCTATCTGCAGAAGAATCCGCAGCGATCTGGAGAGCGCGCCGTAGAAAGAGTTGATGCCGTTCACGCGGTCAAGCGCGTTCAAACTGTCGGCCTGCGTCGCCCCCCACCGCTCAATTGAATTCATTCCCATGCCCATTGCGCGGATTGTTTCAGCGCTGCGCACGAATGCCTGGGCCGAGATAGAGGAAGCCATGGATTTTTCAGCGAACACCTTTGAGCCCGCAGCCGTCGCACGCTGGTTGAGCCAAGCCGCGACTGACAGAACAACTATCCCCGCGACGGTGACAAGACAGATGCCCGGATGGATCAAAAAAAGCACAATCAAAAAAAGCGGCATGAACGGGAGATCATACATTGCGAACAAAAGCCTTGACGACAGGAAAGTCCGCACGGCCGCCAAATCACGCAGGGGCTGAATGTCTCCCAAAGCGGAATTCGGCGACTGCGATGCCGCCAAAAGCGCGCGCGAACCCAGAGCCGGCTCGAGTCTGGCAGCCATCCGGTTGGCATAGTTCTGGCGGACGATTTCCAGCACACCCATCAATCCAAGCGCCGCCACTGCGATAATTGTGAGAAAGTACAGCGTGTTAGTGTTCGCCGAAGTCAGAACCCGGTCATAAATCTGCAGCATGTAAATCGGCTGTATCAGCACAAGAACGTTCAGAACCAGGCAAAATATGCCTATTTCGACGAGGCTGCGTCCCAAAATCGCCTTGAAAAGGCTAACCTGCATAGTGTCCCCGATTCAAACGGCCCTTGCGCCGAATACATGAAAACAATCCGCTTGAGCAAGACACGCCACGTTTAATTGCCTAATCTCAGAATGCTTTTTCTGTCAGCGGATTGTCAGCGGGCGCACATCGTCGTGAGCGTGGCAAAATGCCCGTCATATCCTGATTTACCAATCGTCGAACTGCAACTATTGTAATGTCTCATTGAAGGACCTGCCATGGATTACCGCGGATTTTTCGAAGACGCCATTGAGCAGCTTCACGCAGAGCGCCGATACCGGGTTTTTGCTGATCTTGAGCGGCTTGCGGGCAAGTTTCCCCGGGCGGTCTGGCGCTCCGGCGGTGAGGCCCGCGAAGTCACGGTATGGTGCTCCAATGACTATCTGGGGATGGGTCAGCACCCTGAATCAATCAAAGCCATGGTGGAAGCCGCCTCACAGATGGGCGCAGGCGCGGGCGGCACCCGCAACATTTCCGGCACAAACCATCCGCTCGTCGAACTTGAGAATGAACTTGCCGACCTGCACGGCAAGGAAAAGGCGCTGGTGTTCACGTCAGGCTTTGTGTCGAATGAGGCGGCGATTTCCACCATCGGCCGCCTGCTTCCCGACTGCCTCATCCTGTCAGACGAGCTGAACCACGCCTCAATGATTGAAGGTGTCAAGCGGTCCGGCGCCGAGAAAAAAATATTCCGGCACAATGACATTGGCCACCTCGAAGAGCTGCTGCAGTCAGCGGGGCGCAAGCGTGCCAAGCTGATCGTGTTTGAATCGGTCTATTCCATGGATGGCGACATCGCGCCGATCGCGGCGATCGCCGACCTTGCCGAGCGATACAATGCGATGACCTACATTGATGAGGTGCATGCGGTCGGCATGTACGGGCCGCGCGGCGGCGGGATCTGCGACCGCGAAGGGCTTGCCGACCGGATTGACGTGATTGAGGGAACGCTGGCAAAAGGGTTCGGCGCGCTTGGCGGCTACATTGCCGGCAAGAAAGCCGTTGTGGACGCTGTGCGCTCCTATGCGCCGGGCTTCATATTCACCACAGCTCTGCCGCCGGCCATCGCCGCCGCCGCCCGCGCCTCCATCCGGCATCTTAAGGTTTCTCAGTCAGAGCGCGAGATGCACCAACGGCAGGCCCAGCTGACAAAAGAAGTCTTGTGCGCCGCCCGATTGCCGGTGCTTTCCAGCGAAACCCACATTGTGCCGGTCATGATCGGCGATCCGGAGCTTTGCAAGAAGGCGTCCGACAGGCTGCTGGACAAGCATTCAATCTATATCCAGCCGATAAACTACCCCACCGTGCCGCGCGGCACCGAGCGGCTGCGCATCACGCCGACACCATTCCACACCGATGCGCTGGTAATGGAGCTTCGTGATGCGCTGGTGGAAACGTTCGAGGCGCTTGGCATTCCGTTTGCCGACCCAATGTTCAGGCAGATGCCGCAATCGACACGTGTGGTGTCGCTGCCGGTCGAAAAAGGCGGCGGCTGATTATTTGTCCGCATTGCCGCGTGCCAGCCATTTGGCGATGAACGGCACTGATACTGCAATAAACAGAAACCGCATCACATGATGCGCGGCAACGTATGTTGGATCGACGCCCAGCACGAATGAAATGACGGTCATTGCCTCCATCGCGCCCGGGACGAAGGCAAGCGCGATTTTTGAAAGGCCAATTCCAGTCGCAAGATGCAGAATGTAGCCTATCGCTGCGGCTGCCGCCGTTCCGAGAACAAATGCGTTGAACGAAGCGAGCGCCAGTTGGCGGATTTCACTTTTCTCCAAACCAGCAAATCTGCTGCCAATGACGATGCCAAGAACGATCATGCCGACATTGGCAATCACCGGCGGGAGCCGCAAATCAACGATGGCGGTTCCGAACAGGAGAGCGCTCGACAGAAGCGCTCCCAGCATCATGCCACCGGGAAGCTTTGAGAAGTGTCCGGCCAAAGCGCCCGCTGCTCCCGCAGCCAACAGCAGGCCAAACTGCAGCGCGGCGTCCGCCGGCATGGGCGCATCCGGCACAAGGGCCGCGCCACCCTCCAGAACTGAGATGAGCGGCACAACGAGACCGATGATCAGAAACAGGCGGACTGTCTGCAAAATGGTCACTGCCCGGTAGTCGGCATCCGTCTCGCGCGCTGCGGCAAGCACAAATGTCAGCGCGCCGGGCAAGGAAGCGAAGAACGCCGTTTGGCGGCTCCAGCCGCGCCCTCTGGTCAGATAGAGATAAGTCGCCGAAATTGTCGCCGCCACGGCGATGAAGAGGGCGGCGAAACTTGCGGGCCAGAGCCAGACCTGTTCCAAAGCGGCTGGCGTCACACCGCTGCCCGCCTGAATGCCAAGCGCAAAGAAAGCAAATATCCGCACGGGCTCCGGCAGGCGCACGTCCCATCCGGCCAACGCGGCGATGGCCGTCGCCAGCGAAGCGCCGAGAAGAAACGGCACAGGAACGCCCGCGAGCCAGGCAATGCCGCCGCCTGCCGCCGCGGTGAGGAATATGGTCGGAAAGGTCCTGGAAAGGCCGTTCACTTGCCGATCCAGCCGGCGAGCCGCTCCGCTGCGGTCTCAATGTCATCGAGCCGGCGGTTGAAGCACAGCCGGAAGCCCGAAGCGCCGCCGGGGCCAAAGGCCGTTCCCGGCGCCAGGCCGACACCGGTTGAGTCAACGATTTCCATTGCGGCGGCGCGCGTGTCGCTGATGCCGTCCACTTCGAAATAGAGGTAGAAAGCGCCGGGCGGCGGCGACAGCCTCACCCGCTTGGTTGCCAAAAGACGGGCGCAGACAATATCGCGCGCGGCTTTGGCGCGCGCCACCTGCATGTCCACAAAGCCATCGCCATGGTCAAGTGCCACCACCGCCGCCTTCTGCATGAACTGAGCGACACCCGAGGTTGAATACTGAATCAGGTTCTCGAACACCTGCGCCAGCGAAGGGTGCGCCTTGATCCAGCCGACGCGCCAGCCGGTCATGGCCCAGTTCTTGGAGAAGCTGTTGACGAAAATTATCCGCTCGTCCTCTTCCGCGATATCCAAAAACGAGGGCGCGCGGCGGGCGGAATAGAAAAATCGCGAGTAGATTTCATCGGCGATAATCCAAAGCCCATTCGTCCGGGCAAGATCGCGGATCGCGGCAAGGGTTTCGGCGTCGGCCGTCCAACCGGTAGGGTTGGATGGCGAATTTACAAAAATGACTCTTGTTCTGCTTGTCACGGCGTCGCGAAGCTTAGTCAGATCAAGGCTCCAGCCGTTTGCTCCGAAGTCCAGAACGACCGGCTTGGGGACTGCGCCTGCAATTGCGGCGGCGGCAGCAAAATTCGGCCAGGCAGGGCTGATATATATAACTTCATCGTCCGCTCCGGCGACAGCTTGAAGGGCAAGTTGAATTGCCTGCATGCCGGACGCTGTGACGAGAAATTCCTCCCGAGCAAATGTTCCGCCGAACTGCCTTTCATGATAACGCGCCAAAGCGTCTCTCAGTTCGGGAATTCCGCGCTGCCAGGTGTAAAATGTCTCGCCAGCCCGCAACGCATTCATGCCCGCTTCGCGGATAAAGTCCGGTGTCGGGAGATCGCCTTCTCCTACCCACAGAGGGATCAACCCTTCTCTGAGACGCGCGTGAGCCACGATTTCGGTGATGCCGCTTTCAGGCGCATCCACAGCCCGCGCCGAGAGCCCGCCAAACAAGGAATTTTGCAATCCAATTCACTCCAAATCAAAGCTCCATGCATTGCCTTCCAGCCAATTGGCAACAAAAAACCCCGGACAAGCCGGGGTTTCTTAAATTTATGCGGAAAATATCAGCGCTTCTTCAAAAGATCGCGGATTTCACCGAGCAGCACTTCCTGGGCCGGCGGCGCGGCAGGTGCAGGGGCAGGCTCTGCCTTCTTCATGTTGTTCATTGCCTTGACGACCATGAACAGCACAAACGCGATGATCAAAAAGTTGATCAGAAGCGTGATGAAATTGCCATACGCGAATACCGGGCCCTGTTCCTTTGCAGCGGCGAGGCCGGGAGCGATGACCCGGTCGTTCAAACCGATGAAAAGGTTTGAAAAGTCCACATCGCCAGTCAAACGGGCGATAATTGGCATTAATAGATCGGCGACAACCGAGTTGACCAGTCCGCCGAAAGCGCCACCGATGATCACACCGATGGCTAGATCGACCATGTTGCCCTTCATGGCAAATTCTTTGAATTCCTTGAGCATTGCGTCCTCCGTGTTTGCCCCGATCTGCCCCTCATGAAAACAGATTCGGGGTCCAGTTTATCAGATTGAATGAATTATCCTAGTGCCCGCTGCGCGTTTGCCAAAAAGTGAGATCATGCGACATCGGACGAAGGTTGGCGTAGACAATCTGCGGCGGCTGTGTTTGCTGATCGCTGACGATATTTCGGACTTATCAAGTGAATCCAACCGTCATCATCAGCGCGTCCATCGCCTATGTCCTCCTCTTGTTTGCGATAGCGAGCTATGGCGACAGGAAGTCAGCAAGCGGGCGGCAAAACCGCTCCAAGCCCTATGTCTACGCGCTCAGCATCGCCATTTACTGCACGTCCTGGACGTTTTTTGGCTCGGTGGGGCTCGCGTCGGAGCGCGGCTATGAGTTCCTCGGCATCTATATCGGCCCCATTCTTGTGTTCACCTTCGGCCATGCGCTGCTGCGGCGGATCGTCAAGCTGTCAAAGGCCGAACGCATCACGTCGATCGCCGATTTTCTGGCGGCCCGCTATGGCAAGAGCTTTGCGGTCGCCTCGCTTGCGACAATCATCGCGGTGGTTGGCGCAATTCCCTATATCGCGCTGCAGCTGAAAGCGATTTCGGGTTCGTTCGATCTGGTTATGGAACACTATGGTTATGGCGGCACTGTCAGCGAATTTTTGATCACCGATTTTTCATTTGTGGTCGCCGCGGCGCTGGCTGTGTTCGCCGTGCTCTTTGGCACGCGGCACGCAGATGCGACTGAGCATCAGAACGGGCTCATTCTGGCGGTGGCAGTTGAGTCGGTTATCAAGCTGTCGGCATTTATTCTGGCGGGCACAGCCATCACATTCTTTCTGTTCGGCCCGCCGGTTGAGCTGATGGCCAAAATCAGCGCCAGTCCGCAGGCAAATGCGGCGCTTTCCCAGCCAACCAATTTGAGCAACTGGTTCACCTATATCGGCCTCAGCGCATGTGCCATCATCATGCTGCCAAGACAGTTCCATGTCATGATCGTCGAAAACCGGAATATTTCGGAGCTTTCAACCGCGACATGGATGTTTCCGCTTTATCTTGTGGCGATCAACCTTTTTGTGCTGCCAATCGCCATGTCGGGCGTCGTTAATCTGGGCAGCGCCGCGCCTGCCGACTTTTATGTGCTGGCGCTGCCGCTTGCGGCGGGGGCGGACCTTGTGTCGCTGACAGTGTTCATTGGCGGGCTTTCCGCAGCCACCGCCATGGTGATGGTGGCAAGCGTGGCGCTGTCGATAATGATCTCCAATGACCTTGTTTTGCCGGTGATGCTGCGCCGTTATGTGCAGCGGCCGCAGCAGGCGGGAGAAGATCTTCCCGCCACGATTCTCAATGTCCGCCGCGCGGCGATCTTCTGCATATTGCTTGCCGCCTATGTCTATTACCGCGCCACGGAGAGCAATTTCCGCCTGGCGTCTGTCGGCCTGATCTCTTTTGCCGCCATCGCGCAGTTCGCCCCGGCATTCTTCGGCGGGCTGATCTGGCGCGGGGCCAACGGGCGCGGCGCGCTGCTCGGGATGGGAGCCGGAATTGTTGTCTGGTTCTATACGCTGCTGCTCCCCACCATCGCCGGTCCGGAGGCGGATTTTGTCAAGAACGGTCTTTTTGGCATTTCGGCGCTGTCGCCGCAGCGCCTTTTCGGGCTTGAAGCCTCGCCTTTGACCCATGGGGTCATCTGGAGCCTGCTTTTCAATGTCTCGCTTTATGTGCTGGGCTCCCTGTCGCGCGCTTCACAGCCGCTTGAGCGCATTCAGGCGTCACTGTTCGTGCCCCGTGACATTGCGCCCAGGCCGAGCCTGCGCCGTTTCCGCACACAGGTGACGCTTGACGAACTTAAGACAACGGTCGGCAGATATATCGGCGAGGAGCGCGCCGAGCGGTCATTTCAAAGCCAGGAGAAGGCCGAGGGACGCAGTTTCTCCGGTTCCGGCTCGGCGGACCTCGCATCCATCCGCTTTGCGGAACAGCTGCTCGCGAGCGCGGTCGGCTCCTCATCGGCGCGGCTCATCCTGTCGCTGTTGTTCCAGCGTAACGACAAATCACCAATGAATGCGTTCCGCCTGCTGGACGATGCCAGCGAGGCGCTGCAGCAGAACCGCGATCTTCTGCAAATTGCACTGAACCAGATGGAGCAGGGAATCACGGTGTTTGACCGCGACTTCCGGCTGACGAGCTGGAACAGGCAGTTCCGAACGCTGTTTGATCTGCCGGATGAATATGGACAGGTCGGCGTGTCCTTGTCGTCCATACTGACACTTGTGCGCGAGCGCGGCGACATTGACACAAATGCCGAACACGCCTTCATCGCGCAGCTCAGTGCGCACGGCGCCACGGCGACACTGGAACTGCACAGGCTTGATCGCATTATCGAGTTCCGCAGCAATCCAATGCCCGATGGCGGCCTTGTCGCGACCTTTTCGGACATCACGGCGCGTGTGGCCGCGGACCGGTCCATCCTGCGTGTGAACGAGATGCTGGAGCAGCGCGTCAATGAGCGCACCACGGAGCTTCGGCGCGTCAATGACGAGCTGGTGCGCACGCAGCGGCTGGCCGAAGACGCCAATATCGGCAAGACGCGCTTTCTGGCCGCCGCCGGCCACGACATTTTACAGCCGCTGAACGCGGCGCGGCTCTACAGCTCGTCCCTCAACGAGCGGCTCGGCCAAGAGGGCAATGAAGCGATTGTCAGCAATATCGAATCCTCGCTCGACGCTGTTGAGAGCATTTTGGGGGCTGTGCTGGAAATTTCGCGGCTGGACACGGGCGCGCTGAAGCCGTCGATTTCGACATTTTCGCTGGAGGAGCTGCTGCGCCAGGTCGAAACGGATTTCCAGCCGCTCGCCAAATCAAAAGGCCTGTCGCTGCGGACGATCGGCACGAAACTGCATGTGCGCTCCGACCGCAACCTCTTGCGCCGCCTGATCCAAAATCTTGTTTCCAACGCCATCAAATACACCCGCAAAGGCGGGGTGGTCGTCGGTGTCCGCCGAGGCCGCGCCGGTCCCTTTCTGCAGGTGGCGGACACGGGCATTGGCATAGCGCAGGAGATGAGCCTTCAGGTTTTCAAAGAGTTCACCCGGCTGGACGAAGGCATCAAAGAGGCCGAGGGACTTGGGCTCGGGCTTTCAATCGTTGACCGGATTTCAAAGGTGCTGGGCCTGCCGGTTTCGCTGCAGTCGCGGCGGGGAAAGGGCACGCTTGCCATGGCCGATCTTGGATCAATTGTCGCCAAACCGGAGCCGCGGACCGAAGCAAAGACCGGTGAGTCGGCCCCATCCGGTTCCATGCCGCAGACATCTGTCCTTTGCATCGACAATGACAAGCGCATTCTTGGCGGCATGAAGCTGCTGTTGGAAGGCTGGGGCTGCCGGGTAACCTGCGTCAGCAGCGGCGAGGCTGCGCTGGCGCTCGGCACATGTCCGGACATTGTGCTGGCCGATTATCACCTCGACAAGGGGACCGGGCTCGAAGTCATCGCGGCGCTGCGGCGCAAGTTCGGAGAAAATCTGCCAGCCGGACTGATAACCGCCGACCGGTCGGGCGAACTGCGCGCCGAGGCGCAGAGGCTGAACGTCATGTTCCTCAACAAACCGGTCAAACCTGCGGCGCTGCGGGCGACTTTGATGGCGCATCAGCCAGTCAAAACCGCCGCAGAATAGACGCAAGCTAGCGCATCTGCTCGCTTTTGAGTTTTGACAGTTTGATCACCGCCTGAGTGCGGGAATCGACATCGAGCTTTTGCAGAATGGCAGAGACATGCGCCTTGATGGTTGATTCAGAAACGGTCAGTTCATAGGCGATCTGCTTGTTCAACAGTCCTTCCGCCAGCATGGCGAGCACGCGCTTTTGCTGCGGAGTGAGGCTCTGGATGCGCGGGATGAGCACCGCCACCTCTGAATCCGGCTCGGTGATGTGCGCGATATCCGCAGGAGCGGCGACGCCTCCGGCCATAACAGTGGCGATCGCGGCGCGGATTTCCTCCATGGAGGCGGACTTGGAGACAAACCCCGAAGCGCCCAATTCCATGGCGCGCCGGATTGTGACCCCGTCGTCCAACGCCGAGATGACGATGACCGGCACTGAAGGCTGGATGGCCCGCAATGTGATGAGGCCCGACAATCCGCTGGAGCCGGGCATGTTCAGATCCAAAAGGATCAGGTCGGTTTCCGGATTTTCGCTGACAAGCTTGGATGCCGTCTCAAAGTCGCCGGCCTCCAAAATCTGCGCGCCTTCGGACACGCCGCTCAGCGCCGCGCGCATGGCGCCCCGCAGCAGCGGATGGTCGTCTGCGACAATAAAGGTTGCGCTGGAAGGCATTTGTTCCCCCAAAATCTGGCCTCCAGCATCTATTGGCCTTTCGGGAGATTATTCAAGCCCTCATTCAGCGGGTGAAAAGTCTGGCGCGCAAGGCAGGCAAGCGGTAAGCGAGCCACAGGATTGTCCACGCATTGCCCAAGAATGGAATTGGGATAATCCACAGCACCGCCGCCTTCGGCTTTTCGAAGAACGCTATGATGAGCGAAGAAATCAGGAAGCCGATGTAAAGGTCCGCAAGGCTGACAATGCCCCAGGCATGGGATGTGAGCCACGCGCCCTCGGTGCGGAAATCGCCTGTGATCACAGCCCAGACAATCAGTGCGGCGAAAACCATGCCAAGAAGCAGAAGTGAAATCCGTGACAGCGCCATCGCATGCTCTCCTTCAGGAGAACCATATAGCGCGGTTCCGGTCCAAACGCAGGTCAGGTCTTCTGCGGCTTGGCCTCGTCGCCCTCAAGCTCCTTCACCACGCCCATGAAACGGCGCATGAAGCGCTCCATCATGGACAGTGTCTTGTCGAACTCTTCCTCACTCGGCATGGCATTGAGCGATTTGGGGGCGCCGCCTTCAAGCGCCGCGACCTTCTGTTCAAGCGATCCGAGGCGTTTGTCGAGGGACGCCAATGCCGATTCATAGGCGTCGCGCTCATCGGCGGCAAGGCGGCAGATTAATTGGCCGTCCGCCTCCTTGCAGACCGACATCTGGCCGCTCTGCTTGTCCATCCGCACATAGCCGTCTGCGGTCTTTTCAAGGGAGTAGCGCACACTGTCCTCGGCGGAGGCCGGGAGGGCGAAGAGAGAAAGCATGAGGGATGGGGCAATCAGGCGGCGCATATCGGTTTCCTTTCGCAGGATTGTGTTTTCATATTGGCATTTCATTTCGACACAAATACGACGGGGAAGATTTCTGTGGCGCCGCCGAAGCGCCGCTTCATTTGCCTGGCGAAAAGCACTAGGGACAGGTCATGACAGCAAAGCTCATCTTCAAAATCCTCACACAGGAACAATGGCGGCAGGCCGAGGCGGAAGGCGTTTTCCGGGGCGCGCCAATCGACATTCAGGACGGCTACATCCATTTTTCCACGGCCGAACATGTCAGGGGAACCGCCGACAGGCATTTTGCCGGCATGGATGATCTCGTGCTGGCCGCAGTTGAGACGGGCAAGCTGGGCGGCAAGCTCTTGTATGAAGTGTCGCGCGGCGACGCGCTGTTTCCGCATCTCTACGATGTTCTCGATCTTGCCGCCGTCAAATGGGTCAAGCCGATGCCGCTTGGCAAAGACGGACGCCATGAACTGCCGGATATGAACGCGTGAGCGGGATTTTTTCCTCAATTGCTGCGGCCCGCGCTGTTTTCGATGGATGCCGAGTCCGGCGCATGGGCTTTCGGTCAAGGCGTTGAAAAGCGGACTGGTCGCTGCCCGTTTCTTGTCCAAAGTCCCGATCCGCGCCTTGCGGTGGACCTTGCGGGGCTTCATTTTCCCTGTCCCTATCGGCATGGCGGCGGGCTATGACAAAAACGCCGAGGTTCCCGACGCTTTGCTGCGACTTGGTTTCGGCTTTACGGAAATGGGCACCGTCACGCCGCTGCCGCAGCCGGGAAATCCAAAGCCGCGCATTTTCCGTCTTGTCGAAGACCGGGCGGTCATCAACCGGTTCGGTTTCAACTCGCAAGGCCATGAAGCGCGTTTCAGGCGGATGGCGGCGCGGGCGGGCAAGCCCGGCATTGTCGGGGTCAATATCGGGGCCAACAAGGATTCGCAGAACCGCATCGAAGATTATGTGCTGGGCATCCGAAAATTTTATGGCCTCGCTTCGTATT
Organism: uncultured Alphaproteobacteria bacterium; assembly: GCA_963802455.1. Classification (GTDB taxonomy): domain Bacteria; phylum Pseudomonadota; class Alphaproteobacteria; order Rhizobiales; family Rhizobiaceae; genus JANOYJ01. The sequence continues at coordinate 44,646 of CAWDIY010000030.1, read as the reverse complement.
TCTGCGTCAACATTTCCTCGCCCAACACGCAAGGGCTGCGCGACCTGCAGGCGCGTCGAAGCCTTGCCGAGCTGTTGATCGCCATCAAGCTCGAGCGCGCCAACGGCAAGTCGCGGCATAAGCGGAGTGTGCCGGTGTTTTTGAAGATTGCGCCCGATCTGAGCGAAGAGGGTCTCGACGATATCGCCGATGAGGTCGCGGCAAACGGCATTGACGGGGTGATTGTCTCCAACACGACGCTGTCGCGGGCAGGTCTGGCTTCGGCGGCCAGAACTGAATCCGGCGGGCTTTCCGGTGCGCCCTTGTTCGAACTTTCGACCATCGTGCTCGCCAAGATGCGCAAGCGGATGGGGCCGCTCATACCGCTGATCGGCGCGGGCGGGGTGGACAGCGCGGAGACGGCGCTGGCGAAAATCGAGGCCGGGGCCGATCTGGTGCAGCTTTACACCGGAATGATTTATCAGGGGCCTGGACTGGCTTCTGCGATTTTGCGCGGGCTGTTGAAGATTGTTGAAAAATCCGGCGCACGAAGCATCGCGGAGTTCCGGGACGCCCGGCTGGACGAATGGGCGGCTAAGCCGGTTGCCGGCTAAGAGAGTTTTCAAAACGGTCCGCATGATTCGATCTCCCTCGTTTCCACGCCCCGTTTCCGGTCTGGACATTGAGCGTTTCAGGGAAGTCCAGGGCGTGTGGTCCTGCCGATGGAACTAACCTGTTCTGGGTGTGGGCTCGCCACACGCCCTGTCACGGCTTTTTGCCCGGGCTGGCGCATGTAACGCTTCGGGTGAAGCGTGCGAAGGCCAGGAGGGACATGGCTTAGGGTCTCAGCCCAGCGTCCGGCGCCTCCGCCGTCCGCCGCCATAGGCCGCCCGCTCTCCCGAATGCCGGTGATCATCCGGTCCCATGAGAGCAGCGCGTGAAGTATGCGGCAGGTTTGAGTAACGGGGATAAAAAACGTGTTTATCCACACGGAAAAATGACAAGGCATTGAAAAGGCTGGGAAATAAATATTGACCGGTTGAGATTATGTCCCCCGGCCCCGCAGCTCGCCCGCCCTCTCATCCGCTTCCGGACCATCGTCCCCCGCTCCGTCACGGCTTCGCCGCGCCACCTCTCCCCCGCCATTCGGCGGGGGCGAGGACAGAGCTGCGCCGCCTTCTGTCCTCTCCCCCATCGTGTGATGGGGGAGAGGTGGCGCGGCGAAGCCGTGACGGAGAGGGGGACAATGGCGCGGGATAAGGCACTCAAGGTCGAGCGCAGCCAAGCCAAAACCCGCCCGGAGCAGCGGCCCCGCGCGTCAATCCTTCAAACCCGCATGAATCTCACGATGTGTCCGCCCAAGCCAGCCGCGCGAAATAATGGCAGTCGCCGAGGATGACATCGATCTCGCGTTCCTCGCGCCGGTGTTTTCCCGGCGCGGGGCCGGGGCGGAACGGCGACAGGCGGCCGGGCTTGACCGCCACGCCGGGCTGGCGTGACAATTCGCCCTTCGCCTTCCACCGCGCCATCCGTCTGGCATGGCGGGGAAGATTGTCGAGCGCGTCTTTCAAGGACCGGATGCGGCGCAGCAGAGCGGCTGTGTCGATCGGGTCGTCGCGGTTTGGAACGGGGAAAGCTGGTGGAAACACCGGGTCGAAGAGGCCGGGAACGGAGATGCGCGGAATGAACTGCTCCTTGCCCCAGCTCTCGGACCATTCCTGCGCCCAGCCAAAATCCTGCGGCGCAAACCGCTTCAAAGGGTCGATGAGGCCAAAGGCTGGGAAGCGCTCCTCTTCTTCTTCCAAAGCTTTCTTGAGCTTCTGAGCAAGACCGGCAGGAAAAGCCCGGGAAGCGCCGAGCCTCAGCTTCACGACAATCCCAATCGCGGCGATGATGATGAGGCGGCGCACGGCGGATTCTGCGGGGCGCAGAAGGCTGATGAGGAAGCGGTGGAAATGCCGCGGCACTTCCTGTCTGCGCCTGAGGTCAAAGCCAAGGACGGCGAGCAGCGGCGCGATGGCGGCGAGGAGCCGCTCGCGGTTGCGCCCGGCGATCTGGTCCCAGTCCATGCAAGCCCTTTGCCATGAAAACACACGGGCGGGAGTATGGGGCTGGATTGGAGGGTGAGGATAAATATTTATTCGCGGCGTTGATCTTATTGGAAAAAGCCGGATTTCTGGCAGATTTTATGCCGCAGATCAGCTCTGCGGCACATGCTCGCCGAAACTATCCACGCCTGTAGGACAATATCCGGATCAGGATGAAGGCCGGGACGACGACGCAGGCGCCGAGGAGGAGATAGTCGGCGAATTTGCCTAGGGCGGAAAATCCCATGTTCCACAGGCGCATGACGAATTCGCGGATGCCGGAGAAAATGTCCCAAGGCGACAGGCCGAAAGCGCTCATGGCGACGCCGACGATCAGGGAGACAACGATCAGTTTGACAATCAGCCGCCCCGGCGTGTCGCCAAGGAACCCTGAAACATTTGCGGCCATGCGAATTTTATCCAATTTTTGGAGCGGGTAGCGGGAATCGAACCCGCGCGATCAGCTTGGGAAGCTGACAAGCTACCATTACATCATACCCGCGACGGGGGATAAATCGGATGATGCGGGCGGGATGTCAAGCCTCACCTGAAATGCTTAGAAAGCTTCAGCCCCTGCGCCTGATAGTTCGAGCCGAGGTCCGCCCCATACAGCGCCTTCGGCTTGGACAGCATATGCTCATAGACCAGCCGGCCGACAATCTGCCCATGCTCCAGAATGAACGGCACTTCGTGGCTGCGCACTTCCAGCACCGCGCGGCTGCCGAGATCCGCCTGCGCCGGCATTGCCGAAGCCGGGGTCGAAGAAGCCGGCATAGTGGACGCGGAACTCGCCGACCAGCGGATCGAACGGCGTCATTTCGGCGGCGTAGAGCGGCGGGACGTGCACGGCTTCGCGCGAGACGAGGATGTAGAATTCGTCCGGGTCGAGCACCAGCTCTTTGGCGCCCCGGTCGTAGATCGGCTCCCAGAAATCCAGCACATCATGGGCGGCGCGCTTGTCGACATCGACGACGCCGGTATGGTGTTTGCCGCGGTAGCCGATCAGGCGGTTGGAGCCGCCGGTCAGGTCAATCGACAGCGCGACGCCGCCGCCGGAAATGTTGGGCTTCTCGTCATTGACCAGCACATCGGAGGCATGGAGCGCGGCGAGCGCCGCCTCGTCAATCTGCGCCCTGCCCTTTCTGAAGCGGATTTGGGAAAGGCGCGAGCCTTGGCGCACGACGATGGGGAAGGTGCGCGGCGAGATTTCGATATAGAGCGGGCCGTGATAGCCGGCGGCGATCTTGTCGAACTCCTGGGCGCGGTCGGCGATGATGCGGGTGAAAATGTCGAGGCGGCCGGTGGAGCTTTTCGGATTGGCGGAGGCCGCGAGTTCGGCGGGGAGCGCGAGGCTCTCGAGCAGCGGCACGACATAGACGCAGCCGGTTTCCAGCACCGCGCCTTCGGTCAGGTCAAACTCGTGCAGCTTCAGCTGGTCGAGCTTGTCCATGACGGACTTTTGCGGCCCGGGCATGAAGGAGGCGCGGACGCGGTAGGCTTTGGAGCCGAGACGAAGATCAAGGCTGGCTGGCTGGACCTGATCGGCGTCAAGCGGCAGCTGCGTCTTCAGTCCGCCCGAGGCGAAGAGCCCGTGAATGTGATGATCGGCGAGAATGCCGGATGCGCGGCCTGCCATGTGGTCTTCCCTCTTTCCGGCTTTCTCATAGCCGCCATCCGAATTGACGCAAGGCTTGGAACACGGTAATGCACGGCAATTACAGACTAAGTGGTGATTTGGCCGGTCGGCTTGCAGCCACTATAAACAAGTTGCTAAAGGGCCGCTCGATGGACGCGATCATTTGCGTTGATGGAACCGGCACATTGCGACTTGGCATGGCCGGTTTTTTATTGGGAAAACGACAATGACAAATTCGAAAAATTGGCGTCCTGCGACTCAGATGGTGCATTCCGGGACGCTGCGCTCGCAGTTTGGCGAAACGTCCGAGGCGCTGTATCTGACGCAGGGCTATGTCTATGAGACCGCCGAGGCCGCCGAGGCGCGGTTCAAGGGCGACGAGCCGGGCTTCATCTATTCGCGCTACGCCAACCCCACGACCGATATGTTCGAAAAGCGCATGTGTGCGCTCGAGGGCGCGGAGGACGCGCGGGCGACGACATCCGGCATGGCGGCGGTGGCGGCGTCGATCCTGTGCCAGGTGCGCGCCGGGGATCATGTCGTGGCGGCGCGGGCGCTGTTCGGCTCGTGCCGCTGGGTGATCGAGACGCTTGTTGCCGAAATACGGCGTTGCCTTCACGCTGGTTGACGGGACGAAAATTGAGGAATGGCAGAAGGCGGTGCGGCCGCAACACGAAGGTGTTTTTCCTCGAAAGCCCGACCAATCCGACGCTGGAAGTGATCGACATCGCGGCGGTTGCCAAGATTTCGAAAGCGGCCGGCGCGAAGCTGATTGTCGACAATGTGTTTTCCACACCGCTTGTTTCAAAAGCCGTTTGCAGCTCGGCGCGGACATTGTCGTCTATTCGGCGACCAAGCACATTGACGGACAGGGCCGCTGCCTTGGCGGCATCGTGTTGTCTGACAAGAAATGGATCGATGAGAACCTGCACGAATATTACCGGCATTCGGGGCCGGGCATTTCGCCGTTCAACGCCTGGGTCTTGCTGAAGGGCCTGGAGACGCTGCCTTTGCGCGTGCGCCAGCAGACGGAGAGTTCGGCGAAGATCGCGGATTTTCTGGCGGAGCACGGCGCGGTGTCGCGGGTGATTTATCCGGGACGCGCCGACCATCCGCAGGCGGACATTATCGCCAAACAGATGAGCGGCGGCTCGTCGCTGATCTGTTTTGACCTGAAGGGCGGCAAGAAAGCGGCTTTTGCGTTTGAGAATGCGCTGCGCACCATCTTGATCTCCAACAATCTCGGCGATTCCAAAACGCTCATCACCCATCCGGCAACCACGACGCACAAGAACCTTGCCGAGGAAGCCCGCGCCGAGCTTGGCATCGGCGGCGGCACGGTGCGGCTGTCGGTCGGGCTGGAGGATGCGGATGACTTGCTGGACGATGTGGCAGCGGGGCTGGAGGCGGCGAAGGCGGCGGGTTAGCGCTGTCTGAAGGTTCGGCCGGCCTGGACAATTCTTGCGGCAGCTGTGTAAACACAAACCGCCCCAAAGCCCCAAGCGAGCGCCGGAAACCAATTCGGCGCGAGGCAAGCGAGCAGAAACACCGCAATTGTCTCGCTGGCCTCCGCCAAACCGGTGGTGAAGAACAGCGACTTTGAGCCGCGGGCATTTGTCTCCAGTCCCCGCTTTTCGGCCATGATGGCATAGGCGAGGAAGCTTGCGCCGTTGATGTAGAAAGAAAACAGAAGCGCCGCGGCGGGAAGCGCGTTCTGAGCGGGATCAGCGAAGGCGAACCCGAGCGGGATGGCGCCGTAGAAGACAAAGTCCAGCACGATGTCTAGATAGCCGCCGAGATCTGTCTTGCCGCGAATTTTGGCCACGCCGCCGTCCAACCCGTCGCACACGCGGCTGATGGCGATCAGGATTGCAGCGGTCAGAAAGTATTGGAAGGCGACGGAAAGGCCCGCCGCAAGACCCACCGCGCAGCCTGTCAGCGTCACGGCGTTGGCGGAGACGCCTGCTGCTGAAAGCGCTCGGCTCACTTCATCGAGAAGCGGATCAATGCGCGTGCGGATTATGCCGTCAAACATGAGTTGGGGTGCTCACTTGATTTGTCTTGTCTTCGGCCGGTCTTCACTCACTAACTTCGCTTGGCCAGCCAAAGCAATGAACATCGCCGTGATTTGCCAGATGACGCGCGCAAGTCAGCACTGGACATTGGCGCGGAAGGAGCCTAGGAATAGTTTCAGGTAAAATCTTGCTCTCGCCGCATTATTGGAATAAATTATGCTGAAGCATGACACAGTTTGGGCAGCAATTGACGCATTGGCGGCGCGGCTGGACATTTCGGCCTCGGCGCTGGCGAAAAGGGCCGGGCTGGACCCAACGACCTTTAACAAATCCAAGCGCCTGAGCCATGACGGGCGGCCGCGCTGGCCTTCGACGGAATCGCTTTCCAAAGTGCTTGAGGCGACGGGCGCGAGCTTGGATGATCTGTTTTCGCTGATTGCCGGCAAATTGCCTGAGGCGCTTGAAACAAAGTCCTTCCGCCCGGGCCGCGCACCGATGATGGGGTTCGCTCAGGCGGGCGTCGGCGGTTACTTTGAGGATGCCGGGTTTCCGGCGGGCGAAGGCTGGGAGCAGGTGGATTTCCCGGCGGCCGGCGGCGGCCATGCCTATGCGCTGCAAGTGTCGGGCGATTCGATGCTGCCGCTTTACCGAAACGGCGACACAATCATCGTCGCCCCTTCCGCGCCGGTGCGCCGGGGCGACCGGGTGGTGGCGCGGACCAAGGCGGGCGAGGTGATGGCCAAGCTGCTGGAGCGGCAGAGCCCAGACAAGATTGAGCTGCGCTCACTCAACCCAGAACATCCGGACCGGGCGATCATGGCGGCGGAACTTGACTGGGTGGCCCGGATCATCTGGGCGAGCCAGTAAGGGCGATGGGGCGGCTCGCCGCTTGGCTGCTGTTTGCCGCCGTAAGCCTTGGACTTGCGGCAGCGCTGGCCGCCGCAGTCAGCGACCGCGCCTTTCTGTCCGAACATGGCGGCACGGCGGCAATCCGCGCCGAGGAACAGCCCTCATCTTCCAATGAAGCAACTCAATCTCCAAAGGGTACCGCTACGTCAGCCGATCCGCAAGAATCCGCCCTCTTACAAAGGGTGAAGCCGCGCGCGCCGCTGAGCAAGCTGGCCGCTCCTGCCTCTCCGCCTCCGCCGCCTCACCCCGACAGCCTTCCAAGGCGCTGGCAGCTGGTGCATCAGCCTGTGGCCACGGCCGCCGGCATATTGGACGCGGGCGGCATGACGCTGGTCCTGCCGGGTATCGACGTCGTCGCTGTCAGCGAGACCTGCACCTCTCCCTCCGGACAGTCCTGGCCCTGCGGCATGGCGGCGCGCACTGCGTTCCGAGCTTTTCTTCGTGGCCGCGCGCTCAACTGCCATCTGCCGGATGCGCGCGTCGAAACCGGTATATTAACCGAATGCCTGCTGCAAGGCGAGGATCCGGCGCTCTGGCTGATCAGCCGGGGCTGGGCAAGGGCCAAGCCTGACGGACCGTTTGGCGCTGAGGGCCAGGCGGCCGAACAGGCAAGGCTGGGCATTTTCGGTCAGCCGCCGCGATGACAATCCCATTCATTCCACCGGACTGTGTTCGGTTTTTTCCCACAAATGCGGCTTGAATCCCAGCTGCCACGCGGCTCTCCATGCAGCCATCGACAGCAAAAACCAGTAAAGCGGCAGGCCGAGCGTGACAAGCAGCGTACGCCACGCCTGGGCCTTTCCGGCCGATTTTGCGCCCAGCAGAATGAAGCCCGTGTGGCCCAGAGCGACGTTGGCAAAATCAATGATGAAGATTGAGAGATTGCAGACGGACATGTTCTGCCCTGTGCCGCTGGCGATCAGCATCGAAATCCATCCCATTTCCACAAGCATGAGCGGATAGACCAGGGCTGACAACACCATGCCCAATGTCAAAATCTGAAAGAGGAGCATATTGTCTGCGCCGGTTTCGGCCGTGAACCGCGCAGGGTGGCGCATATGCACAAGCCAAGTCTGCATCCAGCCCTTGAACCAGCGGGTGCGCTGCGGCAGCCATTGCGAGAGGCGCGTCGGCGCGTCCTCCAGTGTCGGCAGAGTCAGCATTCCGGTCCTGTAGCCCAGCCTGCACAGGCGCGTGCCAAGATCGGCGTCCTCCGTGACATTGTAGGGATCCCATGCCGCCGCCTGAACAAGGATGGAGCGCCGGAAATGATTGGACGTGCCGCCAAGCGGAATGATCCTGTTTCTGGCGGCAAGGTAAGGCAAAAGACCGCCAAACAAAGCGGCGTATTCGAACGCGAACATTCTGGACAGAAAGCTCCTGCCCCCGTTGGTGATGACGAGCGGCGATTGAAGACAGGCGGTCAGCATGGAATCACGCTGGAAGCGGGCATAGGCCTCCATAAGCTGCTCCGGATGCGGCCGGTCCTCCGCATCATAAATAACCACAAACTCGCCAGTGGCCGCCGGAAGCGCGAAGGTCAGCGCGCGCGGCTTGGTTTGCGGTCCGAAGACAGGAACCAAGACGATCTTGCAGGCGGCAGGCTTGCACGCGGAACGCAAAGCCTCAATGGTCGGGGCGTCGCCCTCCTCACAGACAAAAATGACCTCCAGCCGCGACGCCGGCCAATTGAGCTTTCGAAGGTGGGCGCAGAGCTGCGGCACAATTTCCTTCTCCCTGTGCAGCGCCACAAGCACCGAATAGACGGGATAGGGACCTTCAACAGAAAACTGGGCCTTTGGCACCATGCGCCTTGCATCGCGCGCCGCCCGCACGCGCAGGAGCACACAGGCGCCAAACAGCAGGCTTGCGGCAAGATGCGCGAAAAGCAAGGTCAAAACCGGTTGAAACCATGCGGCTGTCGGCAAAATTGCAACGGCCATGCCTGCGGCAAACGCCTGTTTCTGAGAGAGAACAGACTTTGCTGAATATTCAGGCGCCTGCAGCGGCAGCTGGTTGACGGTCTCTTTGATCTGCCGCTGAGCCGAGCGCTCCATAAGTGCGCGCTCAAGCACTTCCGGTCTGGTGATTTTGATCGACTGGCACAGCGACGGGGTTTTGCGCAGCGCGGAGGCGAGAAGTTCGGACTGCGGCTGCGAAGGCGCCATCAAGGCAAATGTGGCGCCTTTAACGCCAAGACAACGCACGGTTCCGGCCTTGCAAATGACATTGTTGTTGTGATCTTCTGGGAGGATAAGGCGTGCAGAATCAATCTGTTCCACAAATTCAAGCCGCAAATCACTGGCAAGGCACCTGTACCAAGAGATTTCGTCCAGATCACCATTTGCAAAAAGCTCTCCTAACAGCGATGAACCGTTTTCATACGCCCGTCGGCGCGCTTTTCCGGCCTGGCAGGGCCTTATTCCAAGCCGACCCAACCGCGCCAGCGTCTCAAAGTACGCGTTCTGGCGGTCTTGGCGTTTTTCAATCTTCAGCGGATTGAGGTTAAGCAGGGCTTTCGCTGAATTCAGCGCAGCTTTTGGCCCGGACGCCAATGGCCGCCGAAAATTGCGTGTTACGGCCTCTGCAACCATTTCCCGCCCCCACCCTGACGCAACAGCACACCACTTCCACACTGCCATGGGCTGGTTCGGGGTATGACTTTCGGTTGCGCGAAGTCCCACTGTTAAACGCAGTCAATGGTTTAAGTGAAGGTTAACCATGCTTTTCGGACCATGATCAATTCCATTTTTTTGCCTATGAATTTCGACTCGTAACTCTTTACGTATTTCGACGCAGCGCGGCTGGCAAGGATTGCGCTTGCGGAGAATTTGTTGTTGTTGGCGGCTGGTCATTTCACGAATCCAACAAAGGGACCGGATGCGCGACGCTGTCAAAATTCGCTTTGCCGCTTTGCTTTTGACGGCGTTGGGCTGCATCGCGACCTGTGCGGCCGCAGGCGCGGATTCCGTTTTTCGACACTCCTGGGATACGGGCGAGCGCCTGCAAAAGGGAGATCTGACGGGACTTGCCCGGCTGCGGTTTCTGGTGACGCTGGATTTTCCGCCCTTCAGCTATCTAGACAGCGCCAATCACCTGACCGGATTCAACGTGGATCTAGCGAGGGCTCTGTGCGACGTTCTGGATATCTCCGACCGGTGCCAGATTCAGGCAATGCCCTGGGAGGAGCTGCAGGCGGGCCTCAAAAGCGGCCAGGGTGAGGCGGTCATATCGGGCCTTGCCGCAAGCGATACGACCCGACAGGCGATGATATTTTCAAGACCCTACATGCGCATGGCCGCGCGGTTTGCGGTTAACAAGAAGACGCCGCTCAACCCGCCGCAAAGCGGCGGCTTTGGAGCAAGTGTGATTGGCGTCACCGCAGGCTCGTCGCATGAAAAGATGCTGCGCGCCTATTTTCCAAAGGCGGTGATTGCCAGCCTTTCGAACAGCGGGGAACTCTACAGTCAATTGCGTGATGGAAAGGTGGCGGCGATTTTCGGCGATGCGATGGGGCTGTCGTTCTGGCTGCAGGGGGCTGCGTCCGGCGGCTGCTGCGGCTATAGCGGCGAGGCCTATTATTCGGATGCGTTTTTGGGAAGCGGCATGCGCATCGCGCTGAAACCGGAGGACTCGGCTTTGATGCAGGATCTGAATTTTGCGCTGAAAGAAGCTCAGGAGAGCGGCGTGATAGATGAGCTGTATCTCAAATATTTTCCGGTTGGCTTCTATTGAGCCAAGCGGAAAGTTTGAATATCGAAATCCTGGTTGACGCAGATGCCTGCCCGGTCAAACAGGAAGTTTACAAAGTCGCCGGGCGGCATGGCGTCAAGACGCTGCTCGTGGCAAACTCTATCATGGCAGTCCCCCGTGACAGTAGCGTAAAACTGTTCACTGTCGGCAAGGGGTTTGACGAGGCGGATGACTGGATTGCAGAGCGCGCGGGACCTGCAAATGTCGTAGTTACCGCCGACATACCTTTGGCCGGCCGCTGCATTGCCAAGGGCGCGCAAGTCATTTCTCCAACCGGAAAAATTTTCACGCAGAGCACAATCGGCAACGTGCTGGCGACGCGCAATCTGATGCAGGATCTTCGGGAGGCCGGGACCATCACCACCGGTCCAAAACCCTTTTCCGCCAAGGACCGCTCGGCGTTTCTGTCAGCATTGGACATTGCCATCAACCGGCTGAAGCGCGCCGGTTTCACCGCCTGAACGGCAGGAGCAGGCTCCAAATCAGATTTGCCGGCTGCCCACGCCGCGAGAGCGGCAAGCCAATTTCCATTTCATTGTGACCAGCCGCAGGCTGAGCATTGTATGTGCCGAAGATGCGGTCCCAGAAGGCGAAGTTGAAGCCGTAGTTTGAATTTGTCTCACGCGGCAAGATCGAATGATGCACGCGGTGCATGTCGGGCGTGACGATGATTTTTCGGAGCGCGCGGTCGATGCGCGGCGGCAGATTGATGTTGGCGTGATTGAACATAGAGGAGCCGTTCAGCACTATTTCAAACACGAGGACGGCCAATGGCGGCGCGCCCAAGGCGGTGATGACCAGTGCTTTCCACAGAATGGAGAGGACAATCTCAATCGGGTGGAAGCGCAGCGCTGTTGTCACGTCGAAGCCGGTGTCGGCGTGATGCATCCGGTGGATGCGCCAGAAGAGCGGAACCTTGTGGCTGGCGACGTGTTCGAGCCAGATGGAAAAGTCGAGGATGACAAAGGCCAGCAGTCCGGCAACCAAGCCCTCAAGGCCAATCAGCGGGAACAGGCCATAGCCTTTGCCCTGCGCCCAGATGGCTGTGCCGACGGCGGCGAGCGGGAAGATCAGACGCAGAGCCAGCGAGGAGATCAGCAAAATCGAAAGATTAGTGATCCACCGCTTGGTTTTCAGCGCCACGCGGAACTCCTCGCGCTCCAGCCTTGGCGACCAGATTTCAAAAAAGGCGAGCGCTGCGAATATCGCGCCAAAACATATCAAGCGGATTGCAGGCTCTGAAAGTCCAAACATAGTTTGCGCCGCGCCGTTCATTCACATTTTCCGGTATCGAACACGGGCGGAATGCTCAATGGCCGCCATGCCGAGCTTGTCGATGTCGAGCATGTCCCCAAGCAGTTCCAGAAACTGCAGCTCCTCCTGGCCGGCGCTGACATCGACGGCTGCGATTTCGACGGCAAGCGCATAGGCGGTTTCGTGCAGGCGCTTGGGCAGCTCGTCGCGGGCGATGGCCAAAATCTCGTCAATGCCGTTGCCGTCTCCGAGAAGCTTGACCGTGCGGCTCGAAATCGTGTCGAGCGTGTCAATGTTGAAGCCTTCAAACACCGGCAGCGAAGCGCAGAAATTGCGGATCATCGACAGCTCAATGTCCTTCAGCTTGTTGTCCGCCGCCGAGGCGGTGACCATGATATGGATGAGGGCTTCCTGGGCGGTGGATGACGACATGGGAGCGGGCATTCCTGTATTGAACTTTCGCCGTCAGAGGTAAGGCGCGATTGCGGGCGGCGCAAGGCGAAAAGCGAGGTGCCTGATGTTGACGCTGCAAGCCCGCGCCAATAGGGTCCGCGCGCTCTTCCCGGCCAATACAACAACAAGGATGCCCGCTGTGCCCGCCATGCCCAAGCTCGAACTCACGCCCGAACTCATCGCGGCGGCGGCGGAGGCTAAAGCCTGGCCGTTTGAGCAGGCGCAGAAACTGGTGAAGCGCTATGAGAAGACCGGGTTCCCGGACACGGTTTTATTCGAGACGGGCTATGGACCTTCCGGCCTGCCGCATATCGGCACATTTGGCGAAGTGGCGCGCACGTCGATGGTGCGGCATGCGTTTCATGTTTTGACGCAGAACAGCGTCAAGACCAAGCTCCTGTGTTTCTCGGACGACATGGACGGGATGCGCAAGATTCCGGACAATGTGCCGGACAAGTCGTTTCTGGAGCCGCATCTGCACAAGCCGCTGACCTCGGTGCCGGATCCGTTCGGCGGCGAGTATGAGAGCTTCGGCCATCATAACAATGCGATGCTGCGGCGGTTTCTCGACACGTTCGGCTTTGACTATGAATTTGGCAGCGCGCAGGAATATTACCGGTCGGGCAAGTTCGATGAAATCCTGCTGCGGGTCGCCGAGCGGTTCGACGCGGTGATGGGCGTGATGCTGCCGACGCTGGGCGACGAGCGGCGGGCGACCTACAGCCCGTTCCTGCCGATTTCGCCGACTTCGGGCCGCGTGCTCTATGTGCCGATGAAGCACGTGGACGCCAAGGCGGGGACCATCACCTTTGCCGACGAGGACGGGCGCGAGGTGACGCTGCCGGTGACGGGCGGCAAGGTGAAGCTGCAATGGAAGCCGGACTTTGGCGCGAGGTGGGCGGCGCTGGGCGTTGATTTTGAAATGTTCGGCAAGGACCATGGGCCGAACATGCCGGTCTATGACAGGATCTGCTCGGTGCTGGGCGGGCGGCCGCCGGAGCATTATGTCTATGAGCTGTTTCTCGATGAGAACGGCCAGAAGATTTCCAAGTCCAAGGGCAACGGCATCACCATCGACCAATGGCTCGCCTACGCGCCGACGGAGAGCCTTGGCCTTTACATGTACCAGAAGCCGACCACGGCGAAGAAGCTGTATTTCGACGTCATCCCGCGCGCGGTCGATGAATATTTCACCTTCCTCTCCGCCTATCAGCGGCAGGAATGGAAGGAGCGGCTGTCCAATCCGGTCTGGCACATGTTCTACGGCACGCCGCCGACAACGGACATGCCGGTGCCGTTCTCGCTGCTGCTCAATCTGGTCAGCGCCTCGAATGCGCAGGACAGGAATGTGCTCTGGGGCTTCATCTCGCGCTATGCGCCGGGCGTGACGGCGCAGACGCATCCGAAGCTCGACGAACTGACCGGGTATGCGATCCGCTATTTCGACGATTTCGTGAAGCCGACCAAAGTCTTCCGCGCGCCGGACGAGGTGGAGCGCGGGGCGCTTGAGGCTTGGACGAAAAGCTCGCCACGCTGCCGCAGGGCTCGGACGGTGACGCCGATCCAGAACGCCATCCTCAACGTCGCCCGCGCCATTGCCCGCTATCAAGACCATGACAAGAAGAGCCCCGAAGGCGGGCCGGGCGTGTCGGTGGCGTTTTTCTCCATGCTCTATCAAGTGCTGATCGGGCAGGAGAAGGGGCCGCGGTTCGGGAGCTTTGCGGCGCTGTATGGCGTGAGCGAGACGCGGGGGCTGATTGGGAAGGCGCTGAAGGGTGAATTGGGGGCGGCAGTTTCAGGATGATCGTGCGCAAGGCCATTGCGGAGGATGCTCCCGGTATGGCGGAGCTTCTCAACGAGATCATCGCCATCGGCGGCACCACGGCGCACGAGCAGCCGACGGACGCCGCGAAGACTCGCCAGCACGCCATCGATGGACCTGACGTGCTGTCATCAGTGGTGGCCGAAGAGGATGGAAGCATCGTGGGCTGGCAATCGGTGGAAGAGTTTCAGGGTGAGCCGCATATCGGCACCTATGTGCGGCCCGGCATTCAGGCAAAGGGGATCGGCGCGGAATTGTTCGCGCTGACCTTGGCGGCGCTCAGGGCGCGTGGAGTGAGCTATATTATCGCCTCCATTCGCGCCGACAACCTGCCGGGTCTGGCCTACTACGCACGCATCGGCTTTCGTGACATTGGCCATGAGGTTGACTTCGCGCTGGAGGACTGGCGCAAGGTTGGGCGGGTGCACCGGCGGTTTGATCTTTGAATGTGAGCTTTTAACAGGTTGCCCGTTCGGCGCGGACCGCGCCGAAAATCAAGCCGCCTCGCGCTTGCTTGCCGCCCTGTCGAGCGCTTCCTCGCTCCATTGATTGAGGCTCTTGCCGGCGAGTTCTGCGGCAAGCGCCGCTTTTGAATGGATGGCAGGGTCAATCCGCAGCATCAGATTACCGGAATACGGCTTTTGCGGGGACTTGCCAATTTTTGCGCACATGTCGATATAGTCATCGACCGCCTCTTGGAAAGCCGCCCTCAAATCCGTGACATTGTCGGCATGAAATCCAATGCCGTCGCGAATACCCGCGAGTTTGCCGAAAAAGATTCCGTCTTCATCGTCATATTCAACCAATGCTGAATATCCGCCATACGTCATTGTGCTCATGGGACTATCCCAATCCTCGTAAGAAAATCTCTGGCCGCCCGCACCTGATATCGCTTTGCCTCTTTCGCCGGATGCGGACGGTGAAACGCTTCCGCCTCGGCGCCAAGCGCGAATCTGACCCGCGAACCGCTGCCTTCAATCACTTCGCAGCCAACAGAAACAAGCAGGTTTTCAATCGCTGACCATTCCAACGTCCTTGAAACAGGATCAGCAAAAATGGTTGCCAGCACCTTTCTCTGCTTGCCGTTCATGACAGCAAAATATCACAAATTTTGAAGATTGCAATCATTATTTGATATCACAATTCAACGCTTCCCCTTCCCCGCCCCCTCAATAATCTTCCCGTCCGCCGCCCCTATCGCCTTCAAATCCCGCCCGTCATAGTTGATTGACAGGAGAATATGCCGGATCACCTCGATGCGCGCCCTGCCCTTGTCGTTTGATTTCACAATTGTCCACGGCCCGGCTTTGGAATCCGTCCGCTCGAACATTGTGTCGCGCGCTTTGGTGTAGGCGTCCCATTTGCTGATGCCGGCGACGTCCATCGGGGAGAATTTCCAGTGGCGCAGGGGCGAGTGGCGGCGGTCGTGGAAGCGTTTGAGCTGGGTTTCCTGGCCGGTGTCGAGCCAGAATTTGAACAGGATGATGCCGTCGGAGACCAGCATCTTCTCAAAGTTCGGCGCCTCGGACAGAAACTCCTCGTGCTGCGCTGGCGTGCAGAAGCCCATGACCGGCTCGACGCCGGCGCGGTTGTACCAGGAGCGGTCGAAGGTGACGAACTCGCCAAAGGTCGGCATGTGCGCCACATAGCGCTGAAAATACCATTGGCCGCGCTCCACTTCCGATGGCTTGGGCAGCGCGATATTGCGGGCGACGCGGGGGTTCATGTACTGGCGCACCGCATTGATGGTGCCGCCCTTGCCCGCCGCGTCGCGGCCTTCGAAGACCACTGCGACCCGCGCCTTGGTGGCCGCCATCCATTCGAGCAGCTTGACCAGTTCGATCTGCAAAGTCTCCAGCGTCTTCAGCGCCGTGTCATCGTCCAGTTTCTTGTCATAGGGATAGTTGCCCGATGACAGCTTGGCGTCGCCGATCCATTTGGGGAGTTTCGGATCATTGATGTCGAACAGATGGACCTTGCCGCCGATATTCACCTCGACGCCTTTGGGCGCCTCTGCAGGCACAGCCGGACGCGGCGTCGGAACGGGCGCTTTGGATTTCGGAAGTTTGATGTCTTTTGTTTTCTTGGCCATGATCCACCGCGCTGCGCTTTACTGGCGCGCACGATAGATGGATGCCCAGACTTCGTCCAGACCGGACGTAAAGCCGGGATTAACGCAGCCGCTTGCGCTCCGCCGCCGGTTGGTAGGCGAGCTTGGAATGGTAGCCGCAATAGGGGCTGGCGTCGGGGGCTTCGTTGCCGCAGAACGAGAAATCGTCATGCATCGGATCGCCTTTCGGCCATTTGCACGTGGTCTCGGTCAGCTGCACCAGCTTCAATTCTCGCGACACCGGCACGATATAAAGCGGGCTGATTTCGGCGATGGGCTGAGAGCGGACGACGGAAACATAGTCCATTTTCAGCGCCGCGTTGCCCATTGTGTGGCCGTGCGAGGACATGCGCGAAGGAGAGGAGCTGCGGCCCGACGACATGCGCGGTGAGGAGCTGCCCGACGAGACTTTCTTCACACGCGGCGTGGACGACGTCGTCTTGCCCCGACCGGATAGTTTCAAGCGGTGCACTTTGCCGATCACGGCGTTGCGGGTGACATTGCCAAGCTGGCCGGCAATCTGGCTTGCGCTGAGCCCTTCGGCCCAGAGCTTTTTCAGCATTTCGACACGTTCGTCTGTCCAGTTCATTTCAATACCCCAGTCCGGCCTTCCTCAGGCCCGAATCTATTCTCACCACGCGGCATTGCCGGATGGAGGGCACAACATCTACGCGTATACTTGGGGATGCCGCACAAAATCTAGTTTCTGTCGGGCTGCAAATTAGCCCATCGGGACTCGCTCTGACAAGAGTCATGAAGCCGTCATACTGGGCTTTTCGGGGTTTTCCCCAACTTGCGAATCAAGGTGCATCAACATTGCAACAGTGGCGAAATTATAGCGGTTGAAGCCCTGTTTCCGCTTGACGCGGAGTTTATTGACTTTTTTGCCGCAAGCCCCGATATTAGCCCAAGCCGCCCGCAAAAGGCGGCTTTTTTAATTAGCATCCGAAAGTCTCGACATGAGCACCGATAACGCGCTTTACACAGCTTTTGCCCGGATTCCGCTCCGGTTCGAGCGCGGCGAAGGCGTCTGGCTCATCACCGAGAGCGGCGAGCGCTACATGGATTTCGCGGCGGGCATTGCGGTGAACTCGCTCGGCCATTCGCATCCGCATCTGGTGGAGGCGCTGAAATCACAGGCTGAAAAGCTCTGGCATGTATCGAACCTCTATGAATCCCCCGGACAGGAGCTTTTGGCGCGGCGGCTGTGCGAGGCAAGTTTTGCGGACCGGGTGTTTTTCGGCAATTCGGGCGCGGAAGCGCTGGAATGCGCGATCAAGACGGCGCGGCGCTGTCACTTTGCCAATGGCGCGCCGCAGCGCGTGCGGTTTGTGACGTTTGAAGGAGCATTCCATGGGCGCACGCTGGCGACGCTGGCGGCGGGCGGGCAGGCGAAATATCTTGAAGGGTTCGGACCGCGCGTCGAGGGGTTTGACCAAGTGCCGTTCGGCGATGTCGCGGCTTTGAAGGCTGCCATCACGGATGAGACGGCGGCGGTTCTCATAGAGCCGGTGCAGGGCGAAGGCGGCGTGCGCGCCGTGCCGAACGAGGCGCTGCGCGAAATCCGCGCCATCTGCGACGCGGCGGGCATTCTGCTGATTTTTGACGAAGTGCAGTGCGGCACCGGGCGCACCGGCAAGCTTTTCGCGCATGAATGGGCGGGGATTTCGCCGGACATATTGGCTGTCGCCAAAGGCATTGGAGGCGGGTTTCCGCTGGGCGCCTGTCTTGCGACGGAAGCGGCGGCGAAAGCCATGACGCCCGGCAGCCACGGCACGACCTATGGCGGCAATCCGCTGGCGATGGCGGTGGGCAACGCGGTGCTCGATGTGATCCTCGAAGATGGATTTCTGGAGCATGTGCGCGATGTCACTCTGGTGATGAAGCAGGGGCTCGCCTCCATCGCCGACCGCTATCCGGATGTGATTTCCGAGGCGCGCGGCGCGGGGCTGCTGATGGGCTTAAAATGCGTGGTGCCCAACACCGAGCTGGTTGGAGCGCTGCGCGAGGCGCATCTCCTGTCGGTCGGCGCGGGCGACAATGTGGTTCGGCTTCTGCCGCCGCTGACGGTGACCATCGATGAAGCGCGCGAGGCGCTTGCCCGGATCGAGACGGCGGCGGCCAGCCTGTCGCAGCCTGCCGCCAGAAAGTCCGCCTGACCATCATGACATCAAAGACCAAACGGAACTTCACCGATCTCTCCGCTGTTTCCGCGGCGGACCTGCGCGTCATCCTGGACGATGCCAAGGCGAGAAAAACACGCTTCAAGGCCGGTCAGGGCGAGCGGCCGTTCGAGGGCAAGGTCATGGCTATGATCTTTGACAAGCCTTCGACGCGCACGCGCATTTCTTTTGATGTCGGGATGCGGCAGATGGGCGGCACGACGATTGTGATGACCGGCCAGGAAATGCAGCTGGGACACTCCGAGTCCATTGCGGACACCGCTAAAGTTTTGTCGCGCTATGTTGATCTCATCATGATCCGCACGACGACGCATGACCGGATGCTGGAGCTCGCAGAACATGCGACGATCCCGGTGATCAACGCGCTGACCGACGACACGCATCCCTGCCAGATCATGGCCGACATCATGACGTATGAGGAGCACCGCGGGCCGGTGAAAGGGCGCAAGTTCGCCTGGTCGGGCGACGGCAACAATGTGCTGCATTCCATGGTCGAGGCCTCGGCGCGGTTCGGCTTCGACATGTCCATCGGCGTGCCGGAAGGATCGGAGCCGCAGCAGCGCTACATAGACTGGGCCAAGGCCAACGGCTCGCATGTCCACATGACCAATGACCCGATTGCGGCGGTGAAGGATGCGGATTGCATCGTCACCGACTGCTGGGTGTCGATGGGGCAGGAAGCGCGGGCGCGGGGGCACAATGTGTTCCTGCCGTTCCAGGTAAACCCGGCGCTGATGGCGCATGCCAAGCCGGACGCTTTGTTCATGCACTGCCTGCCGGCGCACCGGGGCGAGGAAGTGACGGACGAAGTGATCGACGGGCCGCAGTCCGTCGTGTTTGACGAGGCGGAGAACAGGCTGCATGCGCAGAAATCCATCCTTGCCTGGTGCATGAACGAGATTTGATAAGATGAATACTCTTCCCTCCGGCACGGGCGTCCTGCCTGCGGGCGACGACCATGTCGTGCCGTTCCAGGTGGAAGGGCTCGACACGCGCGGGCGCGCGGTGCAACTCGGCCCGCTCTTGGACGGCATCCTGTCGCGACACGCTTATCCGCCGGAAGTCGCGCGGCTTTTGGCCGAAGCCATCGCGCTCACCGTCATTCTAGGCACGTCGCTGAAGTTTGACGGCAAGTTCATTCTGCAGACCCAGTCTGACGGGCCGGTATCAATGCTGGTGACGGATTTCCGCGCGCCGCAGTCGGTGCGCGCCTACGCGGCGTTTGACGAAGAGGCGCTGGCCGAAGCTGTCGCTGACGGCAGAACGTCGCCCGAGGAGCTGCTTGGCCGGGGCACATTGGCGCTGACAATTGACCAGGGCGAATTCATGCAGCGCTATCAGGGGATTGTGGCGCTCGACGGGTCCAGCCTTGAGGAAGTGGCGCGCGATTATTTCCGCCAGTCCGAGCAGATACCAACCTATGTGCGGCTCTCGACTGCGACGCTGCTGGCGCGCGACAGTGACGGCAAGATGGTTGAGCGCATACGGGCGGGCGGCATCATTGTGCAATTCCTTCCGGAAAGCCCTGAGCGGATGCGGCTCGGCGACATTTCCGGCGGCGACGCGCCGGAGGGGCATGAGATATTTCACAACGAGGACGATGCCTGGCTGGAAGCCAAGGCGCTGGCCTCGACGATTGAGGATTCCGAGCTGACCGACCCGCAGGTCGGCGTCGAGGGGCTGCTCTACCGCCTGTTCAACGAGCGCGGCGCGCGGGTGTTTCCGGCGACAAAAGTGCTGGACGACTGTTCATGTTCCGAAGACAAGATACGCGGCGTGCTGAAAGGCTTTAGCGCTGAGGAGATACGGGACTCGGTTGAGGACGGGAAGATAAAGGTCCGGTGCGAGTTTTGCTCGACGGAATATGTGTTTGAGCCGGGGCAGTTTGGGGTGTGAGGGCAGCGTGCGAATGCCGTTTTTAAGGCTGCCCTCCGCCTGCCTGTTCGCCCTTCCCATCAAATGCATGGGCTGGACCACCCCCACCCCTGCCCCTCCCCACAAGGGGGAGGGAAGAACCGCGCGTGTCCCCCTCCCCCTTGTGGGGAGGGGTTAGGGGTGGGGGTGATCCAGCCCATTTGATCTGAAAGAAAAGTGCAAATGCCGGTGGAGCCGGGGCCGCAGCCAAAAGGCTGAGGGCCGCTCAGTTCAACACCCGCCTCTCCCCCGGAATATCCAGCGAGAACGCCGGAATATCGATCTCAAAATCCCGCCCGCCATCATCGCGCATCTGGTATCTGCCGACCATGGTGCCCGACGGCGTGGTCAGCGGGCAGCCGGAGGAATAGGTGTAGCTGTCGCCGGGATTGAGGATAGGCTGCTCGCCGACGACGCCCGGGCCGCGCACCTCCTCGACGCGGCCGTTCCCGTCTACGATGCGCCAGTAGCGCGACTGCAGCTGCACGGTGCTCCCTGAATTGTTTTCAATGACGATGCGGTAGGCCCAGACATAGCGGCTCTCGTCCGGCACGGACTGGCCATCAAGATAGATCGGCTCGACCGAGACTGCGATTTCGTTCGTGACCTGCCGGTACATGCGGGCTCCTTTCGCTTGAAGGATATGCGCGCGCGGCGGCAAAGGTCAATTGCCGCCGCGATGACGTTTGTTAAGCCGCCTGTTTTTTGGTGTAAGGATCAAACCGCTCGTAGAACGACTGGCCCTTCGCCGCCATGTCCTCAAGCATCTTATTGCCCATGAACTGGTGGCCGTACTTGGCTTCCAGCTCATTGGCGCGCTTGAGAAATTCCGCAGCCCCAATCCCGTCAATGTAAGACAGCGTGCCGCCCGTATAGGGGGCGAAGCCGAAGGCCAAAATCGAGCCGACATCGGCCTCGCGCGGGTCGGTGACGATGCCCTCCTCCATGACGCGGGCAGCCTCCAAAGCGATCACATAGAGGAAGCGCTCTTTCAGCTCGTTGATGTCCACCTTGTCAGAGTCCTGTTGCGGATACAGGGTTTTCAGCTCCGGCCAGAGATGTTTCTTGGCTGGCTTGGCGGGATAGTCGTAGAAGCCCTTGCCGTTCTTTCGGCCAAGGCGGCCGTGTTTGACCGCCATGGTTTCGATCAGCAGGATGTGGCGCGGATCGACGGCTTTCGGGCCCATGTCCACCAGCGCGGCTTTGAGAATTTTCTGCGACAAGTCGATGGCCGTCTCGTCGTTCAGCGCCAGCGGGCCGACGGGCATGCCGGCCATTTTGGCGGCGTTTTCGATCATGATGGGCGGCACGCCTTCGATCAGCATGTTGTAGGCTTCCGACATGTAGCGCAGCACGCAGCGGTTCACATAGAAGCCGCGCGTGTCGTTGACGACGATCGGCGTCTTCTTGATGGCGCGGACGTAATCAAGCGCGGTCGCCAGCGCCTTCTGCCCGGTCTTTTCACCCATGATGATTTCGACCAGCATCATCTTGTCCACCGGCGAGAAGAAGTGGATGCCGATGAAATTGTCCGGGCGCTTGGAAACCGTGGCGAGGCCGGTGATGGGAAGCGTCGAGGTGTTGGAGGCGAAGATGGCGGACGGCGCAAGAACGGCCTCGGCCTTCTCGGTCACTACGCGCTTGACATCGCGGTCTTCGAAGACGGCCTCGATGACCAAGTCGCAGCCGTCAAGATCGGCATAATCCGCGGTCGGTGTGATGAGGGCGAGCAGCGCGTCCTTGTCGTCCTGGCTGGCGCGGCCCTTCTGCATGTCCTTGGTGATGAGGTCGTCGGAGGTCGCTTTGCCCTTGTTCGCCGCGTCCAAGTCGCGGTCGAGGATGGTGACGGGAATGCCAGCCTTGGCGGTGACATAGGCGATGCTCGCGCCCATGAAGCCTGCGCCGACGACGCCGATTTTTGTCAGCTTGTCCGGTCTCAATGCCCTTCGGACGGCGCGCGCCTTTGTTCAGCTCCTGCAGGGAGACGAAGAGCGAGCGGATCATCATGCCTGCGGCAGTCGTCTGCAGAATTTCAGTGAAGTAGCGCTGTTCGATTTTCAGGCCGGTGTCGAAGGGGACAAGCAGGCCTTCATAGACGCATTTCAGAATGGCCGCCGCGCCGGGGAAATTGCCCTGCGTCTCGCGGCGCAGGATGGCGGTGGCGGCGGGCCAGAGGTTTGCGCCGGCGGGCGAATAGACCGCGCCGCCGGGGAGTTTGAAGCCTTTTTCGTCCCATGGCTGCACGGGTTTCAAGCCGTTTTTGATCATGGCCTTGGCGGCCTCGATCAGGTTTTCCGGCGCGACGACTTCATGCACCAGACCCATCGCCTTGGCGCGCGACGGCGACAGGCTCTGGCCCGTCGTCATCATCTGCAAAGCGTCCTGCTGGTTGGTGAGGCGCGGCACGCGTTGCGTGCCGCCGGCGCCGGGGAAAATGCCGACCTTGACTTCCGGCAGCGCCAGCTTGACCTTCGGCGCATCGGCCACAACGCGGCCATGGCAGGCCAGCGACAGCTCAAACGCGCCGCCCATGCAGACGCCGTTGATCGCCGAGACCCAGGGCTTGCCGGAGGTTTCGAGCTTGCGGAACAGCCATGTCATGCGGCCCGCCACATCAAACAGCAGCTTGACCGCGCCCTGCGGGTTCTTGTCCTTCTCGTCCTGATAGACCTGGAACATCTTTTTCAGCATGGTCAGGTCCGCGCCGCCGGAGAAGGAATCCTTGCCGGAGGTGAAGACAGCACCCTTGATCGCCGCCTCGTCTTTCACGCTTGTCGATGATGGAATCCAGCTCGTTCATCACCTCTTCGGTGAAGACGTTCATCGACTTGCCGGGCATGTCCCAGGTGATGAGCGCGATGCCGTCGGAATCGGTTTCGAATTTGAAGTTGGTGTAGGTCATGGCCGGGTTCCTGTCAGCTTATGGACGCGCGCTGCGCGGAGAATGTCTCGGAATTCAGCTCGGCGGAGACGACAGCGCGAGGCGCCCCCACCCCTGCCCCTCCCCACAAGGGGGAGGGGTTCCAGAGCCGCTTCTAGTCCCCCTCCCCCCTGTGGGGAGGGGTTAGGGGTGGGGGCGCCTCGCGCTGAGCCCTCCATTTGTCACACCCGCTCAATAATCGTCGCCGTGCCCATGCCCGCGCCGATGCAGAGCGTCACAAACGCAGTGTTCAAATCCCGCCGCTCCAACTCGTCCAGCACAGTGCCAAGGATCATTGCGCCGGTTGCGCCGAGCGGGTGGCCCATGGCGATGGCGCCGCCGCAGACGTTGATCCTGTCATGGGGAATGTCGAAGGCCTGCATGTAGCGCAGGACGACGGCGGCGAAGGCTTCGTTGAGTTCGAACAGGTCAATGTCCGAGAGTTTCATATTGGCGCGCTTTAGCAGCTTTTCCGTCACATCGACCGGGCCGGTCAGCATCAGCGCCGGGTCGGAGCCGATATTGGCGAAGGCGCGGATGCGGGCGCGCGGTTTGGAGGAGAGCATCGCGCCCGCCGCCTTGGAACCGAGCAGCACAGCCGCCGCGCCGTCAACGATGCCGGAGGAATTGCCGGCGTGGTGCACATGGTTGACGGCTTCGACATCCGGATGCGCCTGAATGGCCACCGCGTCAAAGCCGCCCATTTCGCCGGGCATGATGAAAGAGGCGTTGAGGCTGGCCAGCGACTGCATGTCGGTGGTTGGGCGCATGTGCTCGTCATGGTCCAAGATCGTCAGACCGTTCTGGTCCTTCACCGGGATGACCGAGTTTTTGAAATAGCCGCTCTTCCACGAATGCGCCGAGCGCTTCTGGCTCTCGACGGCATAGGCGTCCACGTCGTCGCGCGAGAAGCCGTACTTTGTGGCGATGAGATCGGCGGAGACGCCCTGCGGCATGAAATAACTCGGCAGGCCGACCGACGGGTCCATATACCAGGCGCCGCCCGCCGCGCCCATGCCGACGCGCGACATCGATTCAACACCGCCGGCGATGACGATATCGTCCGCGCCCTGCACGATCTTGGCTGCGCCGAAATTCACCGCGTCAAGGCCGGAGGCGCAGAAGCGGGAGATTTGCATTCCGGGGGCTTTGAAATCGTAACCCGCCTCAAATGCGGAGGATTTCGGGATCACCGCGCCCGCTTCGCCGACCGGATCGACGCAGCCGAACAGGATGTCATCGACTTTGCTGGTGTCGAGGCCGTTGCGGTCGCGGATGGCCTCCAGCACTTTCGCGCCGAGTCGGACGGCCGGAACCTCATGCAATGAGCCATCCTTCTTGCCGCGGCCGCGCGGGGTGCGGACATGATCGTAGATGTAGGCTTCTGACATGGGGTGGGTCCTTTCGGGCGAGTGTTCTTCTGGTCGGTCAGTCTTTCAAATATCAAACAGCGGCGCGAGGCGCCCCCACCCCTAACCCCTCCCCACAAGGGGGAGGGGGATTCTCCGCGCTAGTCCCCCTCCCCCTTGTGGGGAGGGGTTAGGGGTGGGGGCGCCTCGCGCAAAGCTATCCTAGTTAAAACGCCTCCGCTGCCAGCGCCATCACGGCCTCGCTGCCAGCCTGTATCCTTGCCAGCCGCATTGACGTCTCCGGCATCACGCGGCCCATGAAAAAGTCCGCCGTCTTTAGCTTCGTCTCAAAAAACGCCGCCTTGCCGTTTGCGCCCTCAGCAAGCTTCTCCTGCGAAGTCTTGGCCATCTGCGCCCACATATAGCCGAGCGCGACGAGGCCGAAGAGGTGCATGAAATCGGTGGAGCCGGCGCCGGCATTGTCGGGATTGACTATTCCGTTCTGCATGAACCACATGGAGCCGGCCTGCAGGTCGTTGAGGCCTTTCTTCAGCGACTTTGTATAAGGGGCCATTTTCTCATCGGCGCGGTTGGCCTCGCAGAATTCGCCGACTTCCTTGAAGAAGGCCATGATGGCGCGGCCGCCGTTGGCGCCGAGTTTGCGCCCGACCAAATCCAGCGCCTGCACGCCGTTTGCGCCTTCGTAGATCATGGCGATGCGGGCGTCGCGGACGAACTGGCTCATGCCCCATTCTTCGATATAGCCATGGCCGCCATACATCTGCTGCGCCATGACGGCGTGGTCGAAGCCCTTGTCGGTGAGGACGCCCTTGATGATCGGGGTCATCAGGCCGAGCAAATCATCTGCGACCTCGCGGGACTTGTCGTCGCCGGAGCGGTGCGCGACATCGGACTGGATCGCGGTCCAGAGCACCAATGCGCGGCCTGCCTCATTGAACGATTTGATCGTCATCAAAGTGCGGCGCACATCCGGGTGGACGATGATCGGATCGGCCTTCTTGTCCAAGGCTTTCGGACCGGTCAGCGCCCTGCCCTGAATCCGCTCGCGGGCGTAGATGACGGCGTTCTGGTAGGCAATTTCGGAGACGGCCAAGCCCTGAACGCCAACGCCGAGCCGCGCTTCGTTCATCATGGTGAACATGGCTTTGAGGCCCTTGTGCTCCTCGCCGAGCAAGTAGCCGGTCGCTTCGTCATAATTCATCACGCAGGTCGAATTGCCGTGGATGCCCATTTTCTCTTCGATGGAGCCGCAGGAAACGGCGTTGCGCGAACCGTTGCTGCCGTCCGCGTTGAGATTGAACTTCGGAACGATGAACAGAGAAATGCCCTTCACCCCCTCCGGCGCGCCTTCGATGCGGGCGAGGACGAGGTGGATGATATTGTCGGCCATGTCGTGCTCGCCGGCGGAGATGAAAATCTTCTGGCCGGAAATCTTGTAGGAGCCGTCGCCCTGTGGGACCGCGCGGGTGCGCAGCAGCCCCAAATCTGTGCCGCAATGCGGTTCGGTCAGGTTCATCGTGCCGGTCCAGAGGCCGGAGACCATGTTGGGCAGATAAGTGGACTTCTGCTCATTCGATCCATGCGCATGGATCGCCGCCATCGCGCCCTGGGTGAGACCCGGATACATGGTCAGCGCCATGTTGGCGGCGGAGAAATATTCGGCGATGGCCGAGTGGACGACATAGGGCAGCCCCTGCCCGCCATATTCCGGATCAACGGACAGGCCCATCCAGCCGGCGTCCTTGTATTGTGCGTAGGCGTCTTTGAAGCCTTTTGGCGTTGTGACGCTGGCGTCTGCATGGCGGACGCAGCCTTCAGAATCGCCGGATTTGTTCAGGGGATGAAGGACATTTTCGGCAAACTTGCCGCCTTCCTGAAGGATCGCTTCGAGCACATCGGGCGTGGCGTCCGAAAACCCGGGCAGGTTGCTGTAGCGCTCATAGCGCAGCACATAGTTGAGAATGAAAAGCGTGTCTTCGACGGGCGCGCGGTATGACGGCATTCAGGGCTCCTCCGAGAATTTCAATCTGCCCTAAAATTTCACTCAAGGCATCATCAAAATATGCCTACCAAATATTGACGTTCGCGTAAACGTCAATAGACAAAGGGCCCTGGTCTCCGAATTTTGTTTGTAAGAAATTGGACGGATTCCAGGGCAGTCTGCATGCTCCCGGGACGACATTGGCCCCTTTGCCCGGGTTTGAAACTCAAAGCGTGATATTCAGGCGGTTTGCCGAAGCCGCTCGGGCTTGGCTGGAGCATCAATCAGGCCGGAAACCGTATTCATCAGTTTCTGCACTTCCTCAATCGCCTCATCAATCGCATTGCGCTGAGCGACCAGTTTCTGCTGCTGCTTGGCCGTCTTATCCAGCGTGGCGCGCAGCTGGGCACTATTGGATCCGGAGGGATCATAGAGGTCGAGCAGCTGCTTGACTTCTCGCAGCGAGAACCCGACCTTTCGACCGAGCAGGATCAGCTTCAGCCGGGCGCGGTCACGGTAATCGTAAAGCCGTGTCGTGCCATTGCGCTGCGGGGTGATCAGGCCCTTGTCTTCATAAAATCTCAGCGCCCGCAGCGTGATGCCGAACTGACCGGCCAAATCGCCAATGCGTGAAACCATGGTTTCCGGCGCCGCTTTTATATTGGCGCGCGTGCTCTCATTACCGGCATTCAATGTCACAGCATTCATCGTCATGCGTCACCTTTCTTGCAGCCAAGCGCACGCTGTTCAGCATCAACCAAAGTTGAGAGCTAACACAAGCTGCATACCTGTAACGTTTCTGTTGCGACATTTGGCGTGCCAGATGCCGTTGGGCGCCCCGCCCCTTTACGTAAAGGTAAATATGAAAGCGCTTTCAAAATTGCAAGGCGGGTACAAACTTTTTTTCAATATGGGCATAGTGGCGAAAGCCGCTTACACTTTGAGAAGAGTGGCTGGCGGCAGTGCAAGGTTTGCGAATCGGCGAAGACGATTATCAAAAAACAGACCTTTGCTTTTTGACTGTCTGATCAAGGATTTTTGCCACAATCCCGCCACAATTGAACAATCGGCGGCCAACAATGCGTCTGCACGCAATATTTCTGAGTTTCTTAAGCAAGGTTAACGGGTTGTTTACCACGATTGGCGAAATGTGCCGCGATTGGTGATCCATGTCATCCGTATTGCGTCGCGCATGGATCTGAACCGGTGCACTTTATCTAATTTCGTGCCTGTGAGAGAAGAGCGGACGCTGACATGACTTCCAGAAGAAACGTCTTTGACGGATTGAACGCCAACCGGACGCGCCGGGGCGCGTCTGCCCTGGATGATCTGGAGCGCACGCTGAATGGATTAGAGGCGCGCGTCGGCAATCTCGGACCGCGTCAAGAGACCGGACCCCAAGCCGCGCCCTTGCCCCGCCGCGACGACTATGCCGAGCGCTTCCAGCAGCTGGGCGTGCAGTTCAGCCAGCGTGATGACAGAATAGGGTACGCCCCGCCCGCTTATGCACGTCCCGCCGCGCCCGCGCCTTCGCATTCCCTCTCTCGTCTTGCGCATGACATTGAGCAGGCGCGCCGGGAAGAAGAGAGTTTCCACGGCCTCAACGCCGTGTCCGCTGAAATCAACCGTCTGCGCGCCGACATCAGAGGATTGACGGAGCGGCCGGCCGACAAGACCGGCGAGCTGTTGCGCCGCGAAATTGAAGAGCTGAAGCGCAATGTCGGCGTTGCTGGCGCGCGAGGACACGCTTCGCTCGGTCGGACGCAGCTGGGAAGCGTATGAGCACAGGCCGCTTGATTCTGATCCCGCCTTCGAAAAGCTTGCGGGCCGCCTTGAGGAAATTCAGAGCGCCGTTGACAGCCTGCCGCAGTCGCTTTCGCTGCAGTCGCTGGAAGAGAAGGTGCGCGTTCTTGCAACGGCGCTGGACGGGCTTTCGCGGCAGAATCCCGGCGTATCGGCCGAGCATCTCGAAGTCATTGAGTCCCGCCTCGACGAAATCAGCCGCGCGATCGTCGCGTCTTCGGTGTCCGCGCCGGCTGTCAGCATTGACTACACGCCTTTTGACCGGATTGAGGCGCGGCTCTCCGCGCTGTCTCAACGGGTCGAAGAAATCGCAGTTGACGACTCGGCGCAGACGCTGGCCGAGCATATGGCGGCCCGGATCGCCGGGCTGACCGAGCGTTTCGACGAAATGGCCCGCTCCGCAGCGATGCCTGAGGAGCAGATCACCCGCCTTTCCGGACAGATCGATGCGATTTCGCGGAAAATCTCGGAAAAGCCGGCCGATCAGAGTTCTGATGTGATGATGCAGGGCCTGGAAAACCGCCTGTATGAGATCGCCAGCGCCATCGATAAGAAGAGCCGCGACGCGACGGACCAGACGCTTGGCTATTTCCGCGACCTTGAAGGCCGCCTGCAGGAGCTGACGCAGCGCATTGAAGAGTCGGACAATGCGCCGGTCCAGCACAACCCGGAAATTCTTGAGCTGATCAACAGCCGCTTCGCCGATTTCTACCACAAGGTTGACGAGAAGCAGAAAAAAGCCGGCGGACAGTCGGTTGATCCGGGAATTATCCGCGACCTTGAGACCCAGGTGAAGAATCTGAGCCTGCAATTGGATCGGCCCGCCGCGCCGATGGCGGACTATGAGGACATTTCTCCGCGCCTTTCCGCCATTGAAACCTCGCTCAGCGCCAACCGCGACGCGCTGTTGGATGCGGCGCGCAAAGCGGCGGAGGACGCTATCCGCAACATGTCGCTGCCGCAGGTGAACGCCGGCGAGCGCGAGGCGGTGCTGGACCTTGCCAATGATCTCAAATCGCTGGAAGCCATGGCCCGAAAGGCCGATGACCGCAATTCCCGCACGTTTGAGGCGATTCACGACACGCTTTTGAAAATTGTCGACCGCCTGTCGACCATTGAAGTTGACAGCGCCCCTCCCGTTCTTTCCCCGGCGCGCGCGGGCGCTCTGGCCAGCTCCACCGCGATACCCGCCCGCAGTTTTGACTTTGGGTCTGATACTCCCGCGCTTGATCCCGAAGAGCCGGTCTTTGAACCCGAAATCCGCGAGCCGGTGCGCAATGTGACGCGCTCGCCTGCGGCGGCGGCCGCAGCGGCTGCGGCCGCAGCCGAAGACCGGCGGGCCGCACAGGCCGAGCCCGCGGCAAAATCCTCCATTCTCGGAGGCCTGGCACGGGCTGTGCGCGGCGAAGCAAAAACAGAGACAATGCTTGCCGGCGATCCCGCGCCTGCGGCGGCAAAGAACTCGCCGTTCGAGGGCATCGAAGCCAACCAGCCGCTTGAGCCTGGCAGCGGCGCGCCCGATCTCAATTCCATCATGAAGCGGGTGCGTGAGGAGCGGCAGAGCCGCAATGAGGGCGGAAGCGAGAATATTGTCAAGTCCGACCTCATCGCCGCTGCACGCCGCGCCGCGCAGGCCGCCGCCGCTGAAGCCGAAATTTTGAAGAAAGCCTCCGGCAAGGCTGATGCGGTGCAAAAGTCCGGCGTCGCTGATTTGATGTCGCGCCAGCGCAAGCCGCTGTTCATGGCGATCGCCGCTGTCATTGTGGCGCTGGCCGGATTGCAGCTGGGCAAAGCCTATTTCTCCGGCGCGCCTGAGACCGCCAAAGCGGAAGCACCTGTCATTGTCGATGAAAAAGCGCCCGCAGAGCCTGCAAGCGCCAAACTCGATCCCGCCAAGACCAAAACCGCACCTGCTGAGGGCAGCGTGCGCTTGATTGAGAAGGGCGCCAGCGCAACGGACGCAATGATGGAGCCTGCCGGTTCCGGCGATCTGCCTGCAATGTCGATGAACAAGCCGTCGCCTGACGGAACGCAACCGTCTGTTTCGGGTGAAACAACCGCTGCCGCGCCGCAGGACAAGGCAATGGATGCCCAGGCGGACGCAATGGCCAAGGCGCCCGCTGACGCAGCGCCGATGAAGCCCGTGGCAAATGCTGAAATGCCGCCGGCTGACGCCGGTCCGATCGCCTTGCGCGAAGCGGCGGCTTCGGGCGACGCCAAGGCGTTCTTTGAGATCGCCAGCCGCTATGCAGATGGCCGCGGCGTGGAAAAAGACCTTAAGCAGGCGGCAAAATACTATGCCAAGGCCGCCGACTCGGGCTTTGCCCCCGCGCAGTTCCGCATCGGCAGTTTCTACGAAAAGGGCCTTGGGGTCGAGCGCGACGCGGGCAAGGCCAAGACATGGTACCAGATGGCCGCCGAGCAGGGCAATTCCAGCGCCATGCATAACCTGGCCGTTCTGTTCGCCATGGGTGCCAGCGGTCCGGTGGATAATGATTCAGCGGCGACATGGTTCACCAAGGCCGCCGAGTTCGGCGTCAAGGACAGCCAGTACAATCTCGGCATACTTGCCGCCAAGGGCCTTGGCGTGAAGCAGAACCTTGAGGATTCCTACAAGTGGTTCGCGCTTGCCGCCAAATCCGGTGACAAGGACGCCGCAGCCAAGCGCGACGAGATCGCCAATGCGATGCGGCCCGAACAGCTGGCCAAAGCGCGCGCGTCAACCGATTTGTGGAAGGCCAAGGACGCCGAGCCTGCAGTCAACTCGGTTGAGGTTCCGGACTCATGGAAGGAAAGTCCCGGCCAGACCGCCAGTGTCGGCGAGCCGCCGGTCAACATGAAAAAGGCGATCCGCAACATCCAGCTTATTTTGGCCAAGAACGGCTATGACGCCGGTGCGCCGGATGGCGTGATGGGTGGCAAGACGACGAAGGCCATCGCCGCCTATCAGGCCGCCAACGGCATGAAGGCGACGGGCGAAGTCGACGAGGCGCTGGTCCGCTCGCTGCTTGCCAAAGCCAAGTAATTCTCTTGCCGCGACACAGGCCATCCGCGAAAACATCGCGGATGCCTGTTTTCGGTTACAAAATCCTAATTTGATTCAAATAGTGTCATAATGCGGCGGCAGTTTTCGTTTCCGGGATGCCGCTGCGGCATGCTGTCATAGACACTGTGTCAGCGCGGATGCGTTCAAGGACCGAGTTTTGGGCATCTATCTGCCAATAGCCGAGCTTTCGGTGAATCTGTTCGTGCTGCTGGCCATGGGCGCGGCGGTCGGGTTTCTGTCGGGTATGTTCGGTGTCGGCGGCGGGTTCCTGATCACGCCGCTGTTGATTTTTTACAATATTCCCCCGGCGGTGGCGGTGGCAACCGGCGCCAATCAGGTCATCGCTTCGTCGTTTTCCGGCGCGCTGGCGCATTACAAGCGCAATGCGATAGATTTCAAGCTGGGGTCGGTACTTTTGGTCGGCGGTATCATAGGCTCCACATTCGGCGCATGGATTTTCGCCGGGCTGCGGCGGCTTGGCCAGCTCGATCTCGTGGTTTCTATCCTTTATGTCGTGTTTCTCGGCGCGGTCGGAGGGCTGATGCTGGTTGAATCTGTTCGCACGCTCCGCCAGCGCAGGCTGGGCGCAACGGCCGACCTCAAGCAGCCCGGCCAACATAACTGGATCCACCGACTGCCCTTGAAACTCAGGTTCAAAGTGTCGAAGCTTTATGTGTCAGCGATCCCGGTCGTGGCGCTTGGCGCGTTTATTGGGCTGTTGTCTGCTGTGATGGGCGTAGGCGGCGGGTTCATCATGGTGCCGGCGATGATCTATCTTCTGCGCGTGCCGACCAATGTGGTCATCGGCACATCGCTGTTTCAAATCATTTTTGTCACGGCCTACACGACGATCATTCAGGCGACGGCGAACCAGACGGTGGATATTGTGCTTGCCGTGCTGCTGATGGTCGGCGGCGTGATCGGCGCGCAATATGGGGCGAGCGCCGGGCAGCGGCTGCGGGGCGAGCAGCTGCGGGCGCTGTTGGCGCTTTTGGTTCTGTCAGTGGCGCTGCGGCTTGCTTTCAGCCTGTTCGC
The DNA here is from genome assembly GCA_963802455.1 of uncultured Alphaproteobacteria bacterium. Lineage (GTDB taxonomy): Bacteria > Pseudomonadota > Alphaproteobacteria > Rhizobiales > Rhizobiaceae > JANOYJ01. Next base: position 12,376 of record CAWDIY010000030.1, on the reverse strand, counting down.
GACACCTGAAAGCCTTTTCATAATCAACACACTGGACGGAAACGCGTGATGCTGCGGCTCCTGACGCTTGCCGCGGCCGGCATTTTTTTCCTGCAGGCGGAAAGCCATGCGCAAACCTTGGCCGAGGCAAATCCGGAGACAATTCAGATCGGCCTATCCACCGACAAGATCGCCATAACGGCGGGGTTTGAGGGGACGGATCTCACCATTTTCGGCGCTTTGGACAATGCCGATCCGCTGGTGCAGCGGCAGGGACGCTATGACGTGGTTGTGGTGCTGGAAGGGCCGTCGAAAGATGTCGTTGTGCGCAAGAAATCGCGCTTTCTCGGCATCTGGATCAACCGCGCATCGGAAACTTTCGAAGAAGCGCCGCTGTCCTATTCGCTGGCTTCGACCCGGTCGATGCAGGACATCACCGACGCCAAGACATTCGCCAGCCTGTCGCTCGGCACGCAGGGGCTTAATCTAAAACCTAAATTTGGGCAGAAGCGCGCGACGCTGGAGCCGTTTTCACAGGCGCTGCGCATCGTCAAGACTAACCAGGGACTTTACAACGAACGACCCGGCGGTGTGGAATTCATCTCGGCCAATCTGTTCCGCGCAACGCTCGCCCTTCCCGCCGACGTGCCGATCGGGCATCACCGGGCGAGGGCCTTTCTGTTCCGCAACGGGATGTTTCTGAAGGAAAGCCGCACCGAGCTTGAAATCATCAAATCCGGCTTCGAGCAGCAGATATTCCGCGCGGCGCACGAGCGCTCGTTCTTTTATGGCCTGTTCTCAGTGACGCTCGCCATGCTGATCGGCTGGCTTGGCCGGGTGATATTCAAGCGGGATTGAAGAATTATGTGGGCTGGCGTCAAGAGCGAAAGCGGAAAAATGAAGACGGCAGATCGGTTGGCGCTCGCCGGGTTTGCGCCATTTGCGCTATGCCTGCTCTGGCTGCTTGGCACAGAGCCGAGCGAGCCCAACTGGCATGTGGCGCTGTTGGCGATGCGCGCCTACAGCATCGCAATCTTGTCATTTCTCGGCGGCGTCCGCTGGGGCGTGGCATTTGCGGAAGACCATGCGGCGCGGGCGTTCTGGCACAGTGTTGTTCCCGCGCTTCTCGCATGGGCGACGATTTTCATGCAGCCGGTCCTGGCGCTCGCCATTCTCGCGATGTCGTTCGCCGGTCAGGGCGCGTGGGACGTTTTATCGGCGCAGAGCGGGACGCTGCCGGGCTGGTATGGAAAGACCAGGATGAAGCTGACATTCATGGTCGTCGGGGCGCTGGTGATCGCCATGATCCGGGTGGGATAGTCAGCAGAGTCCCTGTGCAGGAACCGCATGCAATTGGTCTGCGCCAATCATCCATGCGGTCAGGCGGGAAACATCGAACAGACCCTTGAAGGCGGGATTGCCCAAGCTCAGACCGCCGGTAAGGGCGCCGAATGCCGGCATGATCAAACGATTGCCGTCGCTGGCAAAGCAGGGGCGGCGCACCATGCGGCCGCGCCGCAGGATGCGTCCGACGGGATGCAGATGTCCGGCGATCTCGCCCGTCCCCGCTTCGCCCTTTTGCGGAATGTGGCGCAGTGACAAGGGTCCGATGCACATTTCCTCAACGCGGTCACCCGCCAGCATATGCGGGATTTCCGGGTCGTGGTTGCCGGTGACCCAGACCCAGTCCCGGCCCCGCGCCAGCGCTGCAAACCTTGAAATTGCATCCGGCAGCAGGCGCTCGGCGCAGAATGGATCATGGAAACTGTCGCCCAGGCAGATGACCGTTTTTGGCGCATAGGCGCGCACGGCGCTTTCCAGCGCTGTCAGCGTCACGCCTGTGTCGTAGGGCGGCACGAATTGACGGCGGCGGGCGAAGGAGGAGGCTTTTTCAAAATGCAAATCGGAAACAATGAGCGCATCGGATTCGGGCAAATACAGCGCGCCGGACAGATCAAGCACGACGTCGACGCCTGCGACCTTCGCTGCGGCGCTCGTGGGTTCATAATCCGGGTTTTTCATGCGAGCCAGTGCCGTCAATTTTGTCTCTTTTCTCCCGAATATTCGGCCGCCGCTTCCGCCAGCAGCGCCTCATCCGCCGAGCCGGCAACGCGCTCGCGGCCGATTTCAAACATGATCGGCACGGCGAGCGGCGAAATCCTGTCCAAGGCCTGGTGGGTGATCCGGCCCTTGATTCGCTTCAGCATATCGCCCAATCGCTTGATGTCGAGCAGCGTTGTCGCCGCATCGGCCCAAGCCGCCTGCATGAGGACATGGTCCGGCTCATGTGCGCGCAGGACGTCGTAGATGAGGTCGGCCGAGACCGTGACCTGACGGCCGGATTTCTCTTTGCCCGGATGGCGTTTTTCGATGAGGCCGGAAATGACAGCGCAGTTGCGGAATGTGCGCTTCATCATGAAACTTTCGGCGAGCCACGCGTCGAGGTCGTCGCCCAGCATATCCTCATCAAACAGTTTGCCAAAATCCAGCCTGCCCTGCCGCGCAAGGGCTGCGAAATCCTGAAGGCCCCAGATGCTGAGGGAGTAGTCGGTGGCGACAAATCCCAGTGGATGCGCACCGTAGCGCTCCAGCCTTCTTGTGAGCAGCATTCCCAGTGTCTGGTGCGCCAGGCGGCCTTCGAACGGGTAAAGCACCATGTAGTAACGCGAGCCTTCCGGAAAAGTCTCGATCAGGAATTCGTCCTGTTTGGGCACGTGCGAAAATTCCCGCTGCAGCTCAAGCCATTCGCGCACCTGTTCGGGCAAGGCATGCCACTCGTCCGGCGAAGCAAGCATTTTGCGGACATTTTCGGCGAGATATGTCGAGAGCGGAAATTTGCCGCCGGCATAGGACGGAATTTTCGGATCGAGTGCGAAGGCGTTGGAGACGAGGCATTCATTTTCGCGGATGCCTTCAAAACGCAGCACCTTGCCGGAGAAGAGAAATGTGTCCCCCGGCGTCAGCATTTCGAGAAAATATTCCTCGACCTTGCCCAGAACCGGCCCGCCCCTGCCGCTTGAGCCGCGTCCCTGTTTGACGAGGCGCACATTCAGTGAGGGGGCTTCGATGATGGTGCCGATGTTCAGCCGGTATTGCTGCGCCACCTGCGGATGGGCGATGCGCCATGTGCCGTCCGCTGTGAGTTTGATGCGGGCATAGCGGTCATAGGTGCGCAGCGCGTAGCCGCCGGTGGCGACGAAGGCGACGACCTTGTCGAATGTTTCGCGGGGAAGGCGGACATAAGGCTCCGTGGCCGTCACTTCGGCGTAAAGCTCATCGGCGCGGAACGGTTTGGCGCAGGCGGTGCCGAGCACATGCTGGGCCAGCACATCCAGCGCGCCCTCGGCCAGCGGCGGCGTGTCCTGCGCGCCGATGTAATTTGCGTCGAGAGCCGCCTGGCATTCAAGCACTTCAAACCGGTTGGCGGGAACAAGAATGGCGCGGCTCGGCTCGTCCATCCGGTGGTTGGCGCGGCCGATGCGCTGGGCAAGGCGGCTCGCGCCCTTCGGCGCGCCGACATGGACAACAAGGTCCACATCGCCCCAGTCGATGCCCATGTCGAGAGTGGACGTCGCAACAACGGCGCGCAGCGCATCATCGGCCATCGCCTGCTCGACGCGGCGGCGCTGCGACATGTCGAGCGAGCCGTGATGCAGGGCGATGGGCAGATTGTCATTGTTGACGCGCCACAGCTCCTGAAACAGCAATTCGGCCTGGCTGCGGGTGTTGACGAAAAGCAGCGTCGTCTTGTGCCGCGTAAGCGCCTCATAGATTTCCGGAATCGCATGGCGGCAGGAATGGCCGGCCCAGGGGATGCGCTCGGTGGTTTTCAAAATGGTGATATGCGGCTTCGCGCCGCCCGCAGCCTCAACCAGCGCCGCTTTTGGCTTCGAGCTGTCCTGCGCGACCAGCCAGCGGCGCAGGGCGTCCTTGTCGGCGACCGTGGCGGAAAGGCCGGTCACCTGAAGCTGTGGGCGGAATGTCCGCAGCCGCTGCACGCCGAGCGCCAGCAAATGGCCGCGCTTGGAGGTGACCAGCGAATGCAGCTCGTCAAGGATGACGGTCCTTAAATCGGAGAAAAACACATCCGCGTCTTTGGACGCAATAAGCAGTGCCAGCTGTTCCGGCGTCGTCAGCAAAATGTCGGGCGGGTTCAGCTTCTGGCGCTGGCGCTTGTGAACGGGCGTGTCGCCAGTGCGGGTCTCGACCGAAATGGCGAGGCCCATCTCGGTGACCGGCTTCATCAGATTGCGCTCAATATCGACCGCCAAGGCCTTTAGCGGCGAAATATAGAGCGTGTGGACGCCGCGCGGCCTTTCGCCAATCCGGCGCTTAGGCTTCTGGCAAAGTTCTATCAAGCTCGGCAGAAACCCGGCCAGCGTTTTGCCCGCGCCGGTTGGCGCGATCAAGAGCGCTGAACTGCCCGCATTGGCGATATTGAGCAGTTCGCTCTGATGGGTTCTGGGCGTCCAGCCGCGCTTCTGGAACCAGTTGAGAAAAACCGGAGGATAGAGCGGAAGACTGGCTGGCGCGCCGCCCTCCAGCTCTCCCGCCATGGCAGCCGTCACGCTCAGTTTACGACGCGAACCTTGATCGCGTAGATATCGAGCGCCCGGCCTTTTCCGTCAACATCCGGGTTTAGAATAATCTCGCCGGCACCCTGCGGAGCGCCGGCCGGGAATTCGATCTGGAACAGGTTGTCGCTCGTCGCATCGTCGATCTGGTAGCGTTTCCTGCCGCAGTCGCCGAGGCCGGCGAAGTCGCACAGAACGGAAATCTGCGTCGGCTTGCCCTTGTCGGCGGCGGCGACAATGTCGAAGACCGCCTTCTTTCCAGCGACCTGCTGGAGAACTCCCTCACCGATTGCGAACACCACCGCTGCATCTCCCGTCGTTGACGGCGCGGGCTCAATGCGAAGTTTTGCAAGCGGCCCCTGACCATTGATATCCGCCTTAATGGTTGGATCAACCACAAGGTCACCAGGATTATCGGGCCGGAAAATCATCAGCCAGTCGTCGGACACCGGCGCAAGGGCGGGCTTTTCAACGGCGGGCACCGGCTGGTCGACAGGCGCGACTGTGACGCTGATGTCGGGGGCTTCGCCGGAAGCGCCCCGGATTTTCAAGGCGCCGGTCGTGAAGGCTATCCACAGCGCCATGACAAAGAAGGCGAGAAGCGTGATCAGGATGAACAGGAACGCCCAGCCGCGCCGCAGCTCGGGTCGCTGGCGCACCTTGTCCGGCGAAAGGGCCGCTTCCGTCTCAGCGACTGCAGCGGGGCGCACTTCGTACTGCTGCTCGTCTGCGGGCTCGCCCGCAGTGGATTGTGTTCCGGCATCTCTGGCCTTGGCTGCGGCTTCATAGCCATCGAACGGATCAATGTTGTCAATCCGCACACCATCGAGCGCGCGCAAATCTTCCAGGTCCTGTTCGCTGTCATCATGCGGCTCTTCGGCCGGCAAATCCGGACCGGGCTCAGCCTCCCGCGTGCTCAGCTCAACCGCATGCGGTTCCTCTGTCACAGCGGGTGTCTTTTCCGCCTCAGGTTCGGGAAGGGTGTCGTACTGCCCCGGTAGCGAGACCTCTTTCCAATCCGGCTCTGATTGCTCAAACAGATCAGGACCGGCGTCGCTGGTCTCAACGGCAGGCGCAACCGCTTCGACGACAGATTTTTTCGCAGACTTCTTGCGGGAATTCGGTTTCTTCGCCGGCTTTTCAGCGGGCTGCGGCGTCAATTCTGCCACAATCGCCTCCAAAGCCGCTGCCTGCGGCCCAGCGGGCTCCGGTTCAAGAGAAGTCAACGCCTCCTCGATCACCTGTTGCGCCTGTTCCATTTCAGGTTCAAATGCCGTTTCAGCGGCAGGCGCTTCCTCGGCAATCACAGCCTCCTCGGTCTCAACCTTCACATTCTCTGCGACCTGGTCAACCAGAGGCGCGGCGGCCTCATAACTGCGCCGGCTTTGCGACACATAGTCTTCGGCCTCTTCCGCCGCCGAAAACTCAGTTTCGATGCTGGCGGCGACTTCAGAGAGGCGGGAGAACTTTTCGTCGGCCAGCCGTTGGGTAAGCTTTTTGCCTTTCATGGACTTTTCCAGCGCGTGGCGCGCTGACACATAGACGCGGCGGCGGAAATTCTTGTCCTCGGCGTCGCCTTTTTCAAGGGCGTTTCTGACCGCTTTTTCTATGGCATCCAAAACAGAGCGCCCCTGTGTTTTGTAGCTTGTTTACGCCACGCACAAATTTCTAGAACCTTGAGAATTTCTATAGGGCATGGATTGCGGGCTGCAAAGCGCCGAATTCAGGGAGGTTAGCGGGGCGCGGCAAGAAAAACCGCTTTGGCCACGCGAAAAGGGCAAAACGTTTTGACGTTTGCGTAAGCGTAAGTTAGGTGGAAATCTTTGAAAGAGCGCTGGAAACAAACATGGCATTGCCTGAAATCCTGTCAAAAAATCTGGTCATACCCGCTGTCGCGGCCCCGCTTTTCATCATTTCGCACCCGCCTTTGGTACTGGCGCAGTGCAAAGCTGGCGTCATTGGCTCGTTTCCGGCGCTGAACGCGCGGCCCGAGGCACAGCTGGACGAATGGCTGGCGCAGATGACAGAGGAACTGGCGGATCACAACGCCAAGAACCCGGACAGGCAGGCCGCGCCGTTTGCGGTGAACCAGATCGTGCACAAATCGAACACGCGGCTCGAACATGATTTGCGAATGTGTGTGAAATACAAGGTGCCGATTGTCATTTCCTCGCTCGGCGCGGTGCCGGAAGTGAACGCAGCGATCCATTCTTACGGCGGAATTGTTCTGCATGACATTATCAACAACCGCCACGCAAACTCCGCCATTCGCAAGGGCGCGGACGGATTGATCGCGGTCGCGTGGGGTGCAGGCGGACATGCGGGGACGCTCTCCCCTTTCGCGCTGGTGCAGGAAATCCGCGAATGGTTTGACGGGCCGGTGCTGCTTTCCGGCGCGATTGCCACCGGAGGCGCGGTGCTGGCGGCGCAGGCGATGGGCGCGGACATGGCCTATATCGGCTCGCCGTTCATCGCGACCGATGAGGCGCGGGCGATTGACGGCTACAAGCAGATGATCGCCGATTCAAATTCGGCGCGACATCGTTTATTCCAACTATTTCACCGGCATTCACGGAAACTACCTGAAGCCGTCCATCGCCAAGGCCGGCATGGACCCGGACCACCTGCCGGTGGCGGACCCAACAAAGATGGACTTTGACGGCGCGGCGACGGGCGCGAAGGCGTGGAAAGACATTTGGGGCGCGGGTCAGGGGATCGGGGCGGTGAAGAAGGTCGTTCCGGTGAGTGAGCTGGTGGGGCGGCTGACGGATGAGTACAAGGCGGCCAAAGCGCGGGTTTGCGGCTAGCAGCTGTTGCAGACCAATTTCGCCCAAAAGCGAAGGCGCGAGGAATTCCAGGGACATTGGTTTGCATGGCTCGTCACTGCGCTTCCACCAGCGGCCACACTTCCACAACTCCGTGAGCAACTGCGCAGGGCGCTTTGGACGCCATTTCCACCGCTTCATCCAAAGTGGCAGCCTCAATAATGGCAAAGCCAGCCACTGGCAGCGCGGATGACATGAACGGGCCGATGACCGTTTCAACACCAATGGCGCCGGGATTGCGCACCTGCACGGGTTTTCCGGCGATTCCCATCAATACACCATCTTTTTGGAGCTTTGCGTCATGCGCATGGGCTTCCTCGCGCACCTTTAGAGGCGTGCGATCATATCCGTCGCGATCACCGTAACCGATAGTTACAAAATAGGGCACTGAGCTTCCTTTCATGACGTGGCTGAGCAAAAGGATCGGCAATTGTTATGCCACCTTGCGGCGCTCGACAACCAAACGGCCGTCAGAAAACATTGTTCTCCTTAAGATGTCTCTGCATCGAGGCCGGAAAAGCACCCTCAAATCCCCAGTTCAAACAATCAGATTTTCACCCGCTTGCCGCTCTTGTCGCTGACAAAACACGCGTCGATGACCTGCTGCGCCTTTGCGCCATCTTCGAAGGATGGCATGCCGTTCTTGCCTGATATCAGCGCATCAATGAACCTCGTCGCGTTGACCGGGGTCGGATCGAGCTTCACCTTCCTGAACTTGGCCTTGATGACATCCTTGCCGAGGCAGGCGTGCAGCGTGCTGCTATGGCCGTCGGTCCAGACCCGCAGCGCGCCGCCGGTGCCGTGCATTTCGAGGAATGAATCATTGTAATGGCCGGTGGCAAAGCGTGTGATGACGATGGAGACCGCCGCGCCGTTGGCGAGGTCCCCCTGCAGCATGGCGGAATCATTGGCGTCGAGCGTGTACTTGCCGATCTTGCCGCCGGGGGCCTTGTCGAAGGTGGTTAGGCGGGCGGAGATTTCCTTGAAGCTTGTGTCCGCGCCATAGGCGACGAAATCGAAAATGTGCACGCCCGTGTCGCCCAGCGCGCCTTTGGAGCCATGCGCGCTGGAAAGCCGCCAGAGCCAGGAATCCTCGGTCTTCCAGTCGCCCCATTTCGGTCTGCACCAGCCAGCTCTGGCGGTAAGACGCCGTGACGTTGCGCATGACGCCGAGCGCGCCCTCCCGCACCAGTCGGCGGGCTTCCTGAATGGCGCTGGCGTTGCGGTAGGTGAAGTTGACCATGTTGATGAGCTTGCGCTTACCGGCCTCCTCCACCATCGTGTAGGCGTCCCGCGCATTGAGCGCCAAAGGCTTTTCGCAGAAAACGTGTTTGCCGGCCTTGAGGAACGCCATTGTGGTCGGGAAATGCGCGGCATCGGGCGTCACATTGACCATCGCGTCGAACTCGCCCCAGGCGATGGCCTCGTCGATTGTCGCAAACTTGTGCTTGACGCCATACTTCTTGCAGAAGCCATCGAGGCGCTCCTGATTGGTGTCAATGGCGGCAACCATCTTGCAGCGCTTGTCCGCCCCGAACGCCTGAGCATGCGCATTGGCCATCAGGCCGGTGCCGAGAATGAGGATGCGTTTCTGTTTCGATGCCATGTTTCACCCCGGTCAGTGAGAAGCAGCGCCGCTGCAATGTTTGCGCATTTGGTTACAGGCGATAAATGGACTTGGCAACGGCAGGAGTAAAAGGCATTGAAGGTTCAGTTCTCTGGAGCGCAGGATTCATGAAGAAACACTCCGTCGCCGTCATCGGAATTGGCAAGATTTCCATCGACCAGCATCTTCCCGTCATTGCGAAAAGCCCGTCCTTTGAACTCGCGGCAACCGTTAGCCAGCGCGGAGTTTCCTCCGGACGCGCTCCGACCTTCAAGACCGCCGCTGAGCTCTACAAGGCCATGCCGGAGCTTGAGGCGGTGGCAATCTGCACGCCGCCCGGCGTGCGGCACGCGTTGGTGCGCGAGGCGCTGGACGCGGGCAAAGAGGTATTGATGGAAAAGCCGCCGACGGCGACGGTTTCCGAAATGGATGATCTGATCGCCTATTCCAAAGCGAAAGGGCGCGTGCTGTTCGCAACGTGGCATTCTCAGTATAACGAGGCCGTTGACCGCGTCCGCGACATCCTCGCCCGCGACGGTGTGCGCTCTGTGCGCATCGACTGGCGCGAGAATGTGCGCAAATGGCATCCGGATCAGGACTGGGTCTGGGAGCCGGGCGGCTTCGGTGTCTGTGATCCCGGCATCAACGCCATGTCGATCTTCACCAAGATCATGCCCATGCCGTTTTTTGTCGACAGCGCGGTTCTGACTGTGCCTTCCAACCGGCAGACGCCGGTGGATGCGCAGATCAGGTTCAAGACAGCGGGCAATAACGGGCCGGAGCTTTCCGCCCATTTCAACTGGCTGGAGGGCGATGACGAAGTCTGGACCCAGACAGTGGTCACCGGCAAGGGGCAGACGCTGAAACTGCGCAATGGCGGGGCGGTGCTGGACATTGACGGCGTTGAGACGGTGAACGAAAAGCCGCAGGAATATGAAAAAATCTACGCACGTTTCGCGCAGCTTCTGGAGACCGGGACAAGCGACGCAGACGACAGGCCGCTGCGGCTGATGGCGGATGTGTTCTTCACCGGGCGGCGCGAGACGGGACCGGCGTTCGACTGGTAGGTGGAGCGCATCTTTGAAATACTGCAGGGTTTGTCCTCGATCAAACGCGCCCTGCGTAAACGGGCATATGCTCGCCGCGATGTCCCAGCTGTGCGGGCCTTAAGGATCGAGATGAGACAATTAATCGCCTTCGCGGCTGTGCTCTTTCTGGCAATGCCAGTGTTCGCAGATGAACAACAAGCCATCCTTCACGGCAAAATGCTCGTTGTCGAAAACTGCTCCGGCTGTCACGCAGTGGGGGAAAGGGACAAAAGCCCAAATCCTAAATCACCGCCGTTCAGAACATTGTCCCAGCGCTATCCATTGGATGCGCTGGAAGAAGCATTCGCTGAGGGGATCGACACAGGCCATCCGGAAATGCCGCGTTTTGTGGCCACTCCGGACCAAATCGCAGACATTATTGCCTATATCGGGACGCTTAAGCCCTGAATGTCGGCCGGCTGGCCTCCTGTGATCGCGAGTTGCATGACGTGTTGCGGCCGCGAAAGCGTCAAACTGCGCAAACAGACATATAGCCGCGCTTGATTTCAGCAGCGCGTGGCTTTATCACGAGTTCCACAGATGCCGCATTAGCTCAGTTGGTAGAGCACCGCATTCGTAATGCGGGGGTCAGGTGTTCGAGTCACCTATGCGGCACCAGATTTCTCCCGCGCATTCGGAACCCATACAGCCCGCTCAGCCCGGCGGCGGCAGGACGCCCATGCCGTATTTGCCGAACAGGGCGACGATTTTGCCCATGTCCGGCGGTCCAGGCGGCACTTCGGCGAGTTCGCGGAAGAAGGACTGGAAGGATGTTTCCGGGCGTCACCACCCATCTGGTCTTTCCCGGCTTCGTGCCGACATTGGTGAAAGCATGCGCCGTGCCGCGGGCGAAATTCATCACCGCGCCCGGCCCCGCCGGAAAGAGTTTGCCGTCGAGAAACACTTCAAAGTCGCCGTCAACGACAAATATGATTTCGTCCTCCAGGCTATGCACATGCGGCGGAATTCCGCCGCCGGGCGGCGACACCAGATCGAAGACATAATAGGCCCCGCCGGTCTGCTCGCTGGTGATTTTTTCCGTCGCAGTATGGCCAAGCTCATTCATGACGCGGCCGTCCTGCGCCGATACGACAAAAGCTGGATTTTTCGAATTTGTGATCATGCCTGCCTCCTCTTGAGGAGCCAAAGATTCACGCCGGCTTTCCAGATTGAACGGCACAGGCAGCCGCCCGCCAGCCACAAAATCTTCAACGAAATCCCAAAACGGATGAGATATCCGGATTTACGCCTGATTGAGGGGCAGCACAAGACTTTCGGATGACCCAACGGAACCACCCAGCGCCTTGGTATCGCCCCACTGACAATGCTTGGCCAGACTCGCTTTTCAGGAATTCCCTCCCCCAGCGAACCGGGAGAGGGTATGCCGGAAGGACCACGTGTCAATCGTAGAGAACAGCCGCGACCTTCGGGTCGGCCATGTTGGCCTTGTCGTACCAGTAGTAGCCGGTGTCGATGACTTTCTCGAGCTTCTCGCCCTTCAAAGCCTTCGCCAGCGAATTGACGACGCATTCGCCGATGCCGACCGGGTTCTGGGTGATCGAGCCAAGCAGGGTGCCGTCATTGATGGCGTCCTTCTGCGTCTTGCCGCTGTCGTAGCCGATGGCGACGACCTTGGAGCCGGACTCCTTCTTGGCGACGGCAAGGCCGATGGCCGCGCCTTCGTTGGAGGCGAAAATGCCTTTGAGGTTCGGGAAGGCCTGCATGGTCGCCTTGATGTCGTCAGCGGACTTCAGCGCATCATTGGCATATTTGATGTCAACGATGGTGATCTTCGGATACTTTTCCTTCATCCGGTTGACGAAGCCGTCGCGGCGGCCAATGCCGGTCGCGGAGGTCTGGTCGTGGATCTGCGCGGCGACTTCGCCTTCGCCGCCTATGGCTTCGGCCATCTTGTCGGCGGCTGCGCCTGCGGCGGCGACATTGTCGGTGGTGCAGGTTGTCAGCGGCAGGTCGCCCTCGACGCCGGAGTCAAACGCGACAATCGGAATGCCCGCGTCAGCCGCCTTCTGCAGGGCAGGAATCTGGGCCTGCGAGTCAAGCGCGGCAAAGCCGATGCCCTGCGGCTTCTTGGCGATGGCGGCGTTCAAAATGTCGGTCTGCTTGTCGATTTCAGCTTCCGTGTTCGGACCCTCGAATGTGATGGTCACTTTGTTGGCTGCGGCGGCTGATTCCGCGCCGGCCTTCACAGCCTGCCAGAACTGGTGGCTGAAGCCCTTGGCGATGATCGGGAAGTAGACTTCCTGCGCCTTGGCGGCGGCCGAGAACATCGTTGTGGCGCTCAAT